>JAFUCF010000032.1 GCA_017459845.1 Candidatus Saccharimonadota bacterium
AGATAAGGTGATAGCTGATTATATCTATTATTTTAACTATGAACGGCCAGCCTATGCATTAGGATACCTGACTCCCATCCAGTATAAACAAAAATACTATGAGAAATGCAAAAACTGTCTACTTAGGGTTGACTAGTGCACTTACGTTGGAAATTATTATAATGCATATGGTTCTGAAAAACAAGAGTTGAAATTTTAAAAATACATTCATTTTCCAATACCAGTTAATTACACAGCATATAAAAATTATGTTACAATAATTTTATGGCAAGAGTTCGTGTTAGAAAAATAAGCTTCTTTATTATTTTTATTGTCGTTGCAGCGGCCACCGCGGCAGCAATAATTCTTAATCAGCCTCGCGGCGAAATCATTTATGACGCCTCCATTTCTAGTAAAAACCGCGAAACATACCAATCCACTCTAAAAGACGTCGCCTTAAAAACAGACGCCACCATCTCAGAGGCTACCGTAACTAATATTTCTGGCGATGAGCTCATTACAGAGATAGAAATCCCCACAGTAGATTTTTATTATCATGGAGATGTAGTGTACACCCCATTTAGCAAACTAGATTCCAGTGTCCGTGTCGTGACAGAGGACGGCAAATATTATCTGGATGATTTTAAATCCGGCGCCAAATTTCATATTCTAAATATAAAAAGTAGTAACGAGGAAGAAGCTCAAGCTATTAAAGACAAACTAAAGCCCACTCTCCCGTCCTTTCCAACTAGTATAAGCGACGTCCTCACCATTAACCAAACTGGCGTCACCGCCCTAGCCCGCGGCGTCCAGACTAAATTAAACCAGGTAAAAGACGGCACATACTTTGCTGAAAACATTAAAGATTTCTTAAAAAACTCTGACCTTACCCACATTTCTAATGAAGTATCCTTCGCAGACGATTGTCAAACCGATTCTGCCTCTACTGTACTCTGCGCCGATAATCGCGTTTATGAGAGCATTAAAGCTATCGGCACGGATATTGTAGAGCTTACCGGCAATCACAATGTAGACGTGGGCAAAAATGCTGCGCTAGATACCCTAAAACTTTACCATGAGGACGGCCTTAAAACTTTTGGTGGCGGCAAAAACGCCGAGGATGCCGAGACGCCATTAGAGCTTAACGAAAAAGGCACTAAAATTACTTGGCTTGGCTACAATCTCTCCACTACCAAAGCCGGCGCAGGCGGAGCTACGAAGGACAGTCCTGGCGCCAATATTTATGACGATGAAACCGCCAAGAAGCAAATCCAAACCGCCAAGGCTAATGGTGATTTTGTCATCGTAGACATTCAGTATTTTGAATGTTATTGTTATCCAGAAGGTTTCGTAGAATACGAGACCTGCGACTACCCTATCGCCCCAGGCGAGTCAGAATGGCCCGAGCAAGAAGCATTCTTTAAACATTTAATAGACCTCGGCGCAGATTTAGTCGTAGGTACACAGGCCCACCAGCCGCAAACTTTCGAGCTTTATAATAATAAACCAATCTATTATGGCCTAGGTAATCTTTTCTTTGACCAGACCTACTGGCCAGGCACCGAACGTTCGCTCATTTTGACACACTATTTTTGGAATGGCAAACTTATCCAGACTAAAATCACGCCAACCGTTTATGACGAAGCCCTCCAGACTACTATAATGCCAGAAGCCCAAGCTAACGCCTTTATTTCTCGCCTCACTAAATGGGCTAAATAGATTAGACATAAATTCCCAGTATTAAATCTACTCTATCCCGAACCGGCTTTTGCTTGACAAAAATACATATTAAAACATATTTTCTCCAGAACATCAAGGTTATGCTTGCATCGCGGGCTAGGTGTGATATATCCTCGGATTATCATCAAATAAACGGAGGACAATATGTCAAAACCACAACATAAACCACCACTTCACATCAAGGTTACACTGCTCTTAGCAGCTTGTATCTCGACATTTTTACTAGGAAATGTCAAACCGGCTTCAGCCTATGAGAATAGTAAGACAATTGGCAAAGCCGCCACCATTACATCTTGTAGCGACGTAGAGGTTATTTTTGCGCATGGCGCCGCATCCGATTTTAACTCCAGCCCAGACGTTGCCGCTTGGCACGAAGCGATGAATTCTAGCAAATTAACAAACCTTAGCTATGATTACTACTATCTTGGCCAATCTAATTATTATGGTAAAATCTACAAAGGCGCCAATATCGGCACGGGATCGCTCGTAGAACTCAAAAACACCGCCGAAACATATTTTTCTGCCGGCAATTCTGGCGAGTTTCAAACTAGTGTCGCCGCAGGCATCCAAGAAATATCTGGCCGTATAACAGATGTTCTCACGAAGTGCCCCAATACTAAATTTGTCTTTGGCGGTTATTCTGAAGGCTCCTTTATCCTTCATAAGTTCTTCAACGAAGCTGCTAGCACGCTTGGCCTTACCGCAGATAACGTCATTTATATCGCTACCTTTGGCGATCCCAAACTCTATCTCCCAGAGGGGGAAGGGCTCTTCCCGCCAGCCTGTAACAACCAAAATTTCTCTAGCTACCGTATCTATGCCCCAAATTGCCGTGCCCACTCTGGCATCCTTGGCGCCGCAAAGCCTGATTACTTCCCAGCGGCTTTCATTAAAAAGGTTGGCCTCTGGTGCACTAAAGAGGACGTCATGTGTAGTAATTATTTCAACATTTTTAATTTAGCTCATATCGTAGACGACCATCTAAACTATGCCGACCACGAGCCTTACCCATACCAGCAAGCCGCTATTATTATCCGCCAAGCGATAGCAAAAGCATTTCAAATCCCAAATATAGAGCAAGTCAGTCGCGACACTGTTATATTAATTGACACCACCTCTTCTATGGCGAACGCCATCAAAGAATACAAAAACGAAGCTCTAAAAATTGCTAAAACTACCCTAGCTACGGGCGGCCGTATTGCTTTAGCGGAATACCGCGACATAAAAGCAGACGGCGCAGAATGGGTACCGCATATGCTTTGTGATTTTTCTTGTACTTACGATGAATTTCAAGCTCGCTTAAAAAACCTAAATATATCCGGCGGTGGTGATATTCCGGAATCGGCTCTATCTGCCATCTTAAAAACCATGAATAGCTTAGATTGGCACGCCGGCGCAACTAAATCTATTATCCTTCTCACCGATGCCAAATATCACGAACCAGATCATGACGGCACCACCCTGGCCGACGTTGTTAAACGTTCGCTCGAGATTGATCCAGTCAATGTTTACGTTGTGGCGCCAGACTCTAAACTCTCGGCCTACAATTCACTAGTAGCAGGCACTAATGGCCAAGCCTTTGCTCTTGGCTCAACCGATATATCCATCTCTAGCAATGTTTTGTTAAACCGCCCAGACCTTGCCTTCCAGTATAATTCCTACACCACTTCTAGCGGCGAGGTTTTAACCTTTAACCTCAATACCTCCGCCACCGATGTAGACCATTACGAATGGGATTTAGACCAAGACGGCATTTTTGAAATCACCACTACCACCCCGTCCATCAGTTCGCTCTATAGTCTGCCCACCTCAGGCTTCGTCCAGGCAAAAGTTATCACAACATCCGGTTTATCAAGCTCTGCCTCTGCCGCTCTCACGGTTTACCCTAAAGAAGAAACAAACCTATCTGCCTCAATAGACAGTATAGATATTAAAAAAGGAAACCATTCTGCTAGCGTCTCTCTAAAAGCCACAGGCGCAGAAGGGTATCTAGTTATACTAGATGATTATATCTTAGGCTTAACTAAATCCCAAATCATTCACCTGAAAGATTTGGCAGACGGCGAGCATAACTTACTCATTACGCCGATCTCCGCGTCCGGCACTCGCGGTGAAGGTGTCAATAAAAAGTTTCTAATCGGCAAAATTTCCAGTACTGCTAAAATCCCCACCGCCCCCAACACCGCTCTACCGCGAAGATAAATGCCACATATGACAAAACTCACAGTTGTAGACCGATAGCCTTGGCGCACCATAATCATGCTCGGCCACCTTTGCCGCTACCTCCGCTTCTTCTCGCGTAGCGTAGCAAACCTTTTGGCCTTCCCCTACCCAGCACTTCTTTGGTTCATATCCTTGATATTTCATTGTAAATATTATAACATATTCTCTCATTTGTGGAAAAACTCATTAAAATTATGCTAAATTCCTATTGACTACACCATATATAGCGTTTTATAATAGTCCTAGACGCTAAATATGGTGTAAAGGAAATAACATAATCAAGTGAGGTATTAGATTTTATGTTCAAAAAAATCAAGAAACGTGATGGGAAAATCGTTAATTTTAATCCCGAAAAGATTACAGATGCAATCGCAGCCGCTGGCAGCGCCACAGAAGAATTTAAGTACGACCGTGCCAAGCAGCTTTCTGACAAAGTCCTAAAAGTTGCTGAGGCAGAAATCAAAGAGCGCACCCCGCGCGTAGAGCAAATTCAAGATATTGTTGAACGCGTGCTGATGGAAAGCTCCTTCAAGCGCACCGCAAAAGCCTATATTACTTATCGTCAGGAGCGCAACCGCGTCCGTGAGGCCAAGTCAAACCTTATGGAATCATACCGCACAATTTCTATCGCAGATGCTTCAGAGGATTCCGATATTAAACGCTCTAATGCTAACGTAGATGGCAACTCTGCCATGGGCAAAATGCTTCAGTTTGGCGCAGAGGGCTCTAAGGCCTTTGCCAAAATGGTGCTCTTAAAACCAGAGCACGCTTTTGCTCATGATAACGGCGATATTCATATTCACGATTTAGACTTTTACGCTACTGGCACCCTCACTTGTTGCCAGACAGATCCACTAAAATTATTTAAAGACGGCGGTTTTAACACCGGCCACGGCCATCTTCGCACTCCAAATTCTATTGGTTCATACGCTGCGCTTGCTGCCATTATTCTCCAGGCCAACCAAAATGAGCAACACGGCGGCCAATCCATCCCTAACTTTGATTATGCCATGGCTCCAGGTGTAGACAAATCGTTCAAGAAGGCTCTAAAATCCAACCTAGAAAAGTACAATGAGTTTACTGGTAAGACTCTCAAGATTGAAATTCCAGACGACATCAAGTATGGCGAAAACGGCCGTTTAAAGAAGCTCAAAATGCCAGAATCTGTCATCAAAGCCAGCAATGAAGATACGGAAAGGCAGACGTTCCAGGCTATGGAGGGCTTCATCCACAACCTTAACACGATGCATTCGCGCGCCGGGGCTCAAGTACCATTTACATCTATAAACTTTGGTACTGATACTAGTCCATCTGGCCGCCTCGTATCTAAGTATCTCTTGGAGGCCACTATGAACGGCCTCGGGCACGGCGAGACGCCAATCTTCCCGATTTCCATTTTCAAAGTTAAAGAGGGCATCAATTACAACCCAGAAGATCCTAACTATGATCTCTTTAAACGCTCCATGGAAGTATCCGCCAAGCGCCTCTTCCCGAATTTCACTTTTATTGATGCGCCGTTTAACTTGCAGTATTACAAGCCAGGCGATTACAACACGGAGATTGCCACCATGGGCTGCCGTACCCGCGTCTTTGGCTCTTGCTTCCCAGAATCAGACGGCATCGTCACCGGCCGCGGTAACTGCTCGTTCACCACGATCAATCTCGTCCGCCTTGGCATTAAACACGGTATTTGCCTTGGTGAGAGAAAAGAAGCGGATTGGTCCGGCTTTTATAAAGATTTAGACAAAACCATGGATCTTGTCAAAGACCAGCTCTTAGAGCGCTACGATTTCCAGGCTAATCAGCACGTCAGGAACTTCCCATTCCTCATGGGGCAGGGCAACTGGTTTGGCTCAGAAAACCTAAAGCCAAACGATAAGCTTGGCAGCGTCATTAAACACGGTACTCTATCTATCGGTTTCATCGGCCTAGCCGAGACGCTCAAAGCTATGATTGGCGAGCATCACGGCGAGTCAGAAGAGGCCGAGGAGCTTGGTCTAGACATTATTACTCACATGCGTGAAAAATGCGATGAATATACCAAGAAATATCATCTTAACTTCTCGCTTCTTGCCACCCCAGCTGAGGGTTTGGCTGGGCGCTTCACCCGCATGGATCGCAAAGAGTATGGCAAGATTGAGGGTGTCACTGATCGCGATTTCTACACCAACTCATTCCACGTGCCGGTTTACTACAATATTTCTGCTTTCGACAAAATTGACAAAGAGGCTCCATTCCACGCGCTATGTAACGCCGGTCACATCTCTTACATTGAGCTAGATGGTGATCCATCTGAAAACATCGAGGCCTTTGAGGCAGTTATCCGCCATATGAAAGAGGCTGGCATCGGCTACGGCTCCGTCAACCACCCAGTAGACCGCGATCCAGTTTGTGGCTTTACCGGCATTATTAAGGGCGATCGCTGCCCAAGTTGTGGTAGACTAGAATCAGACGGCGATGTGCTCTTCGAGCGATTGCGCCGCATCACCGGTTATCTAGTTGGCTCTTTGGAGCGCTGGAACGACGGCAAGAAGGCCGAAGAAGCCGCCCGCGTCAAGCACGGCGTCTTCACCACCGATGAAAAGAATGCTCGCGAGAAAGCTAAGAAAACTGCTAAAAAAGCACTAGGGAAGGAATAATATGCAAATTCGCCTATCTGGCCCAATTGAAAGAGACTCCATCGTAAATGGCCCCGGCCTGCGTGCCGTCATCTGGACGCAAGGCTGCCCAAACCATTGCGAGGGCTGTCAAAATCCCGAAACGTGGGATTTTAACGGTGGCTTCTTGATTGACGTAGAAGAAGTCAAGGATGAGCTCCGGAAAATCAAGGGCCAGACAGGTCTAACCTTCTGCGGTGGAGAGCCCTTCGTCCAACCAGAAGCTTGCCTAGAGCTAGCAAGATTTGCCCATAATGAGCTAAAATGGGATGTCTGGAGTTTCTCCGGCTTCACCTATGAAGAAATTAAAAACTATGGCGAAATGAAAACAACAGACGAAAAGCAAGCTCGCAAAAACCAAGCCACATTAGATTTTCTAAACGAGCTAGACGCGCTCATAGACGGTCGTTTTGTTTTAGCCGAGCGTGATCTTACTCTAAAATTCCGTGGCTCGCGCAACCAACGCATCCTCCACCTCAAAAACGGCCAAATCACCAAAGTTGAATAAAAGCGACATTTGTGCTATTATAAATATGCCTTGGGATGTCGCCAAGTGGTAAGGCAAAGGGTTTTGGTCCCGTCATTCGGGGGTTCGAGTCCCTCCATCCCAGCCAAGTTAAAAAAGATAGCCCGCAGGGCTATATTTTTTAACTTGCTTTCGGATTGGAGGGATGCGAACCCGGAGGGTTCGTCTTTTCAAGGAAACGAGTGTTACAGAAAAATTTATTTTTCTGTAACCGAGTGACGCAGAAAAGTGAGCTTTTGCGTAGCAAAAGCGATATCCCTCCATCCCAATAAACTATTAAAAGCAATTCCTTCGTCTTTTCAAGGAAACGAGTGTTACAGAAAAATTTATTTTTCTGTAAACGAGTGACGCAGAAAAGTGAGCTTTTGCGTAGCAAAAGCGATATCCCTCCATCCCAGCCAAAAAAGTGAGCTTTTGCGTAGCAAAAGCGATATCCCTCCATCCTACTTAAACTAAAATTTATGCCCCAAAAGTACTGTCAATAACTTTTGATTATGTCACCTTTTTTGGCATGTAATTATTTTATGAAAATGTCACCTTTTGCTCCTTTGTATAGTTTCGCTATTAAGCCGATATAAGTATTGGATCATTTTGTTTTGCATTGTAATTCATAATGA
>JAFUCF010000002.1 GCA_017459845.1 Candidatus Saccharimonadota bacterium
AATACTCCAACACTTTCAGACGAAGTTTAGCCTCTCTAGACAGTTTTCTAGGATAAACTCTGTATAATTCTTTGAAATTTGGTATTATAGTAGTATAGATCGTGGACGTGCCGATTTTATCGCGCATATCTCCTCCTTTGTATAGTTATTAGTTGTTATATATAACTATTTTACAACAGGATGGAGTGTTCACGATCTATTTGAGTTTGAGCACTATATTTTTCTGCTTATCTATTAAGAGTAGTCGTTTGATTTGTTTATTTTTCTTGATTTCAGCGGAAAGGTGACTTTTTATCTTTGAAATGTGGATTTTCGAGAATCATATGTGGTCGTATGTTGGTTTGAAAATTCAAGATTCCGATCTTTAAATTCAAAACCAACCTGTGATATCTATTATTAGTATAATTATTATACTATACTTTATGGTACAATGATTATATACGACATAAGCGAAGGGATTTTGACGATGTTAGTTTTTGATATTATTGGTTGGATTGGCTCTTTTTTAGTAGTCCTAGCATATTTATTGCTATCGACAAAAAAGATAAAGCCAGGTCTGAATTATCAGCTGTTAAACTTATTTTCAGCAATATTAATGGCGATTGGACTTTTTCCGCGTAATGCTTGGTTTTCGTTTGTGCTTCAAATAGTTTGGGGAGTGATTGCTATTTTTGCGATCATCGAAATAAAGAAAACCAAGAAAAGTGGATAAATAACAGATTAGTCTAGAAATTTAAAATTCCTATCTTTGACTAGAAAAACCAACCTTTCTATCTGTAATTTTGTTATATATATCTATGGTAAGTGAAATTAAAGAGTCTGATTATATAGACGAAGTCGATTTGAAGATTTTTGAGCTTTTAATTGACTATATTAAAAAGAATAAGAAACAACCTAATACTATTACATATTCCGCATTGACCGACTTGGTTGATACACAATCTGTAATACCGGTAAATATAGGCTATAGGCTGGGCAGAATATCTAACTACTGCAGAGAACATGATGCGCCAGTGATTTCTGCGATAGTGGGGAGTTTAGAGCATTGTGAGCCAAGCGCAGGATTTTTTGAACTACTAGGGATGGACACTTTACCGGCCGATAAGCGGCTAGAGGTTTGGATGCCGATATTCAACGCCGTCTATGAATATCCGATTGAAAAATGGATGGAACTGAGAGATAGTTTCGCCAAACAAATTGGTGAGAAATAAAACAGTTTTCTATAGTTTAAACGTGCATACGGGATGGTTTTTTGTGGGCCGGAGAAACCAAGCCTTTTCTTGTGGAAAACGCTATATATAGCGTATTTTGCTATTGACAAACACTATATGTAGCGTTTATAATCGTAAGCAGAATAAATAACCAAAAGGACTATACAATGAAAAATATCATTTATCACGAACCAAACGATGCTACCAAATTTGATTTTGAAAAGTTTGCTAATTCTCTCAACGCGTACGCCAAGGTGCCAGAGGCTGAAATCCGCGAGGCTCTAAAAACGGTAGACCAATACGAGAATATGCACGCAAGCGTTTTGGTAGAGCTAGGCGTTTCCCTACTAGCTAAAAATGGCGACGAAAAAATCGCAGAAAAGTATTTTAATGACCATGCTGAATACTTCGATAATGACAAGTTTGAGAGGCTGCGCCGGATTACAGGTTATCTCGTGGGGACATTAGACCGCTGGAACGACGGTAAAAAGGCAGAGGAGAAGGCGCGCGTTAAGCACTCGGTAAACTCTTGCGTGGATGATTTAGTGAGGGCGGCGCGGCTCCAAGACCAAGCGCTGGCACATAATATTGCCTACGCGAGATAACTTATAAGGAGCGCAATATCTGCTTTACTTGTGATGTTGACGGGCAAAGTAGTTTTTGGAGCATTCCCTGATAATAAGGTGGTATAATACAGATATGACATATTTAGATTATGCGGCGACGGCACCGATGTTGCCAGAGGTGATGGAAGCGATGCACGAGGCAGAGCGCAAGTTTTTTGCTAATGCATCAGCTCTACATACACCCGGGCATCTCGCGATGAATGAGATTGAGGAGACGCGAACGCTACTGGCAGAGCTTATTGGCGCAGAACCAGAGGAGATTATCTTTACGTCTGGTTCTTCAGAGGCTAATAATACCGTAATCCGGACTTTTGAAGGCCACAGGATTGAAACCTCACCACTCGAGCATCATTCTATTTTTGTGGCAGCAGAAAAATACGCAGGCGAAAAGCTACCGAAGCTTTTTTCTGTGATGTTAGCGAATAATGAAACGGGCGATATTCTAGATTTAAAAAAGGTTGTAGACGCAGCCAGAGAAATTCCGGCGCCAAAAGAGGATGAGCTCTTCGCGGCCAAAAGCGATTTTGGCAAAGATTTAGTAACTGACCGCCGGGGCGGATATGTCCATTCTGATCTTACGCAAGCGCTGGGCAAAATCCCGGTAAACGTTAAAGAGCTGGGGCTAGATTATGCTACGTTTTCAGCACACAAGATTGGCGGGCCGGTAGGGGTGGGTGCGCTCTATGTTAAAAAGGGCGTACCATTTAAGCCGTTAATAATTGGCGGCAACCAAGAGAAAAAACGCCGAAGCGGCACATATAATACCGTGGGGATAATCGGCTTTAAGGCTGCGCTTAAAAAGATGCGCGATGACAAAACTTGGGAAAAATACGAGCGAGACGTGCGGAAGTTAAGAGACGCGCTAGCTAAAAGGATTTTAGATGAAATCCCCGGTAGTAGCCTGAATACTGATATTAAGCGCGGGAAATCCCTACCAAATATCTTAAACGCCTCTTTTCAGGCGGCAGAGGGCGAATCTATCCAGCTCTACTTAGATGCCGAGGGGGTGATTGTCTCTACGGGCTCGGCCTGCGCGGCGGGCGACATTAAGCCTAGCCACGTTTTAATGGCAAAGACTAATGACGCAGAAGTGGCGCATTCTTCTATCCGGTTTTCTTTTGGGCTAGATAATACCGAAAAAGACGTAGCAAAAGTAATGAACGTTTTACCGGGGATAATTGATAGGTTACAAAAAATAAGCACTATAAAAATGGAGGCGAAATGAACGAAGGGCAAGATTGGGTGTATTCTGATATTGTAAAAGACCACTTTTTACATCCCAGAAATTATTTGATGGGCGACGAAAGTAAGTTTAAATACGATGCAATGGGAATTGTAGGGAACCCAATTTGTGGCGACCAAATGAAAATGTACATCGTGGTAGAAGATGGGAAGATCAAAGACATTCGTTGGAAGACTTACGGTTGTGCCTCGGCGATTGCTTCTACATCGGCGTTGTCTGAGTTAGCCAAGGGCAAAACTCTGGACGAGGCGGTGGCGATTTCGGCCAAAGATATTGACGAGTTTTTGGGGAATTTGCCAAAACATAAATTCCATTGTTCAATCTTGGGGCATGATGCTTTGAGAGAAGCCGTAGATAATTATAAGAAAAAGGTGGGTACAGAAAATGGGTAGAAAACGCGATTTAGTTTCAAAAACGGCCAGCAAAATGGCACGGCCAGTAAAGAAAATCCGGGCGAGAAAAAGCCAAAATTATCAGGTTTCGCCAAAGCTTACAATCTTAATGTTTCACCGGATTTGCGATGACACGCCGGCCAATGCAGCGGAGCGCGATATGATGATGACCACTAAGACTTTCCGCAGATACTGCGAGTTTTTCCGCGAGAGATTTTTAATCTGCAGTCTACACGAGGCAAAAGGGCTTTTAAAAAAGCCGCTTAAAAAACCGCTTATGGTTTTTACCTTTGATGATGGGTATGAAAATTATCATGCCTTAGCTTTCCCAATTATGCAGGAACTTAAGATTAAATCTAACCAGAATATCATTGTTAAATGCGCCGATGAAGTCCGGCCGGGATATATGAACTGGGAGACAATCCGGGAGCTAGAAAAAACTGGACTAGTAGAATTTGGCTGCCACACCTACGATAAACACGATTTAATAGGAGACAAACCGGTGCTCGCTACGACAGACGTAGAAGATATCAAAAAAGATTTGGCGGCGGCCAGCAAAAGCTTTTTGAAAGAACTTGGTAGGAAGCCCGATATTTTGGCTTGGCCATATGGCTACGTGCCAAAAAATCTAACGAAATCTGAGCTAAATGAGCTCGGGTTTGAGTTTATGATGAATACGACGTCTGGCATAAACTTTAAGCCAGTCGATTTTGGCAATTTAAAACGGTTTGCGGCGCTAGAATACGAGACGCCAGAGAAACTCTATTCTATTATTACTGGCTATGATGATCTGGGCTTTTTATTGGGGAAATAATTTACCACGGCGAGCCGGACGATCTTACAAGATAGTTTTTTACCTCACCAACCAAGTAAAACGAACCCAGCACTACTAGGCCAAGAGATTTGCTGTTGGCTGTTTGGAGTGCAGTTTTAATCGCAAAGTTATAATCCTCTGCGTAGATGGTTTTTAGGCCAGTTTTTATGAATGCAGATTTTAAACGTGGTAAATCCGGGGTTTTAAAACCACCCGGGCTAGTCAAAAAGACTTCGGAAAAATGCGGAGCGAGGGCTTTGGCGATTTCTCCAACCTTTTTGTCTTTAGCACAAGCAAAAAGCAGGAGCGGCTTTTCATCCAAAGTAAAATCTGTAAGACAAGAATCGTAAGTCTTTTGCTTAGCCATAAGCCCGCGATATACCGCTAAGGTATCCATGGTGCCAGCAGCGCTGCGGGCAGTATGGGCACCATCCATAATTAGATAAGGGATTTTAGGATAATTAATTAGCTCGCGCGAGGATAAAACCTCAAACCGGCCGGGAAGCCATGCCCTTTCTAGACCATTTTTAATTGCGGTTTCTGTAATGGTAGGAACGGCAAGCTTTACGGCAAGTTTGGCGGCAAGGGCGTTCGTAGCCTGGAAGCTGCCCGGTAAACGAAGACTAACGTCAATCTCATCTATGTGCATACGGAGATGATTATCATCATCTAAATAGTATTCTGTTTTAAGACAATCCGGAATGAATAGAAGCTCTGCGTGCTTTTCTTTAGCGGCAGCTTTAAAAACGGTTTTGACGCCAGGCGTAGTTTGTGGGCCAATGACGGTTGGAATATTTTCTTTGATGATACCAGCCTTGGCGCGGGCAATTTCTTCTAAAGTGCTACCTAATTTCTCAGTGTGTTCTAATTCTATCGTGTTAATAATAGCGGACTTTGGCTGGACAACGTTCGTGGCATCATATTCGCCACCAACGCCGACTTCAAACACGGCAAAGTCACAGCCGGCTTCTTTAAATACTAGAAAACCATAGAGCGTGACGAGCTCATAATAAGTAAGGCGACCAATTCTATTCTCTGCGCGGAGGTTTTCTATGCCGGCTTTTAGAATATCAAAAGCCTTTTTGTAGACTTCCGGCGAGAAGGGACTATCAACTTCGGAGATGCGATCAGTAAAATGAGTGATGGCGGGCGAGCGATAAAGACCAACGGTTTTAAAGCCAGCAGATTTTAGAATGTTGCCGGCCATCGTAGTAATACTGCCTTTACCCTTGGAGCCAGCCACGTGGATACACGGGCAGCTAAGCTCTGGATGGCCAAAGTATTCACAAAGCAGTTTAAACGCCTCAAACCGCACAGCCGGCGATGCTAGCTTTCCCCCTTTATGGTTCATAAAATATTCTACCGCATACTCCAAATCCATGGAAATATTATAGCATAGGCCTTTAATATGAGCCACGTGGTTAAATCACAGATGTAGAACGTGCGTGCTTACGAAATCACCAGCCAATCTTCTACCAGGAAATCTTGGCCGGAGACTGCAGCGGCAGCCAATACCGGGGAAGGGAGAGACTCTGGGTTGCGCTTAAGGCGCTTAGCTAGATATTCCATAAAACACTCCGCGGCGAAAGACATTTGTTCTTTTTTTCTCTTCGTAATAGCTTCGAAGGGCGAGCCATGCGCGTCAGACTGGCGGTATTTAACCTCTGTAAAATAAAGGTGTTCTTCTGTGGCAGAGATAATATCTATTTCATAAAATCTAGTTTTGTAATTACGGGCCAAGATTTTGTGGCCACGCTTTCTTAGGTATTCTGCAACTTTTTCTTCCCCCGCTTGGCCGGAAGTGGTAGCGTTTTTGCTAGAGCTTGGAGCCTTTGTCTCCTCGCCGATGAGTTTGGCGATTGGCCGGAAGGACGCGCGATGCTCTGGGCAAGGGCCATAGAGCTCTAAGGCTTTTTTATGCTCTGCGGTGCCATAGCCAACGTGGTTTTCAAAACCATAGCCAGGATATTTTTTAGATAATTCTACCATATAATTATCCCGCGCTACTTTGGCAACAATAGAGGCGGCAGAAACTTCTTTAATGAGAGAATCGGCTTTCTTTAAGACGCTAACTCTCGACTCTAACGGCGTACCGCGTAAGAAATTAACCGTACCATCGATAATGATCTCATCCACGGGGAAATTAGGCGGGAAAGAAATGTTATGGTTGCCCGCAACATATCGTTCGGCATCTTTGAGGCCGGCCTTTTTCAAGCAAGCCGCAACGGCACGTCTAGCGGCGAGGCGCAAGCTGGCGGGTAGGCCTAACTCATCTAACTCATCGGCAGACACCCAGCCAAGACCTGTGGCGTAGGCGTAATCCTCAATCTTCTGGTTTAACTCTTCGCGCCGGAGCTTGGTAAGCTTTTTAGAATCGGCAAGATCATCCCAAATCGGGAGCAAAGGCGCGGTTGTATCGGACAAAACATCTTCGGCGGCTAATGCAAAATCTATCTGGGTTTCTGGTTGCTTTAAGATTACGGCACCAATAACAAGTGGCCCTGCCCAAGGGCCACGACCAACTTCATCTATGCCTAGGATGGGCATAACACTTTTAGCGCAAATAACTCTTTTGCGGAGGCGCGTCCGTCACGCCCGTCTTCACGGGGTTCCGGCGCTTATGCTCGCTAGCAAGCTGCGCATACCTCCGCAAAAGAGTTATTCTGCGCTTTTCTCCTCTTTAGTAGGCTCTGCAGTTTGTTCTTCTTTAGCAGGCTCTGCGGTCTTCTCCTCTTTAGCAGGCTCTGCAGTTTCTGTTTCCTCTACTGGAGCTTCTTCTACGGCGACGTCGTTAACAGCGGCACGGTCAAAATCTTTACTGGCAAGACGAGCGGATTTACCAGAACGCTCACGTAAGTAACTAAGATTATTGCGGCGGACTTTAGCGCGGCGAACAATCTCAATTTTCTCTACGAGCGGGCTGTGGATAAGGAAGGATTTTTCTACGCCAACGCCGCTAGCGATTTTGCGGACGGTAATTCTGGCCGTGTGAGAATCTTTGCGATCCGTGCGGATAACTACACCCTCAAAGACCTGAAGGCGGAATTTCTCACCTTCCTTGATTTTCTGGGTGACTTTTACGGTATCACCAGAGCGGACATCAACAACAGCTTTCTTCTTCTGTTCGTCACCGATTTTCTTTAAGATTGAAAAACTCATAATTAACCTTTTATTAACACTTGGTAGTTATTTTACCATATTATCTTAAAAAATGGAAGAGGTAAAAGGGGTTTTATGGAAAATTCGTGGTAGAGTCGGCACTATCGACGGGAGAGCATATTATTTTATACTGGGCGGAGTAGGGTTTTGTAATGTTTACGATAAATGTGCTATAATTTAGGCATAAGCATAATATAAGGAGCTATCATGGCTAAAAAAGACATAAAAACGGTGGGGAAAGTTTGGCGCATCTGGCTGGCAATTGCGGTGCCACTAGGCGGCGGGCTATTAATATCTCTGCTCACACAAGATGCGATGGGCAAATTTAATGCAATGGAGCAGCCGCCGCTTGCGCCGCCGGCCTGGTTATTCCCTGTAGCGTGGACAATTCTTTACATCTTGATGGGCGTGGCTAGTTATCTCATCTGGCACGCCGGCAGACAAGGTAACAAGATGGACAAGCAGATTTCTAAAACTGCGCTTTGGGTTTACGGAATTCAGCTAGTATTGAACTTTGCTTGGACACTACTATTCTTTAATCTAGGCTGGCACTGGTTTGCCTTTGCTGTCTTAATGGTAATGTGGTGCCTAGAAATTGTGCTGCTTTGCCTGGCGAAAAAAGTTTCTATGGGTGCATTTTGGTGCTTATTACCATATCTTCTCTGGACTACCTTTGCGGCTTATCTCAACATCATGATTGCGATTTTAAATTAAGCCGGAGGTTTAAAAATACCCACCACATAGTGGGTATTTTTGGGTTTTAAACATTAGATACGGCGGAGGCTATTGCTTTTTCTGGTTTGTAGGCACTGTAGCGACAAGGTTATGGTGTTTTATTTACTATGAGATTGAATTTTTGAGATTTATGACTCAGTAGGTCAGACCAAATGGCAAAAAACCGTCTCGTGGACGGTGCCAGAGAGGCCACGCTCAT
The DNA here is from genome assembly GCA_017459845.1 of Candidatus Saccharimonadota bacterium. GTDB lineage: Bacteria > Patescibacteriota > Saccharimonadia > Saccharimonadales > Saccharimonadaceae > Nanosyncoccus. The sequence continues at coordinate 8,380 of JAFUCF010000002.1, forward strand.
CTACAGCCTTGGCAACGCCAGGAAGAGAGGGATTATTATAATCGTGCACCAGCAAGATACCGCCCTTTACCATGCGCGGGAGAACGAGGCCGAGGCTAGTCTTAATAGAGCCATACAAATCGCCGTCTAGGAAGGCAAAAGAAATCTGGGCGGGCAAATCGCCCGGGTGCGCAGCGTCTAGCGTGCCATTTGGCAAAAGCTGGCCAGCATCTAATTCTTCAAAAAAAGCCTTTTTAATAATTGGTACTCTAAGCCCGGCTTTTTTAAATCTTAAAACTACCTCTTTTTTCGTTACACCTAACTCCCCTTTTTTAAAACCATCCCCCGCGACGGAGGCATCCTCCTTAGACTTTTCTGGGAGGCCCGCAAAAGAATCGTAAAGAAATAGACGTTTAGAGCTATGGTTCAAGAGCTTCTGTAACAAAATGGAGGTATCACCACGGTAGCAGCCAAGCTCCACAAAATCCCCAGGGAGCGTCAAGGTCTTCTTAGCCTGCGCGATGATAAACTCTGTCTCTTTATCACTTACCTGTTGCATTTTATCCTAAAAATACCCCCATAGAACCCTATGGGGATAATTATTTAACTTATTTGCTTAAAAGCATAGCGGCGCGACGGAGCATTTCTTCAAACTCGTCCGTGCGAATTACCCAGATTGGTTTACTACCATCGGCGGCAATGTTAACATGACGCTCGGAGAAATCACCAACGTTTTTCTCATCATCCAGCGAGAAGCCAAGGTAGTTTAGCTTTTGGGTAACGGTGCGGCGGATTTCTTCTGAACGCTCACCAATAGTAGCGGTAAAGACGATGGCGTCTACACCGCCAAGAGAAGCCGCCATCTGGCCGATACAGCTTTGGACGCGATAGACATACATAGCATGGGCAAAAGTGCCACGCTTATCACCCTCATCGCGGAGGCGTAAAATCTCGCGCATATCATCAGATTGACCGGATACACCAAGCAAACCACACTCTTTGTTGAGATACTTTTCTAGAGATTCGTCAGACTCGTAGCCCAAATGGCGCTTGAGAGCAAGAGCGGCGGCCGGATCCATATCGCCACAACGGGTAGCCATCAAAAGCCCACCAATTGGAGAATATCCCATGGTGGTATCAAGAGATTTACCCTCAAAGACTGCGGTGAGAGACGAGCCGGAGCCAAGGTGGCAAACGATGAGCTTCTCCGGTAGGATGTCTTGGGCCTGCATATAATTAACGATGGAGCCGATGGAGAGGCCGTGGTAGCCAAACTTCTTAATATCGGCCTTATCAGCAATCTCGGTATCAAAACCATAATACTTCATTAAATCTGGGCGGTCGTTGTGGAAGGAAGTATCAGAAATAGCCAAGATTGGAGTGTTCTTGAAACTCTTGACAAAATGCTCAATCTCGCCAGCGACAACTGGGACGTGGAGCGGGGCGCGCTTCTTCCCTTTTTCTAGGGCCTTTAAATATTCTTCATCAACGATGTGGTCTTTGGTGAAATAATCACCTGGGCAGGCTACGCGGGCCAAAATAGCATCAATCTTGGTCATACCACCAAGATAGCCCTCCTCGGTAAGGATGCGGTTAATATTGGCGACGGTGGAGGTAAGCTCTTTAAAGGTCTGCTTTAAAACCTTCTTACTGCCATCAGCCTTTTTAAGGGTGCAGATAATCTCTTTACCCTCAAACTCAAAGTGGAGAGAGCAGATAAGCTCGTTGCCTTTATAGAGAGCATACTTGCGAGAGCTGCTACCCGGATTGGTAATCAAAATCAGTTTATTTTTATCCATATTACTCCTTATAGGTGATATTATACCATAGAAAATTAAAACACGATAAAAACTTGTCGGACGGCGGTAAAGATGATAGAATATTGGCATGAAGCAGTATCTGAAGCAAATCAATCTATGTATTAAGGTAATTATTGTTACGATTGGGGTATTATTGTCCGTTTTGTATCTTGTACCAGGTACGCAATTTTATAAGATTTGGAGCTACGTAGCCACGATTGGCTTGGCGTTTGTGCCAGAAATCTGGCGTTATATTTTTAAGCTGAAAATCTCAGAGCAGACAGAGCTAGCCTATTATATATTCTTAATCCCGGCGATGATACTGGGGATTGACCTTGATATTTACAAAGTTTGGGTGCCGCTTGATAAAATCGCACACTGTGCTTCTGGTATGTTAGCGGCGGTAGTGGCTTGGGAAATTATTGGGCAGGCCTTCCCCAAAAAGCAGCAGGTAAAATGGTTTAAATATCTTTTCATGGTTTGTTTCGTGGCGACGACAGCAGCAGTATGGGAATGCTTTGAATACGGTAGCGATAAAATCCTTGGTACGCATATGCAAGAATTGATATCCGTTGGGCTTGATGATACGATGCAAGATATTCTCTTTGCGCTAGGGGGAGGGATTGTGACAACGGCGGTTATTATGTTATTAGAAAAGCCGGCCGCCAAGAAGAAATCCTAAATTGCGAGTTCGCTCGTTCTGGTGTAAAATAAATACAGAATGAGTGGAGCGAAAAGAAAAAAGCGATTTTTAATAGTAGCACTGTTTTTTACGGTGGTTTTTTGGACGGCAGCGGGGATTTGGTTAGTACGAAGCCTGACTGATAATAACCGGGCGGATGAACAAATTGACGAGACGCAAGACCTAGTCTCGGCGGATGAAGTGGAAATGCCTACGGCAGAGTCGGCAGAAGTGGAAAATGGAAATGGAATATCGCTCCTAAGCGTGGAGCTCGGTAAGCTCAAAGAAAAAAACTCCGACACGGTGGGGTGGGTGCAAATCTTGGGGACGAATGTTAACTATCCGTTTGTACAGGGTAGAGAAAACGATTATTACCGTACACACTCTTTTAATAAATCCTACAACCTGGCCGGGTGGGTGGCGCTTGATTATAGAAACTCTGCAAACCTAACTGATAACCATAGTATTCTGTATCTACATGGTAAGCTGAAGGGCACAGAGTTTGAGCCAGCAAGAAGCGTTATTTCTAATTCTTACTGGCTAAATAACCCAGAAAAATTTATCATCCGGACTTCTACAGATTATTCCAATGAGCTTTGGCAGGTATTTTCCATCTACAAAACTACAGCGGATGATTACGCAAAGCTTAGCTTCCGCAACGATGCCGAGAAGAAAACATTTGCCGAGAAGCTAGCGGCGCAATCCGTTTATAATTTCAATGTTCCGTTTGAGGAGGATGACAAAATCTTAACCTTCTCGGTACGCTACGATGATGAGCATATAGTGGTAATCCACGCAAAACTATTTAAGGGAGATACGACTCCTAGCATAAGCGCGCCTAGCGGTATAACCAATGAGGATACCAGTAATAGCCAAGCCGCTGATAATCAAAAGCAAGTGGAAAACGGAGAGGTCTGAGCCAAAGCCCGCGGTGTCAGGCGCGATAATGTTGTTGCTGCTAGCACTAGCGACATAAGCACCGGTTTGGGGAACAGCAGACGCTTCATAGTCAGCAGCGCTACCGCTAGAGGTAATTGGCTCGCCATCATAGGCTAGGGCAAAGAGAGAAAACTGGCTAGTCTCAAATGCAACATCGCCGTTTGCGTTGATGGTGGCACCATCTATATAATCAGTTGAATAAGCGCCGTTATCTTTATGGAGATTAAAGATTGTAATATCGCGAGTAGCAAGGGCCGCCTTGTACTGATTTGGAATTGGGATAGAAACCGTGACTGGCGCGGTAAGATTGGTGAGGGAGACCGAAAGGTTTGGTTCAGCCGTATCCGTGACAACGAAATTAATATCATGAACGGAGGCTAAATTAGTGCCGGCTGATTCTGAGTAGAGCTTCTGCAAGGCTTCTTCCTCTAGCTCTGGATTATCATTCACGACGAGCGAGGCCGAGATAATATGTCCCTGTTTAATAGAATTAATTAATTGTGCAAGCATCCGGCCGTTTTGAGACGAGGTATCTGGATTTTCGACGTAATCACGTAGCGTTGTAGCTAGTGCCGTACGAATATTATCATTTGAAGCTGTAATTTTAGAAATATCAATTAGGTCATCGCCTTCTCCTCCACTAGCAATAACTACATAATTTTCACCATTTTTCTCTGTTGTATAGCCTTCTGGAACGAAGCTAGAAGGATCAATAGAGAAAGTACCACCAGTAATGGTAGTCTCAGCGTTTGAGCCAGAAACTTCCACGATATTGCCTATGATATTTCCCTTCTTAATCTCTACTGTACCGGAGTTACTAATCGCTGTGGAACCAGATACTGTGCCGATTTCGCTGTAATTATTAAGCGTTAGGCTACCACCGCGTTCGACTGTGATAGTAGCACCAGAGCTAGAGGATAAGGTATGGCCGGCTGTGTCTAAAGTGATAGTTTGGCCAGATTTTACGTATAGATTAGCCACGCAGTCTTCTGAAAGAACAATGATGGATGAACCGGTTTCAGAGCTATCAGAACGCAAAGTCGATTTTAATGTATCGCAAGTTAATGAGCCGCCATTCAATGCTAAAACATTCGTAGGGGCAAAGCCAAAACTGGTTGCAAAAAGCGCCAAGCTCAGGCCGACTATTCCTTTTTTTGAAATCTTTCTTTTCATTTTTGTCCTTTGATTTAAAAATATGACCTAGTTCTGTATGTTATTATATTCCGGTAAAGCTTAGGTGTCAAGCGCTTTATAGTAACGAGGCTCTATTTAAGAGAAATACGGTTTTTCACGTAAGCACGTCTTGCTGCGTAACCAACAAATGCTCCAACAATAGCTATTATACTTACAGCCATAAGCGAGTGGAAAGTAGCGAGATCCGTGCCGAAACCTGCGGTATTTGGCACAGCAGTATCTTCGTCTATAGAGGATGAGCCAGTGCCATTATACTGGGAGGCAGAACCGTTGTATGAATTAGAGCCATCGGTTTGAGGAACGGCAGGATTGTCATAGTCTATAGACGAGCTAGAGCCGTTGTCGCCGTTGCTGCCACCGTTGTTACCATTGCCACCGTTACTGCCACTACCATCGTCGCCACCGCTATCGCCACTACCATCACCATCATCTGTGGATGGTGGCCGGATGTAATCTGGGGCGTCACCATCGGAAGTGATTGGATCACCATCGTAGGTTAAAGCAAAGAGGGAGAACTGGCTAGTCTCAAATGCAACATCGCCGTTAGCATTAATAACTACGTCATCTATAAAATCAGATAAATAGGTACCATCGTCTTCTTTGTGGAAATTGACAATTGCGAGATCGCGATTAGCAAAAGCGGCCTTATAATAATCTGAAATTGGAATGGAGACTGTAACTGGAACTGCGAGGTTTTTGAGAGAAACTGTAAGGCTTGAATCTACCGTATCCCTAACAACGAAATTAATTTCATAAACGGAGTTTAAGTTGGTGCCGGCTGTTTCCCCAAGAATCATCTGCATAACGTCTTCTTCTAGTTCTAGATTTTCGTTCGTTACGAGCGAGGCTGAAATGGTGTGGCCCTGCTTGATGGAATTAATTAGTTGCGCAAGCATTTGGCCATTTTGAGAAGAAGTTTCTGGGTTATCAATATAACTATATAGCGTTATAATTAACGCCATGCGCAAATCGTCATTTGAGGCAGTTATTTTAGAAATGTCTATCGAGTCTTCATCCGACACTCCATTAGCTGTAACTTTATAGTTGCTACCGTCTCTTTCTACGGTATATCCTTCCGGAACGAAGCTAGAAGGATCAATAGAGAAAGTACCACCAGTAATAATGGTTTCAGCGTTTGAGCCAGAAACTTCTACGATATTACCTATGATATTTCCCTTTTTAATCTCTACTGTACCGGAGTTACTAATCACCGTAGAACCAGATACTGTGCCGATTTCGCTGTAATTATTAAGCGTTAGGCTACCGCCGCGTTCGACTGTGATAGTAGCACCAGAGCTAGAGGATAAGGTATGACCGGCTGTATCTAAAATAATTGACTGATCTGCCCTAATATACAAATTAGCCGTACAATCTTCTGAAAGAACAATGATGGATGAACCGGTTTCAGAGCTATCAGAACGCAAAGTCGATTTTATTGCATCGCAAGTTAATGAGCCGCCATTTATCGTGAAAGCATTAGAGGCTACAAGGCTGATACTTGCCATAAGAAGCGCCAAAATCAGGCCGATTGCTCCTTTTTTTATTTTTCTTCTTTTCATTTTTGTCCTTTGATTTAAAAATATGACCTAGTTCTGTCTATTATTATATTCCGGTAAAGCTTAGGTGTCAAGCGCTTTATAGTAACGAGGCTCTATTTAAGAGAAATACGGTTTTTCACGTAAGCACGTCTTGCTGCGTAACCAACAAAAGCTCCAATAATAGCTACTATGCTTACAGCCATAAGCGAGTGGAAAGTAGCGAGATCCGTGCCGAAACCTGCGGTATTTGGCACGGCAGTATCTTCGTCTATAGAGGATGAGCCGGTGCCATTATACTGGGAGGCAGAACCGTTGTATGAATTAGAGCCATCGGTTTGAGGAACGGCAGGATTATCATAGTCTGTGGACGAGCCAGAGCCGTTGTCGCCGTTGCTGCCACCGTTGTTACCATTGCCACCGTTACTGCCACTACCATCGTTGCCACCACTACCGCTACCATCGTTGCCGCCACCGCTGCCATCGTCGCCGCCACCGCTGCCATCGTCGCCGCCGCTACCATCGTTGCCGCCACCGCTGCCA
>JAFUCF010000003.1 GCA_017459845.1 Candidatus Saccharimonadota bacterium
AAAATCAGGAATAAACGGAAAACAAAGCACATGAGCACAGAATTATTCGTTATGAAACTGCTTACCCATAGAGATTTTTGCTGTCTCTGTTCTGCTAATGGTCCAACTCTACGTGGTGTCTACTAGATGGGGTACAGTTCAAATCGTCCCATCACCCCTTGCCAAACCCCTCATTCTTTGCTATAATAATACCATTATTAACCAAGTTGGGAGCGCAGAGCGCGTTATTACCACAGAAAGGATAAATCTCATGGCAACTAAAAAAGCCACCGACGATAAGGCTGAAGAATTAGCCGCCAAAGTCGCCGAAGAAGAAATTAAAAACTCTAAGACCGTCGATATCGAGGGTGAGCCAACAGAGGCCCGCAAGACAGACGCAGAGAGTAGCACAGAAGAAGAGCATTTTGCCAAATCCGGCAAAAAGTCTAAAAAACACCTAGAAGAAGTCAAGGCCGAAGAAGAGCGCCAAGTAAGAAAGGCCGAGGCTAAAGCTAAAGAGGCTGAAGAAAAGCCAAAGGGTGCCGCTCCAATCGTCCGCCCAAAGATAGAGCGCCGCGGTAAGAAATACCAAGCCGCTGCCAAGCTCGTAGAAAAGGGCAAGGTTTACACCTTAAAAGAAGCTATTGAGCTAGCTCAGAAGACTTCCCCGGTTAAGTTCGATGCTACTATGGAGGCTCACGTCCGCCTTGGCGTAGATCCGCGCCAGGCTGATCAAAACATCCGTACTACCGTCGTCCTGCCAAATGGCAACGGCAAAACTATCAAGGTAGCCGTCTTCGCTCCATTAGACGAGTGTAAAAAAGCTATCGCCGCTGGTGCAGACACTGCCGAAGACGAAGAATTCTTAAAGAAACTAGAAAAGGGCACCATAGACTTTGACGTGCTTATCTCTACCCCTGCTTATATGCCAAAGCTAGGTAAGTATGCTCGCTTACTTGGGCCAAAAGGCTTAATGCCAAACCCTAAGGCTGGCACTGTCACTACCGATATCGAGAAGGCCGTTAAAGAGGCCAAAGCCGGCAAAGTAGAATACCGCGTAGACAAACAATCTATCGTCCACATCGGGCTAGGTAAAGTATCTTTTGGTACCGACAAGCTTCTCGAGAACGCTAATACTTTCTTTGACTCTCTAAAGTCTCAGAAGCCAGCTTCTATTAAAGGCTCCTTTGTTAAGTCTGTCTTCATCACTACTTCTCAGGGCCCATCCATTGCTGTAGAAAACCTCTACAACTAAAAAATAAAACCCAAGTTTAAGACTTGGGTTTTTGGTGGCCTATATAATATACCCTATCTTCACAGTCGTCGTCTTCCGTCAATAGATGGATCGACGTTTCTTCTTCACGGTATTCAAGGCCCAACCTTTCAATTAGATAATCATTCAAGCAAACTAAGGTTAAAACCTCATCATATTTATCAAACGAGACCAGTGAATACTCACCGCTCTGCGTTACTAGGCCAGAAACTATTTCGCTGCCACCATCAAAAGACGTAATAAGAAAAAGTTCTTCAGACGCTAGTCCAACACAGGCAGGATAAAGCTCACCGCTGGAGCAGTCTTGCTCAATGTCAGTAAAGCAAAGATAACAACTCACTTCATAACATTCACCAATAATATCAAGAATGTCAATGATCCGCTCAGTTGGCCGCAAAATGAAATCCGGCACCTTTATAAAAACTAGTATTGGCCCCTCGTCCGGAGAATAACTTCTCATGTAATATGATTTATTAGCCTGTTCGATCATACTTCCACCCCCTTTAAAAGATCTAAAACCAATGTTTCCTCTATTATTATACCATATTTCATAAAAAAATAAAGTATCCCAAGCGATACTTTATTTAAACCTAGAGCGCAGCTTCTACTGCCGCCCAAGTGGCATCTTTATTCTTGGCTGGTATCACCACGGATACCTGCGAGCCCTCTTTTAGTCTAAAATAGGTCACCGAAGCATACAAGACGCGGTATTCTTTGCCCCCTACTTCTACGAAATATTTATCATCATGGTGCGTAAGCGTCCCAATCACCGTTTTTCTCTCTACCGGCCCAATCTGCTTGTAGAGCAAGCGGCCTTCTTTTGTAATAGTGAGCTTCATAATGTCGCCCTCTACTAGTTTAGACTTAGACGCATAGTTAGCCGGCACCGGATGGTTCTTACCCTCCTGGTCTATCATAATCTCGCCGTCGAATACGCCTTCAATGATCTTACCATCTGGGGAAGAAACCACAGTATCACGAGGAGCAGAAATCGTCTCACCATCCCCAAGTACAGAAATCAGCAATTCACGTGCTGCGGCCAAATTAGTCTCAGCCTCTTGTATTAAGCTTCTTAATCTCTTGATTTGTTTTTCTGGTAATTCAGACATCCTCGCATCCTGTCTGTTTAAATATAATATTATCTTTATAATACACCTGCCATAAATCCGTGTCAAGAACTTTTTTACAAGAAGCCATTTTTTCCACACATAATGTTGTAAAAAATATTTAAATATGATGGTATCCAGAACGTTTCTGGATTTCTTGCGCCCGATAAATCTGCTCTGCCACTACTAGGCGCGTCAGCTCATGCGGCAAAACCTGCCGCCCTAAGCTCCAAATATAATTTGCCTTATTAAGTACCTTTGGCGGAAAACCATAGGCACCACCAATAATAAAACAAATATTCACCCCAGAGTTCCAAACTCTCTCTAGCTTATCCGAAAACTCGATAGAGGAGACATTCTCCCCATGCTCATCTAGCAAAATAATATAGTTTGCAGTAGAAAACGGCCATTTAAGCAGCGTACTATTTAGCTTTTCTTCTGGCACAAAAGTCCACTTAATCTGGTACTTCCGGGATAGCCGCTTTTCATATTCAAGAATGCCATCTTTAAGCCAGCCTTTGTTTGGTTTTCCTCCTGCAATTATTTGTATCATATTTTCCTCTTGAACTATTATAGCAGATTTGTTATAATATATCTAGTTACCAAAGACAGCGACGGTGTATCTCTCTTTATAGCCAAGCAAAGTCTACAAAGAGAGCCACTTAATAATGTCGCCTAGGCTATCTCTTAAATTCATTAGGGTTGGTAACGGATATTAACAATTCACCAACTATTCTATCAATGCAATTAAAGGATTTAAAATGGCTATTTCTAAAGATAAGAAACAGACTTTAGTTGCAGATTTAACCGAGCTGCTCTCAAGCTCCAAGATGACGGTCTTCGCCAAATACCAAGGCCTCACCGTTGCCGAGCTCCAAGAGCTACGGCGTGCCGCCCGTGAAAACGGCGTCAAGATCAAGGTAGTTAAAAACCGCTTGGTCCGCGTCGCCATGGGTGAAATTGCCGTCTACAAAGACACTGACACCTCTAATCTTACCGGCCAGCTGCTTTATGCAGTCTCCGATAATGATGAGGTCATGCCAGCCAAAGTCTTGCATGAGTTTGCCAAAAGCCACTCTGCGCTAGAGATTTCCGGCGCGTTTAACGATACTGGCGCTAATCTCAGCACAGACGAGGTCAAGGCTCTTGCCCAGCTCCCATCCAAGAACGAGCTTATCGCTCAAGTGGTGGCACAGCTTCTCTCCCCAGTTACGGATTCTATTTCCGGCCTATCTGGTGGTCTTTCCGGTATTGTCTCCGGTCTAGAAGCACACGCTGCCTAAAATCTGCAATTTAATTTAATAACTATACCCATAAACGAAAGGATAATTATGGCTACTGATATCAAGAAACTAGCAGAAGAGCTAGTAAAACTTACTGTTCTTGAAGTTAACGAACTAAAGAACACCCTTAAAGATGAATACGGCATTGAGCCTGCTGCTGCCGCTGTTGCAGTTGCTGCTGGCCCAGCCGCTGGCGGCGATGCCGCTGCTGCCGACGAAGGCAAAACCGAGTTTGACGTCGTCTTGAAAGACGCTGGCGCTCAGAAGATTGCCGTCATCAAGGCTGTCAAGGAAGCAACCGGTCTTGGCCTCGGCGAGGCTAAGGCCATCGTTGATGGTGCTCCTGCTACCGTCAAAGAGAAAGTCGCCAAAGCAGACGCTGAAGCTATGAAGAAAGCTCTAGAAGAAGCTGGCGCAACTGTTGAGCTCGCCTAATTAGCATTAAGGCATTTCTCGTGAGATGTTTATTCTCATGAGGCTTAAATATTAAACATCGTTGGTGAATTGTTTCAAGAAGCTCCTCTACAATTTAGGGGAGTTTTTTGATATAATAAAGTCAATGAAAGCACTATACCGTAAATATCGCCCGACCAGTTTGTCAGAAGTCGTCGGTCAAAGCCAAGTTACAAAGACTCTAGAATCTAGTCTTGAAAAAGGCAAAATCAGCCATTCCTATCTTTTTACCGGCCCACGTGGCTGCGGTAAAACTTCTGTCGCCCGTATCTTCGCTCACGAGATTAACGGCTTTAAATATGAATTAGAGGATTTCTACCCAGACATTCTAGAAATAGACGCGGCCTCTAATACCGGTGTAGATAACATCCGCGAGCTGCGCGAGCGCGCCGCCATCGCCCCCACGGAGGGGAAATACAAAGTCTATATTATAGACGAGGTGCACATGCTCTCCAAATCCGCATTCAATGCGCTCCTCAAAACCCTAGAGGAGCCGCCGGCTCATGTAGTCTTTATCATGGCGACTACCGACGTCTACAAAGTGCCCATTACTATTAAATCCCGCTCCCAAATTTATGAATTCCAGCTCGCTGAACCAAGCGTCATGCACGAGCATCTCAAGACCATCGCTAAGGCTGAGGGAATTAAGATTAACGATGAGGCCCTAGAAATTATCGTCCGCCGCGGCGGCGGCTCTTTTAGGGATAGCATTTCTTTGTTAGACCAAATCTCCACCATAGCAGATGGGGAAATCACCGCTAGCCTCATCAGTAGCAGTCTCGGCTTGCCAGAACAAACAAAAATCATGAACTTGCTAGAGGCTTATCGCACCAGTAATCTTTCTGAAATCTCCGCCAGCCTCAAAACCCTCTTAAACTCCGGCGTCCGAGCCGAAATTATCACCGAAGAATTAATAAATTACATCGTAGACAACCCTGCGCAAGACTTGCTCCCGCTCTTAAAGCCACTATCTAACATCACCACTCCTTTCCCAGAGGCTAAGCTCCTCTTAGCTTTCACCGAAAGCATCAGCGAAGCTGTGAGAATGGGGGGTTCTACGAGCAATAAAGAGATTTCTCCCCGAGAAACTACAACTTCTGCGGGCCTGAATACGCGAAAGTCCGCGTTGAAGGCCCGCCCAGATGTTGTAGTTTCTAATGGGCGAGAAATCTCCCGCTCGGAGAACCCCCCATCTCCAGCTTCGCAGGATTTGAAAACGGCGCAAAGAACCCCGTCTGGAGAAGTATCTAGCTCGGTTTCGCAGGACGAAATCTCCCGTTCGGAGAACCCCCCATCTCCAGCTTCGCAAGATTTGAAAACGGAGCAAAGAACCCCGCCCGAAGAAATACCTAGCCCAGCTTCGCAAAACTCAGCCTTAGGTTCGGAGAACCCCCCATCTCCAGCTTCGCAAGTCTCAGCTTCAGGCTCGGAGACCTCCCCATCTCCTAATACTTTCACTTGGGAATCATACTTCCTAAGCGTTCAATCCGCCAGCCCATCTCTCGCCGACATCTTGCTGAAGACCTCTCATGAGCTCTCTGCAAACAAACTAATCATCGTACCAGAGAAAAATGTCTATAAAAACATTTTGAACTCAAAAAATAACTCCGCTTTGTTGCAAAAATTTTTACCAAACGGATATGCTCTAGAAATCAAAGACCAAAATGATGCCGTAATTTCTACAAACGACGCCCAAATCTCCAAATTATCTGCTATAATGGGTGGTAAGATAATGGAGGTTAAAGACGATCATGGAGGAAACCCGTTCTAGTGCTGGGCGCATCCCGCCGCAGGATATAGAAGCAGAAAAATCTTTGCTTGGTGCCATTTTGATTTCCGACGGCGCATTCCCAGAAGTACTTGAACGCATCAAGGCTAAAGATTTTTACGAAAACCGTCATCAAGCCATTTTTACCGCCATGACGGCGCTCTACAACACCCATCGGCCAATAGATATTCAAACTTTAACTTCTGAACTGCGTAGCGAAAAACAGCTAAAATCCGTGGGCGGCGCGCCATACCTAGCTGAGCTTACTAACTTCGTCCCTACCGCTTCTCATGCCGTGGCTTACGCCGATTTAATCGCCAATGCCGCCACGCGCCGCCGCTTAATCAAAGCCGGTAGTGACATCGTGGCAGAAGCTTACAATGAAAGTGGCCAAATTGGGGAAATCCTGGGCAAGGCCGAAAAGGATTTGTTTGAGGTTTCAGACCGCACAATCAAGAGCGACTACGTGGCGATTTCCGACGTGCTCGTCCAAACCTTTGAACGCATCGAAGAGCTCCACCGCAACAAAGGCGCCCTACGCGGCCTTAAAACGGGCTTTATAGATCTAGACAAAAAGCTAGCAGGTTTCCAAAAGGGTACGCTCGTCATTGTTGGCGCCCGCCCAGCAATGGGTAAAACCACCTTCGCACAAAACCTCGCCTTTAACATGGCTTCTATCAACAAAAAACACATCTTATTCTTTACCATGGAGATGGCCGCCACCGAGATTACCGAACGCATGGTTGCCGCCGTTGCCGGTGTAGATTCGTGGCGCATCCGCGATGGTTCTCTATCTGACGAGGATTTCAGTAAAATCTCCGATGCCCTAGGCGACATAGATGATACGCCTATTCTCTTTGACGATACTAGTCACATGAATATTCTAGAGCTTCGCAATAAAGCCCGCCGGGCAGCTCATGATTACGAGCTAGGCGCAATTATTATAGATTATCTCCAGCTCTTAAATGGTACTGATCGCTACGCCGGAAACCGTGTCCAAGAGGTGACAGAAGTTTCACGCGGCCTCAAAACCCTTGCGCGCGAATTAGAAATCCCCGTCATCGCCCTTGCGCAGCTCTCCCGTAACGTTACCGGCCGCGACGATCCTAAGCCAATTCTTTCCGACCTCCGTGATTCCGGTTCTATTGAGCAAGACGCAGACGTTGTAATGTTCCTCCACCGCCCAGATTACTATCATGAAAACGATGATGATTACGAGAAAACTAATATCACTCAGCTTCTCATAGAAAAACACCGCCAAGGCCCTACTGGGCGGATAGACTTCTTCTTTGATGGCGAGCACAACCGCTTTTTGTCGCTTGATAAAACCCGCGACTAACTGTATAATATAAGCATATGAAGAAAATTGTTATTTCACGGCTTTTCCTGTATCGTCATCGTTTTATTATTGGCTACATTCTTCTTATCATCGCCTTTTTAGGGCTACTTCTTGGTATGCCGCTTATTAGCCCCAATGGCTTATCGGAAGCAGAGATGTCTTCCGCCGTTACATCTAATGAGCTTTCTGTCGACACCGTCTTGCATGGCAATTTTATAGATTTGCCCTACCATCTTTTACAAAAGTTCAGCATCTCTATTTTTGGCCTGAATGCTTATGCTATTAAGCTCCCAAGTATTATTCTTGGCGTTCTCTTAGGCCTGTTACTGATTTTACTCCTTAACCGCTGGTTTAAAAACAACGTTGCCATCATCGCGAGTGTAATGACCGTCATCTCCGCACCATTCTTATACATCGCCGGCTCTGGCACTCCTACTATCTGCCTCGTATTTTGGCCAACGCTCCTGCTTTGGCTCGGCTCAAAAATCCAAGGTGAGAAAAAACCCAAAATCTCCTACTGTTTTCTCTTTGCCTTCTTTTTACTATTTGCCATTTTTACTCCCCATCTTATTTATCTTGCTGGGTTTATCTTCTTTTACGTTCTTGCCCAGCCACATCTCCGCTTTACCATTAAAAGCCTGCCGCGCAAATCTTTTATTGCCATAGTAATATTAAGTATTTTATCTATTACCTTTTTAATTTTAAGTTTCCTGCGTTTTCCAGAGACCGCCGAAAAGCTGCTTTGGGCGAGTAATTTCTCCCTCGCAAGCTTCTTCGAAAACATCAAGAACGCTTTTTTGCCGTTTTTCTCGTGGTCAGGCAATTTCCAGTCTACTATGCTTTCGCCAATGGTGGGCCTAGCTTCGCTTTCCATTGCCATCGCTGGGCTTATCAGTACCGCCAAAGGCTTCTTTGCCTCTAGAAACTCCATCGCTACCATGTTAATTGTCTTTACCGTCTTTATATCCGGCCTGTCGCCAGAATCCGCCGTCTTAATTATCTTACCGCTTGCCATTCTTACCTCTCATGGTGTCCGTTATATCCTAGAGAAATGGTATGGTCTTTTCCCAGAAAACCCTTACGCTCGCGTAGCTGGCTTCATTCCAATTGCTTCATTTATCGGTGTTATTCTCGTCAGTAGTATGCAATATTATCTTTTTGGCTATCGCTATAATCTCACCGTCGCCAACGAGTTTCAAAATGATTTAAGCCTCGTCTACGAAAACCTAGAGGAGAATACCACGCTTCTTATTCCTAAAGATACCATAGAATATAACTTCTATAAAATCTTAGAAAACAAAACTTCCTACCACGTAGTCAGCTCGCCTGATGGCGTGGACGGCGCTATTGCTACTCTTGGCCGGCTAGACGCTGCCGTTAAAGACCGTAAGCTCCACCGTATCATCACCTCTAGCAAAGCCATGAATTCAGACCGGATTTACATCTATCAGTAAATCTATGCTATAATAAATATATATAAGAAGGAGTTATGCTATGGGCCAAACAATGGACCAAATGAAAATGCTAAACACTTTGCGTAAAGCGCAAAAAGATTTAAAGAACGAAATCGTAGAGGTAGAAGCCGGCGATGGCGCCGTTGTCGTCCAAATCAACGGGGAATTAAAAGTTAAAAAGGTCACTCTAGATCCAGAAAAGATTGATTTTGATGACATCCACGAGTTAGAGCGCTGGATTGAAAACTGCTTCCGCGATGGTTATGCTAAGGCTCAAGAAATCGCCACCGATAAGATGAAGCCTCTGATGTCCCAGCTTGGCAACTTTGGAATGTAACCGATGTTGCCCAAAGCTTTGGAAGATGCTATATCGGCGTTAGGTTTACTCCCGGGCGTTGGCCCGCGCACCGCAGAACGCTATGCATATTATCTTTTTCGTAGTGACGAAAAACTATCCCAAACCATTTCTGAAGCGCTACAATCTTTGCATAGCGGCGTAAAGTCATGCCCTAAAACTTTTGCCCTGATAGATGCTAAAGATGATATTTCACCCCTTTATTCTGATCCGACACGGGATAAAACTACCATCCTCGTAGTAGAAGAACCGCTTGATATTTACGCCATCGAGCAAACCAAAGGCTATCATGGCGTATACCACGTACTAGGCGGCGCCGTTTCGCCCATAGACGGCATCACGCCAGATCAGCTCCACATCAAAGAGTTAGTCGCCCGCATTAAAGACGATAAGGTAAAAGAAGTCATCATCGCCACTAACCCGAGTGTAGAGGGCGAGTCTACTGCTTTGCTCCTTCAGCGCATCCTTGGCAAAGAATATCAAGATTTAAAAATCACCCGTCTCGCCCGTGGTCTCCCACTAGGCGTTGATTTATCATACGCCGATCAAATCACGCTCTCCGCCGCCCTAGACAATCGCACAGAATTATAATATACTAAACATATGGAAATAGTTATGATTATTTTGGGAGCACTAAATCTCGTTTTACTGCTCGTTATTTTATTTACGCACAAAAATCAAGATAATGATAAAAATACAGCCGAAGCTCTAAAAAAACTAGACGAACGAATGATTCGCCTAGAAGCCATGACCGAAAAGCTTGCTCCATCAATAGAAAACGAGTTCCGCGAAAATCGCAAAGAGATTTCTGGCAACTTTCAGGTTATCCAAAAGACAGTAGACACCCGCGTCAAAGCTTTGCAGGATGAAAACACTAAAAAGCTAGACGAAATGCGCGAAACCGTAGATGAAAAGCTCAAGGCTTCCGTAGAAAAACGCTTTAACGAGAGCTTTAAATCCATTTCCACCCAGCTAAGCCAAGTTTATCAAGGCCTCGGCGAAATGAAAAACCTCGCCACCGGCGTAGGTGATTTAAAAAAGGTCATGGAGGGGGTAAAAACGCGGGGTATTTATGGCGAGGTTCAGCTCGGCAGTATTATCTCTGATATTCTTTCTAAAAATCAGTACGAAGAAAACATCGCCACCAAGAAAGGCTCTTCAGACCGAGTAGAGTTTGCCGTCAAAATGCCCGGCCAGGGCGAAGAAACCGTATTCTTGCCAATCGACTCTAAATTCCCAGTAGAGAATTACAGCCGCCTCATTGCCGCCTACGACGATGGCAACAAAGACGATATAGAAAAATATCGCAAGGCCCTATCCACCGATGTCAAAGAGCAGGCTAAGAAAATCAGCACCAAATACGTAGAACCGCCGGCCACCACTGCTTTTGCCATGATGTTCGTGCCTACAGAATCGCTTTATGCCGAAATCCTCCGCATCCCCGGTCTGTCCGATGAAATCCGCCAAAAATATAACATTACCATCGCCAGCCCATCTACTCTGCCAGTAGTTTTGTCCGGTCTCTTAATGGGCTTTAGGACAGTAGCCATAGAAAAGCGTTCGTCAGAAGTCTGGCAAGTGCTTGGCGCCGTCAAAACTCAGTTTGGCAAATTTGGCGATTTGCTAGACGCCACCAAGAAAAAGTTGATCGAGTCCGCCAATAAAATTGATTCTGCCGCTACCACTTCTCGTCAAATAGAGCGCAAACTCAAAAACGTAGAATCTCTCCCCGAGTCCGACAGCGTAAAACTTATTGGTAATATTGATACAGAGTAGTAGGCAGCCTGGTAATATCTCAGACTGCTAGGCAGGCATCCTACGAGCCAAATTAAAAAAATATTTTTACCTAGACGAGTACGTGATAGTCCACGGCGCAGTCTAGGCTAAAAATATTTTTTTAATTGGACGCGAGTAGGAAAGCCAACTAGCAGTCTGAGATATTGCCAAGTGGCTAGTTTCATGCCATACGCGCAAGACATGAAGAAAAACTAACTAGCATGCCAAGCCTAACCCATCATGTGGTATAATATACCTATGTATAATACTTTCACAGAATTTTTGTCCGGCAAAAAGAAAATCTGCATCATCCAGGCTGAGAATCCTGATGGTGATTCTTTAGGCTCCGCCTTAGCGCTAGATTTACTGTTAAAAGACCATAATGTGTCCCTTTACTGCCCAGTAGAAATTCCTAAATACTTACGCTACCTCAAAGATTGGTCTAGAGTAGAGTTAGAGTTTGACTATGAGGCCGATGGTTATATCATCGTAGACACGGCCGCTCAGATTTTGCTCAGCAAACTTCTAGAGCAGCCCGCCATTAAAAACCGTCTCATTGCTGCTGATGTCTTTATCTTAGACCACCATGAAACGGAGGACGATCTAGAATTTAGTCACCAAGGTTTAATCCAAACTTTACCAGCCTGCTCTGATTTAATCTTCCGCATCGCCAGAGAACAAGGTTTAATGCCAAGCCCGGCAGACGTACCCGCAGAAGACAAAGCTCGTATGAAATCCGCCGCCGAGTATTTAATCGCCGGCATTCTTTCTGACACTCTAGGGTTAACTTCTGCCACTACCACTTCAGAACTATACCGCGAGGTAGCAGACTTATTAGACTACGGCGTAGATATCGCCGAGTTTGAGGAGCATCGCCGCGACTTCATGAAAAAATCCCCTCGTATTTTAGATTACAAGGGTGATTTAATCAAGAAAGTGGAATACTTTTTAGACGGCAAGCTTGCCACCGTCCACATCACTTGGGATGAAATCAGAGAATACTCCGATGAATATAACCCTTCTGTCTTAATTTTAGAGGAACTTCGTTTGGTAGAAGGTGTAGAAGTAGCTGTCTGCTTTAAAACTTATCCCGATGGCAAAATTACCGGCAAAATTAGGACATCCCAGCCCATCGCAGACCAACTCGCAGCCTATTTTGGCGGTGGCGGCCATCCTTATGCGGCCGGCTTCCGTACTTATGATTTATCATACGATGATGCCATCCACGAAACAATCTTAGCACTAGACAAAATTAAGGAAAAAGCCAATGAAAATTTATAATCAACTCACCAAAAAGAAAGAGGTTTTTAAGCCTATTAACCCGAAGAACGTCAAGGTTTACACTTGCGGCCCCACGGTTTATTCCTACGCCCACATTGGTAATTTCTTTTCGTACATCTACTGGGATTTATTAGTCCGCACTCTTAAGCTAAATGGCTACGAAGTAAATCGCGTCTTAAATATTACCGACGTCGGCCACCTAGCCTCAGACGCGGACGATGGCGAAGACAAACTAGAAAAGGGCGCCAAAAGAGAGGGTAAGACCGTTTACGAAATCGCCGATTTTTACACTCAGGCCTTCCTAGATGATTATAGGCGTTTAAAACTTTTAGAGCCAGACCATCTCGCCCGTGCTACCCATTTTATTGCCCAAGATATGGATTTAGTAGACCTTTTAATAGAAAAAGGCTACACCTATGAAATCTCAGATGGTATCTATTATGATACTTCGCTTTTCAAGTCTTACCCAGATTTTGCCAAGTTAGATTTAGAAAATCTCAAAGAGGGCGCACGTGTCGCCAAGAATACCGAGAAGAAAAACCCGTCCGATTTCGCCGTCTGGAAATTTGTCCGCGAGGGCGAAGATCATGCTATGAATTGGGATTTCCTCGGCCGCCCAGGTTATCCTGGTTGGCACTTAGAGTGCGCCACAATTGTCCATGAGCTCCTAGGTGGCACCATTGATATTCATACCGGCGGCATAGATCACATTCCTGTTCACCACACCAACGAAATCGCCGAATACGAGGCCGCCTACGGCGTCAAAATGTGTAATTACTGGACACATTGTAATCATGTCATGATTGATAATCAGAAAATCTCTAAATCCCTTGGCAATACATACACCCTAGAAGATTTAATAGAAAAGTGCTATGAGCCGCTAGACTTTAAACTCTGGGTATTGCAGGGCCATTATCAAGGCACCCGTAATTTTAACTTTGAAGATTTAACCGCCGCCAAAAATCGCCGCCTTTCCTGGAAAAACCGCATTGCGCTCACTTTCCAGCAAGACATCAAATCCACTTTTAGCCGCGAAAAATTCCTAGAGTTACTCTCCGACAACCTCGGTTCACCAGAGGCTTGTGCTTATATTGACGCCTGCGATTTAGATTATGGCGATTGGGATTACGTCAACCAAGCTTTTGGCATTTTTGGCGAAAATCAGATAGAAGAAGTCGTAGATTTAACCCCAGAGGAAAAGGGGATTATCGAAGAGCGTGAGGCCGCCCGCAAAAATAAAGATTACGAGGCTTCTGATAAACTGCGTAGCGATCTAGAAAAGAACGGTATAACGATAAAAGATACATCTTCTGGCCCAATTTGGCAATATTTGTGATAAAATATAACCATAAGGAGAGTTAAAATGTCAAAAACTGTAGAAGTAGACACCAAGACTTTTGTTCGCTTTTGGCTTGTCATCGCCCTGCTTGCGCTTGCAGTAACTTTAGTAGATCAAGCGGCAACAGGCTTAATTATTGTAGGTATAGCATTCTTTTTAGCTATTGCTGTACGCCCGCTCGTCGCAAAAGTTGAAAAGGTTATTGGCAAAGACCGCCACGCTTTAGCGTCCGGCCTGACCGTCGGCGGTTTAGTACTCATCATCGGGCTGGCGCTTGCCGTGGTTGGCCCTACCGTCATCTCGGAGACTACCACCTTCCTTCAAAATGCGCCAGAGATGCTTGAAAAGGATCCTGCTAGAGTAGAACAAATAGATAATATTGGTAAATTCTTTGGCATACAAGACGCCCATACTCAGGTAATTAATGGGCTAAAAGATTTTTCTGGCAATATTTTATCTTGGATTAAGTCTAACTTCATCACTTCCGTCAGCACTATTGGCTCTTTTGTATCTGGCTTAATCCTTGCTATTGTCATTGCTATTCTCTGGCTCATTCAGGGCCCAGATATTATGGCTAAGTTCTGGCGTAAAATCAGCAGTAAAAACGATAAGGCTAGCATTGTTGCCCGCCGCATCGTCTCCCGGATGTCCACCGTTATCTCTAAATACGTTGGTGGCCAAACGCTCGTCGCGCTCTTAGACGGCACCGTTACGTGGGTTATTATCTTTGCGCTTTCGCTCATCTTTGGCTTTTCTAGCGGCCTGGCCTTCCCAATGGCGCTTATTGCCGCTATCTTCTATATGATCCCAATGTTTGGTCCGCTCATCACCGCCGTCGTAGTTTCGGTCATCACCTTTATTTCTTCGCCAATCGCCGGTCTAGTTTTCCTCGTGGTTTACATCGTTTACGAGCAAATAGAAAACAACGTTATCGCCCCAAAGATCCAGGGCAATGCCCTAGAGTTACCTTCCGTTATTATCCTAATATCCGTCACTATCGGGATTTATATGTTTGGCATCCTTGGCGCCATTATTTCAATCCCAATCGCTGGTATCGTTAAAATTCTCATTGACGAGTATCCAAACATTCGCGCCATAAGCGAGGCTAAATAAAGCCGGATAAACGCTAGGCCACAAGCCTTAGCCACGTAGCTCAAAATACCACGTGAGTTCCACGTGGTATTTTAGATTAATTATTATACTTTAAGCGTTATATTTCTTTTTCAGTACAACACCAGCACCTAGAAGTGTTGCCATAGTCAGCACGGTCGCCCCGCTTGTAGCTACGGCACCTTCTGTCATGCCAGTATCAGGCGCTTTGACCTTTTTGCTAGCTTTCTTGGTTGAGCCATTAGAAGTACCCTTAGCAATTACTTTTTCCATTTCGCGGCTCATCTCCTCCATAGCATCTTCCTTGCTACCAGTTGGAGTAGTTGTAGGAGTAGTCTGTTCTTCTTCTACCGCTGGTTCTTCTGTAACCGTATTTATAGAACGAACAGTCGTATTCGCTGCGGCAATTCTAGCAGAAACCATACCATAATCATCGCCAGAGGCAAACGTAGCATTGCTATATTCGTAGCCATCTACCAAAAGTCCTTTTAGAGCGGCTTCCGAGTTTGTGCCAGTAGCAACATCATAAATAATTGCGTTCCCATCTGCATTAGTAGCCGTAAATGTACCACCACTCAGCTCTATAGACGAATTATTCCAGTCAATCTGCATGCCAGCCGTCGCACCAGTAAAAGTTCCACCGGAAATCTTCATATTCGCGTTTGCAGATTCTAACATTACTTCAATACCATAATGATTAGCCGACTTAAATTCGCCACCGTTGATTGTTAAATCCAAACCATCAGTAAAACTCATCACCATTACTGAAGCTGCATCACCAGATAAAAACTTACCATCATTAATGATTACTTCGGCGCCATCATTGATATTCAAAGCCACGCCATTAGAATCCTCTGCCCCAAAAGTACCACCATTAATATTCAAAATGCCATTTGCAACCAGATTACCAGCAATGCCACCATTACCAGAAAGAGTTAAGGTTGCAGTATGGTTGTCACCTGCACCATTGTTCACTACATTAGAAATAATTTTATGGCCATTAAAGTCAATCGAAACCACACCATCGATATTTAACCCATCCGAAGCAGATATATCAATATCACTTCCTAACACATATTCACCATCTGCAAGCGAGTATGTACAACTAAGGCCCATGCAAGCATAGGTAACACCGTTATAAGTTGTACCTTCATGCGCAGCTGCATCTAGAAAATTGTTATTATTAATCGTCCCTGCCGCACTCGCCGGCAAAGAAAACGCCGAAACAGAGAGCCCAAGAGCTATAGTTCCGGCGGTTAAAAGGATTTAATATTCTTCATAAAACCTTCCTTAAATTATATTATCCACATTATACCATAAAGCACTCTCAAACACAACAAAAATCCCAAATAATGGGATTTTTGTCAAACCGTTTTTGGTTATTTCTTTTTGGTTTTCTCTAGGTTGCTTTCAAATTTCTTCATGGTATGCTCAGCAAAGTGTCTGCCGCCAATACCGAATGAAACCGCAAATGCTACCGCAAATGCGCCGAGTACAATCACGAAAGCAGAGTTGACCATAGCCGGGGCAACACCTAGCTGGTAAAGCGTGATAAACGCACCAACCGCAATAATCGCAATCTTTACAATTAGCGCCGTACCCTTTGCCACGGTAAATCTCTTTAATATGAACTTTTCTACAAAATTGCCCGCGATAACCGCCGCACCAAGGATAATAATTGCCGAAATCGCATAAGGCATATATTGAATCGTTGCGTGCCCAATCTTCGTCAATACCTCGAGCTGCAAGGTATTTAGAGCCTCTACCACGAAGAAGATGATAATAATTGCGCGTACTACATTAGAGATAAGTTTGGAAAGAGAGAATTTCTCACTCACCTTCGTGCCAGTAGTAGCAAAAATGTTTTGCGTAGCCTTGTCTAGACCAATAGATTTGAGAATCTGCTCTAGCAGCATAAAGACCAGCTTTGCGATAAAGCGGCCAATAAAGACAATCGCCACCGCAATTGCAATTCTTGGCAAGAATACAATTACTTGGTCTAGCATATCAATCGCCGGCTTAGAAATCGCCTCAATCTTTAGAGCATTGAGCGATGCAATTGCTACCGGGATGAGAATTAAGACATAAACAATTGTCGCAATTAGAACGGAGATTTCTAAATCATCCGCATCTGTGTAGCCAATTTTCTTGAGCCAAGAATCCATCCCGATCCTCTTAAAGACTGGGATTAAGAGCTCCTTAACAAGCTTAGCCACAAATAGACCGATGATAAGAATAATCACCGCCGCCACAATGTTTGGCAAGTATGTCATAAAGACATTCATCATATTGATAATCGGCTGAGCAATATTGTTTAGCCCCAGCTTCTCAAAAATGCCCGGCAAGAACAATATAAACACAATTAGATAAACTAATTGGCCGATAAAGTTTACCGATTTTTTGCGGTTGTTATCGTCTACCCCGGCCTTTTTCATTGCCCGGTCTAGGCCAACAACTTTTAATAATTTCAGCGTCAGTTTCTTGGCAGCCCAAGCGATAACGAACGCCAAAATCAGAACGATTAGCGCTACCACCACATCTGGAATACCGCTAGTAATATCGTTCCAAAATTTATTGAAACTATCCATTAGCCTCCTTAGTTAATATTAATAATATATTAACAAAAAGCTCCTCGCTATTCAATGGACAAAATAGCAACAAGTGCGTAAAAAATTAGCATAAGCCAAAAGCTTGCTTGACGATTGCAAGCTTTTTATTGGCCACTCCATTTGCGTATACTTCGCCCATTTCAAGATATTCATAAATCGTAGCATCTGGGATTTGAGCAATCTTATTCTGGAAATCCTCTAGCATTGTCTTAACAGAACTTGCTACCTTCTGTTTCAAATCACCATAACGTGTCTCGCCCGCCCAAGTGCTAATTACATCCTGTAGCGACAAGTCGTTTACCAGCGCCTCAATCTGCAAAAGATTAGAAATACCCGGCTGGTTAAACATATCGTATTGGATTTTCGCCAGGGAATCAGTCGTTGCAGACATAATCTTCTTTGCCGCCACCTCAGGCGCATCCGACATCATAATCTTTGAATTTTCAGACTTAGTGGATTTACTCATCTTCTTTTCTGGGTTTTGCAAGTCACGAATTCTCAAGGCATTACCCACCGTCATAAACTTCACCTGCTCCTCAGTTTTTACCGGCGGCACAAAAAGCTCTGTATTAAAGCGGTTATTTACCCGCATCGCCAAGTTACGTGTTAATTCTAGATGCTGAAATTGGTCCTCCCCGACCGGCACATACTCCGCATCATAGAGCAAAATATCTGCCGCCATTAAAACCGGGTAGGTAAATATCCCCGCATTTACCGAGGTTTTACCCTCAGACTTTTCCTTATACTGCGTCATCCGCGATAGCTCGCCCATCGTCGCTACGGTATTCAAAATCCACATTAACTCAGAATGCGCTGGCACTCTAGACTGGCGATAAAAATGTACATTTTCATTTGGCTCTAAGCCAGCCGCAAGATAAATCTTTAGGCTACGCACTAAATTCTTCTGCAAATCCCCATCCACATCAGAAATAATGGAGTGAAGATCTGGCACAAAAATATTTATATGATAATCGTTTTTATGTTCATTCGCAAGCCTCACCATTGGCAGCAGCGCGCCAAGGTAGTTGCCAAGCGTTGGCTCACTATTTACCCTGATTCCAGTCAAAATCGTTTTCATACTTCCATTTTATCATAAAGCGTGCTAAAATAAAAAGTGTTAACAAACAGTAGGGGGCGTTAGCTCAGTTGATTAGAGCGCTTCAATGGCATTGAAGAGGTCATGAGTTTGAGTCTCATACGCTCCACCATAAACGCCGCGATAGCTCAGTCGGTAGAGCGCATCCATGGTAAGGATGAGGTCTCGGGTTCAAATCCCGATCGCGGCTCCATTTTTTTACGCTAAAACTTGACGTCCTTTAAGCTTAAAATATGATATAATATACCCATGTACCGCCCAGGTAAAAAGTTCAGCAAACCAGAGTTATCCCGCGTTATTAACGGCGACATAGAGATTAAGCAAGATGACATAAAAGAAAGAAAGCGCGCCGATTTAATTTTGGTGGAGCAACACCCAGAGTTTAACCGCAGTACCCTTCAAAATTTCATTAAATCTGGCTATGTTTCTCTAAACGGCCAACTTATCAAAAAGCCTAACGCCGAAATAGAAATCCAAGAAGATGGCACCTGGCCCGCCTTAGATTTAAATGTCCCAGAGCGCCAAACTCCGCCAGATTTAAAACCAATTTACGAGGATGACAATGTCATTGTCTTAAACAAGCCTGCCGGCCTTCTATCCATGGCTAAGGGTGAGTTCACCACCGAGCCAACTCTAGAAGATTACGGCCTGCTCGTCCACCGCTTAGACCGCGACACTTCCGGTGTAGTCATTCTTGCCAAAAACGAGGCTACCCAAAGTTTCTTAAGAAAACAGTTCCAAGATAGAAAAACCCACAAAACCTACTATGCCATCGTAGAAGGCCGTCCTAAATTAGACGAGGCTAAAATTGATTTGCCTATAGAGCGCAGCATCAAATCCCCCACCACTTTCATCGTCAGTCCATCCGGCAAACCATCTGTAACATTTTACAAGGTTTTAAAGACAAACGGCGATTATTCGCTTTTAGAGTTAAAACCTATCACCGGCCGCACCCATCAGCTCCGCGTGCATCTCAAATATCTTGGTCATCCTATCCTTGGCGACAAGGTTTATGGCAATCAAAAAGACGCCCCGCGCCTCTTTCTTCATGCCGGCGCTTTAGAAATCACCATACCCGGAGAAGAAGGCGGCCTAAGGAAAACTTTTACCGCCAATTTGCCAAAAGAATTTGATAACATCGTCTAGGGGGCCAAATGTTTTTTGACGACATCACCTCAATCCCTAAAATCGCCGCAAAAGAGGGTTTTTCAATTTTTATTTTACCTAGCGCCGTAATAGACGCGATGAATACTGCAAAAAAGGTAGTTAAAACCGCCGCTACCCCTAAAATTATTTTCCCGCCCACCACAATTTATCTTCAGCCAGATGAAAAAAATGTCATAAGAGTAAACAAAATCCGCGAGCTAGAAGCAGAGATGTCTACCAAAAAGACATCTCAGAGGTTTTTTGTGGTTAAGCACGCCGAGACCATCAATGAAGCCGCAGAAAATGCCGCACTCAAGCTCTGCGAAGAGCCCAAAGAAAACTGCCATCTAGTTTTCTTAGCCACCGATTTAACCGCCTTCTTGCCAACCATTTTATCTCGCGCCAGCGTCTACGTCCAAAGAGTAGACAACCCGCTAGACCAGCCCATAAACGCCAGCGAAGAAACTCTGTCAGAAGCCCGCTCTCTCTTAAAATCCACCGGCCGCGAAACGCTCCTCCTTGTCAACCGCTGGACGGATAAGAAAAGCAAAAAAGAGCGCCAAGACATTCTAAAAATCCTAAGCTGCACTATAGAAATCGCCTATAAATCATATTTTAAAACTGGTAATCCAAATTTTCTCAAGAAAGTCCCCAATCTAATTACCGCCTACGAAAACATTAAGGGTAACGGCCACATAAAGTTGCAACTTACCGCCCACTTATGCTAAAATAGTATCATGTTAGGTATCCTAATAATCTTAGTTTTTACTGTTTATCTAGCCTTTTTCTTCAAAGATAAAAAGCCTGCCGAGAAAAAAGAGAGGGTAGATCCCAAAATCGATACGCAAATGAAAAAGCTTTGGTCTATTGCTCAGGATTCCATGCGCGAGAGGAAACCTGTCCGGGCAGAAAAAGCGCTTCTTACCATCTTAAAATTTGACGAAAAGAACGCCGCCGCTTACAACCGGCTTGGTATTCTCTATGCCAAAAGTCAGAAGTTTGATGAGGCGATAGAATGCTTTGAAATCGCTCAGTCTCTCGATAACAACCCTTCCTCGCTCCATAACGCCGGGTTAATTTATTTGGAAACAGGCGCGTATGAAAAAGCTGCTATGGCTTTTCGTCAAGCGCTCGAGATGGAGGGGGATGTACCAGCGCGTTATCTCGCCCTCGCCAAAGCAGAGGAGAAACTAGGGAATCGTAAGGCCGCCATTGAGGCTCTAGAGTCTGCCTATGATTTAGATCACACCACTACTACACTCCGTCAAATTCTTGCTATATATGAGTCTACCGGTGATACCGAAAATGCTACCGCCACCATCGCCCGTATTGAAGCCCAAATTGCCGAAAACGAGCTAGAACGCAAAAAGAAGCTCAAAAAGCGCCCGCTTGGCCGCCCGCGAGAAGCCGTTGTCAGCGTCCCGCGTACCGCAGCGCCGCGCCGCCGCATGGTTCGCGCTCATAAACCTATCGCTACTAAAGCTCGCCCAGCCGCCGCACACACCAGCACGGTCGCCCGCCCTGCCGCTCGTACGGCATCCTCCGCACGCGCAGCCTCTACGGTTCGCAGAATAGTCCGGCCTCGCAAAAAATCCTTGTAATTTTGGCTCCACTAGCGTATAATAAAAAATGTTAACAATTTATCTGCTGGAATCGTCTAGTGGCAATGACAAGAGACTGTAAATCTCTCGGCTTCGGCCTTCGTAGGTTCGAGTCCTACTTCCAGCACCATTATAGAAATTTATTTTTATGAAAAAAACACTTACAAAATTCATGCTAATATTCGTGTTAGCTTTTTTTGTTTTTAACCATCAGTCGCACTATGTTTATGCAATTGAGCTTGATGAGACCACTCTAAAAACGATTCACAAGCTGGACGATGATTCTGAACGAACAATCGAGGTACGTATGAATGGGCATATCCCATATACCAAGCTAAGTGATGTCTATAAAATGTTGATCTCGCCTAATATTCGTATAGCCAGATCGTCCCAAGGTATATATGAGATTACTTCCGAAAGAGGAACTGCTACAATAGATACCTCACAAGACATTTTATCGACTGTTAATTATCCAAACTTCATATCTACGCCAGAGCCAGAAGACGACGTTATTCCAATCATTATTAAAGATTTTAAAGAAACTATTTCTGGAGAAAAGAAAGCCACTACTATCGACTTTAAAAGATATAATATCGATTTAATTGGCGCCGAGAATGATATCTGGGTGCCTTTCCAAACGGCGGTTGATATGTTTTTAGGTGCCGGATTTTACGATGGTACAGAGCTGTATATTCTCGGAGATTACTCCCTTTCTGATTTAACTGATCACACTATATATAAATCGTTGCATGATTTTTATTTTGAAAACGATGCTCGCTTTTCTGATTTTGCTAATTATTTTTATAATGAGCTTTGCTTTACCTTTGACTATCTTTATGGAGCGCCAAGCAAGAGCATTCTCAGTAGTTCAATTAGAGCAAATGGGCTAGATTATACTCTCGAACATTATGATAATGATACAAAACAGATAAAAAGCTGGCTTTTGTCTGAAAGTTTGGAAGAGTTTTTCTACGGCTTCTCGCTTCTTGGTTCATATCTTTATGACGGAGGACATACTTCTGTTGAAACGCCACTTATGACATATGTTGGGTTTTTTAGGGCAATGGAACTACTGGAAAATATGAAAAATTATGATAGGTACAACAAAGTTACTGCCAATGAGTTAGCTGAATTTAGTAAAAATTCTGCATTAGTCCAAGCGAAGAATGTAGCCCTTGGCCCAGAAAACTATTACGAGCAAGGCGACACGGCATTTTGTGCGTTCGATAGCTTTTATTATGACGAGCTTGGCTGGCGCGATTATTACAAAGGTAATAGCAGTAGCTATCCGAACGATACATTAGGTGTGGTTTTAACAGCGCTTGACAGAGCAAGTTCAAATCCCAATATTTCGTATTTCGTCTTTGATATTTCGCGTAATGATGGCGGGCTCGGCTTTGTTGCTCCAGTTATTATGGCTCATCTTGGTTATGATACAGGGCTGGCCTATAAAAACAGTATTAATAATCAAGTTGACGACACTCATTTTATGGTTGATACTAACCACGATGGTATCTATAACAATAATGATAAAACCAGCAAATATTCCTTTAAATATGGCGTACTGACTTCTAGTTTAACCTTCTCAACTGCAAATTTCTTTTCTTCACTTGCCAGAGATAACGGTTTTTTGATACTTGGTGAGAAATCGGGCGGTGGAGCTTGCACTGTCAAAACTCGCCAAACTGCTGAAGGTGTTGCTTATGCATATTCGTCTGTAGATTGCCTAATTAATAAGGCTGGGAATTTTATCGATGAGGGAATTGAGGTAGATAATAACCTTGTCATAAAAGATGGCGCTGCGGTTGATTATTCGCAGTTTTTCGATTTAGGGAAGCTAAGCGAGTATCTACATGCTTTTTACGACAATAATCAACCTTCGGATGACATAGATCCAAATTCTGGTTATGTAGACAATGAAATAAATGAATATAAGAATATTGCCCAGTACACTCAAGAAGAGGTAAACACCGATGCGAAACTGAACGATGAAAAAGATATTTCAACCCTTAAGAAGACAGAAAAAACAGATGCGGAATTTAATGATAAAAAAGATCTTTCAACCACCAAGAAAACAGCAAAAGAGACGGACGTAAAAGGTGATGATAAAGCTAACGAGAAAAAGATTGAAACAAGTTTGCCGGTTTTAGTGATTTTACCGGCTGCTGGAGTTTTAGTGGTTGTATTTATCGTATATTATAAATATAAACACTAGTGTTTTTCAAAAATGTAGCAAAATAGGATACCTCAAAAATATGAATTGTAATTAATGAAAAAGTAGATTGCCTGAGGCGTGTTCGGTAATCTGCGAACATTGCACGATTGTATACGAACCAGACTTATTTTTTATGAAATTTATCCCAAAACACAAAATCAATAATGATAAGGATTAGCGCCAACACGACAGGAGTAATAATATTTCTATTAATCGTAAAGGTAAACTCTTTCCCGCCCATCACGCAATCAAATAGCCAATCTAGCAAAGCCCAAACTGCAATCGCAGTAATGGCCGCAACAAGAAATTGGATTACAAAACCGCCAACACTCTTTCTCAAAAAAATTGAAGTACGACCGTCTGCCTTATCATTATTTGAAGTTTTTCTATTATCCGCCA
This sequence comes from Candidatus Saccharimonadota bacterium, assembly GCA_017459845.1. Classification (GTDB taxonomy): domain Bacteria; phylum Patescibacteriota; class Saccharimonadia; order Saccharimonadales; family Saccharimonadaceae; genus Nanosyncoccus. The sequence goes on from JAFUCF010000003.1 coordinate 23,583, forward strand.
TCTAGTTCCTTTATTAATTCTTTTAATGATTATACAAGATCGCCGCGCAAAATGTCAAATTTAAGGCCATAAAAGAAAAAGTATGATATAATAGAACCATTATAAGCCGAGTTAGCTCAGTTGGTAGAGCAGCCGCCTTGTAAGCGGCAGGTCGTCGGTTCAAGTCCGACACTCGGCTCCATTTTTTTGCATCGCCACTGGCCGCTTTCCGCGTCCCAAGGGGCGGTAAGCGGCAGGTCGTCGGTTCAAGTCCGACACTCGGCTCCATTTTTTTGCATCGCACCAAATAGCAAAAAAATACCCCCTGGCTGTAGCCAGGGGGTAAAAACTAAATTGGAATACCATTGCAATATACGTGCATTCCAAAAACTACGAGGAACATTAAATAAAGTAGCCATACAGCTGCAATTCTCTTCGTGTTATTACCTTCAACCAATAATGCGACGGTATATATTGTAACAAAGACAAAAGAAATTGCAATAATGAGCGGATTAGCTATTGAATTAACTATCATATCTGTACCTCCTTTTAAAGAACAACTCTTATACCTAATTATATCATATTACTTAAGCTTTGTAAAGTAGAAAATTGTATATTGTTATTAACTTATGATAATGTCACCATATATACTAACTTATTAAAATGTCACCCTCTACTAGTTAAAATATTATTTAGAACATTAACTAATAACTAGCAGAAAGGTGACATGGAGACATTATACACCATGGATGAATTAA
>JAFUCF010000034.1 GCA_017459845.1 Candidatus Saccharimonadota bacterium
GATAAGGTGATAGCTGATTATATCTATTATTTTAACTATGAACGGCCAGCCTATGCATTAGGATACCTGACTCCCATCCAGTATAAACAAAAATACTATGAGAAATGCAAAAACTGTCTACTTAGGGTTGACTAGTGCATTTTTACAATTTCTCTGCACCCGGCGGAAAGCAGTGCTAGCCACATACCACCGCAGGAGCCAAAGGAACTCTACAAGATGCTACCTACCGCCGTAGGAGACGAAGAAACCAGAAGATGTAATCTTCTGGTTTACGAGACGACGCCCGGCGGAAACGGTGCCAGCCACGCGGGCGGCACTAGCTAGTAGCTACACAGCGTACTGAGAAGCCGTTATACTTATAGGTGTAGGTTGTGCCCAAAGTGGACGAAACGAAGTACAAGTAGTAACCGCGCGAACTATCGTACTTAGTAGACGACCAATAGCGGCCGTAGCTACCAACATTGTTCCAACCGCCGGAGTAGAAGCCGCCGAAGACGAAGTTATAAGGGGTGTTTCTAATATTAGAGGAACCAGTAGAGCTGTTACCACCCATAAAGGTTGCGATATTATTGTATTCAGCCCGTGTTGGTAGTCTCCAGCCTTTCGGGCAGACTTTTTGGGCGGCGCCATAGCTATAGTAGCTGTGGCTTGATTCGGCTTCATGACCAGATTGTGGGCCGTTCATATACTGGCGGTTATTATCAGAGTTAGTGGTGCTCCACCCGCTACCATTAGGCCTGGCTGTGATTGTATCCGCTGCCGCAGAGTCATCAGCAGTTAAAGTTAAGTCTGCATCTTTTGTCACGCTCCCGCCAGTGACGTAGCCGAGAGACAAATCTTTTGTCATGAGGCAGTAGCCGGCCATACCAGTTGGGTAGTTAGTTCCAGCCGTGCCAGTAGTTGGGAAACGGTAGACGGTATAGGCTTGGTTATCCCTCGCGTCTGACAAAGCAGATGTCTGGCCTTCTGGGAGGCTAGAGCAAGCAGTATTTTGCATAGTTTTCGGTGGCTCCATAATACAGCGTACAGATACTCCGACGTACTTATAGTTGTAGCTCTGAGGGAGGACGCGCGTATTGCCCGAGTATAGGTCCAGGTAGTGCGCGCGGTCACTACTGTACGCGGTAGAGGACCACCAGATCCCGAGCGTACCGACGTTTTTGAGCGACGAGCCGTCGATATAGCCCGGTAGGTCAAAGCCGCCGTTGCTGCCACTGGTATAAGCGCCCGTAAAGGTAGAGTAGGTGTTAGCGTTGGCGCGGCCTTCGCCCGTGCCACCCCAGGCTATATCTAGGATTGCAAAATCACCATTGGTGCCACTAGTAGGTAATCTCCAACCTTTCGGGCAGATACTAGAACTTACTGTACCTGAAGAAGTGTTGTATGTACCCGTACCAGCCGTGGCGGTGTACCAGTTGTACAATGCACCATAAGAGGAACGAGTGCTGGCATCGTAGTAGGCTAGAGGTTTATCATCACAAGCTGAGCTGTTCGATGTACAC
>JAFUCF010000035.1 GCA_017459845.1 Candidatus Saccharimonadota bacterium
TGAACTGTACCCCATCTAGTAGACACCACGTAGAGTTGGACCATTAGCAGAACAGAGACAGCAAAAATCTCTATGGGTAAGCAGTTTCATAACGAATAATTCTGTGCTCATGTGCTTTGTTTTCCGTTTATTCCTGATTTTTATTGTTACCTTTTGGTAATGGATAAATACCAGTCGTAGAGTATTCATAGTATTCAGCTGGTGATAATTTAGCTAAATCCCACTGGTAACGATGATAATTATAATATTTCATATAGTCTATAATGACTTTGGATATTTGTTGGAAAGTACTACATTTGATTATTTTATTGCCTATCTCATCTTTCATATGGCCATAGAAGCTTTCTTGTGGTGCATTATCCCAACAAGTAGCCTTTCTGGACATAGAACGAATAAAGTTATGGTCTCCCATCATTTCATCAAACTTTTTAGCACGATAATGTACGCCTTGATCCGAATGAACTAAAGTTTCTTTCGTTAATTCTCTTCCATGGATTAGTATTAATCTTCTAAAAGTATCCAGCACGAATTGCTCTTTGAGATTTGGACTTATCTGGTACGATAGTATTTCCTTAGTATACGCGTCTTTTATGGTGGATAAATAGCAAAATTGTCCATTCCTTAATGGTATATACGTAATATCAGTAAGAAGCACACGTCTAGGACCAAATTCGCGAAAACGGCGATCTAGAACATTTGGCGGAGTCTTATCTAGCAAGTTTTCTCTGAGCATTTTTCTATAAGGATCTGCTCGTCTTATTGGGCAAATCAGACCATATTTTCTCATTAGGCGACGAATCTTCTTCAAATTCATGATAATTGGCTTATCAAAATGGAGTAAGGCCATTTGGATGCCTCTTGCACCCTTAGTATAACCATGCATCTTGTAAGCCACCAGAATGAGCTCAAAGTCATGGCGGTCTTGTTCTTCTCGGGCATTTCTACTCGCCTCACTTTTCAGCCATTTATAATAACCGCTCCTAGAAACGCCAGCGGTATTACAAAGCCAGACGAGATTAGGGCACTTAGTATGAGTACGCTCCGAGGCAGTGATTAGTTCATTTATGATAGCGAATTTACGCTCTTTTGCGAGGATTTGTGGGGTGTTTCTTTGAGATAATCGTGAGCGAAAATTTTTTTTAGAAAGTCTGTTTCTTTCTCCAAGTATTGTACTTGCTGTTCTAGCTTACCAATCATATGAATAATATCCGAGTTGGTTTGGAGCTCAGTATGACCGGCACCTTTAGTTCCACGATATGGATTCTTGCCTTCTAGAGCAAGGTTCTCTCTGCCAGGAAAGGCATTCTTTACATTGCTATAGTAGGTTCTAAGACTGGATACTCTAGTCTCACCTAAGATCTTAGGATCTATGCCTTGCTCGCGAAGAATCTCAGTTGATGAGCGTCCTTTGGCGTATTCTTTGCAAAAATAATTCTTGAATGTCTGAGTATAATGAACTTGACGAGGTGTTACTTTTACTATATTAGGATTCTTAGATAGTATTTTAATTTGTTCTTCAGTCAGATAACTTTGTATGCCACGATATACTTTAGGCTTTGGCTTTGTCATGATTCACTCCCAGTATAAACTTGCTGCTATTATAGCTGATAGCAGCAAGTTAACCAAGCATAAGCAATATACAAGTGTCTACTTTTTGGGGTACACCATAGAGTTATTAGTGTCTACTTTTGTGGGTACATTTGAAAATTAGTGTCTACTTTTAAGGGGACAGTTCA
>JAFUCF010000004.1 GCA_017459845.1 Candidatus Saccharimonadota bacterium
ATCACTATAACGAATGATAATTGCCAGTTTTTCTTGTTCTTTCATTGATAATGTTATTTCCTTCATACATTAAATTATGAACGACGATTGCGACATTTTCTCGTAACAATCTACTACGACATTATCACGTAACAACAACAGCCGGCTTTTTCATGGTAGATTTTTTCTAAAAGTTTGGTATAATATAAACAACCCGTTCGTTCATTATGACGTGCCGGGAGTGTTACAAGCCCGAGTGGTGAAATTGGTATACACGTATGCCTTAGGAGCATATGCCGCAAGGTGTGCTGGTTCAAGTCCAGTCTCGGGCACCATTTACGATTATAACAAGGTGGGCATGAGTAATATACCAAAACTACTAAATCAAATTATCGTCGGAAATGCTTTTGATGAGCCTCGTATTTTAGAGGCTTATTCTTGTGACCGCAGTATTCTCAAGATGCGCCCGGAGATGGTAGTTTTGCCAGAGACCACCGATGATGTCCGTCGCATTGTCCGTTTTGTGAGCCAGCTCCGCCAACGTGGCACGAAAACAAGTCTTACCGTCCGTGGCTCTGGGCTAGATAAAACTGGTGCCGATTTAACTGACAAAATTCTGGTTTCTATGGAGCGGATGAACCGCATCCAAGAAATCGATTCTCGCTCTAAACTAGTACGAGTTCAAGCCGGCATTACCTTAGAAAAATTAAATACTGCCCTCTCTTTGCATGGTCTAGTTCTCCCAATAGATGCTAACCCTAAGGAAACTATTGGCTCGATAATTGCAAACTTTACTATAGATAGTTATGCCGGTAAGTATCACGGGATTTCGCACTATGTAGATTGTTTAGAGGCGGTCATGGCTGATGGCAATGTTTTGCAGACTAAGAACTATAATCGCCGTGGCTTACAGCGCAAGATAGAAGATACGGATGATCCAGAATCTGGCATCTACAATCGGATGAATGATGTTATCAATAATTCAGAAGAAGCTTTGACTATTATCAAAGAGAAACCGACCTTAGACGCCGCCGGTTACCAGATGGCCACTCAAGTAGAGCGTGATAACAGCCGTGTGTTTGAGCTGACGCCGCTTTTCTACGCCTCTCAGGGGACACTTGGCATTATTACTGAGGTTATTCTTCGCTTAGAGCCGATGCCATCTAAAGTCACTCGGTTTGCCGCCGGGTTTGAAACTGCCTCTGGCGCCGTTAAATATGTGGAGAAAATATCTCCTCTCTCGCCTCTTGCAATAGAGCTATATGATGCTCACATCTTTGAACGTGCGGCCGAGAACGGTAAAGAGTTGGGCCTGTTTGCCAAACGCTATAACAAGGGCTACATTGCCATTGTGGTATTTGATGATAACCGTTTGGTAGCGCGCAAAAAGCTCAATGATTGCTTAAAACTTGTACCAGATTCTGCTGCTGCCATTTTGGAAACTAAAGAGAACACTAAAGAGTTCTCTCGGATTCATACTGCTCTAAAAAGCTATTTAAACGACGATACTAAGGGAGAGCGTCTATATCTGGCCGATGATTTTTACGTCCCACAGCATCGCCTGCTTGATTTTATCAAACATTTACCAGAGCTAGAGGAATCCGTCAAACGCGAGCTACCGCTCTTTGGCGACTATCTTACCTCCAACTACTCATTACGCCCGGATCTTAACATGAATACTATCGCAGGCCGCCAGGATGCGCTAAAATTCCTGAAGAAATTTGCCGATTATCTAGTTGAATATGATGGCGTCCTTACTGGTGGTTCGCCAGAGGGCCGCATCAAGGCTCTCGTCGTCAATCAAGAAGAAAACCCAACTGTCCACCAGTTTTACCAGGATATTAAAGCCGCCTTTGATCCAGAGAATATTTTTAGCCCAGGCGTCAAATTAGAATCGGACGTCAAGAAATTCGTCAAACATCTGCGTACGGAAGTTTTGCAGGGCATTACTGAAGACTAAGCGTCTGCCTTGTCCTGGATTTTTTTGTCTAGAGGTGTTATAATTCATCTTATGAAGACTACATGTAAGAACTTATCAGATACCAAGGTGGAACTAAAAGTCACTCTAGACCAAGAGGACTTAAAAAAAGCAAGAAAAATCGCCATAGAGATGCTAGCTAAAGAGGTTAAAGTGGCTGGCTTTAGAAAGGGTAAAGTCCCAGCAAAGGTGGCAGAGCAATACCTAAATCCTAATGATATTGCTGGCCGGGCGATTGATATAGCCGTCCGCACTACGGTGCCGGAGGCTTTTAACCAAGCTAAAAAGGTTGCCATTCAGATTCCAAAGGTAGAGGTTACCAAGTACGTCCCTGATGAATCCGCAGAATACACCGCCACCGCAGATATTCTCCCAGAGGTTAAAGTAGGGCCATACAAGAACTTGAAAGTTAAGAAAGAAAAGGCTGAGGTCAAAGAAAAAGATATTAAAGATATCTTAGATAATATTGCTAAATCCTACGCCGAGAAAAAGGCTGTTAAGCGCGCTGCTAAATCTGGCGATGAAGTCATCATTGACTTTACCGGCAAGAAAGATGGCAAGGCCTTCCCAGGCGGTACCGCCAAGGATTATCCACTAAGTCTTGGCTCTAAGACTTTCATTCCGGGCTTTGAAGATGGCATCATTGGCCATGAGCCAGGCGATAAATTTGATTTAGAACTCGCTTTTCCTAAGGATTACCATGTCAAAGATTTAGCGGGTAAGAAGGTAGTCTTTACCGTGCTAATTAAGCAGCTAAACGAGATTACCATCCCTAAGTTTGATGATGCCTTCGCCAAGAAATGCGGCCCATTTAAAAACATGGACGAGCTAAAGGCGGATATTAAGAAGAACTTAGAAGCGCAAAATAATCATAAAATTGAAGAAAAACACAAGGACGATTTAGTTAACGCCTTAGTTAAAGGTTCTAAAGTCTCCGCTCCAGAGGTTATGGTTGGCGATCAACTCCGCATGATTAAAGACGACATTTCCCGTAACGCCGCCGCATCTGGTCTTACCTTCGATGATTATCTCAAACAGACCGAGCAAACTGAAGAAGACTGGGAAAAAGAGGCTAAAAAGGTAGCCGAGGCCAGAGTAAAAGCTTCTCTCGTGCTCCAAGTTCTCGCCCGCGACCAAAAGATTGAGGCTAGCGACAAAGATGTGGAGGCTAAAATCGCCGAGCTTCGTGATGTCTACCGGAAATCCCCAGAGGCTCTCAAGAACCTCAAGGATGAACGCATTAAGCAAGACATCAAAAACCGTCTCACGATAGAGAAGGTGCTAGACTTTTTACTAGAAGCCAACAAATAACACCAAAAAGCCCCCTTTACGGGGCTTTTTGTTGCAATTTTTCACAGAATTTGATAGAATATATGTAGAGTTTCGGTTGTTTTGTATTGCTGTAAACAAAGCAACACTGGCCTATACAAAGATTTACCGCCTTTGTGTAGGTAATAATATCAAGTTAATTAGGAAATACTAATGCCAACTATTAATCAGTTGATTAGAAAGCCTCGTAAGAAGGCTGTCAAAAAATCCAAAGCTCCAGCTCTTGGTTCTATTGTTAATACCATTAAAACCCGTTACTACAACCAGCCAGCGCCTTTAAAGCGCGGTGTCTGCGTAAAAGTAACCACTAAAACCCCAAAGAAGCCAAACTCCGCTCTTCGTAAGGTTGCCCGTGTGCGCTTGACGAATGGCCAAGAGGTTTGGGCTTACATTGGCGGCGAGGGCCACAACCTTCAGGAGCACGCCGTCGTGCTCGTCCGTGGTGGTCGTGTGCCTGATCTTCCAGGTGTTCGTTACCACATCGTACGTGGTACGCTAGATCTCCAGGGTGTTGAAGGTCGCAAGCAGGGCCGTTCTAAATACGGTGCAAAGAAAGGAGATAAATAATGCCACGTAAAGTTACTAAATCCCTCGAGCGCAAAGTTTCTCCGGATCGTAAATATCAGAGCGTGCTCGTTCAAAGGCTTATTAATAAATCTATGCTAGATGGTAAGAAGCAGGCCGCTGAAAAAGCAGTCTATGCCGCTCTAGAAGGCGCAGCTAAGACTTTGAAATCTGAAGATCCAGTAGAGGTCTTTGAGAAAGCCCTTTCAAATATCTCCCCAGATTTTGAGGTTAAATCCCGCCGTGTTGGTGGTGCTAACTACCAAATTCCATTCCCGATCTCTGGCCACCGCCAGCAACACTTCGCTTTCTCTTGGCTCGTCCAAGCCGCAAGAGACCGCAAGGGTATGCCATATTCCAAGCGTCTAGAGCTTGAAATTGTAGATGCCTACAACGAGGCCGGTGCTGCCTTTAAGAAGAAGGAAGATTGCCACCGCATGGCCGAAGCTAACCGCGCCTTCGCCCACTTTGCAAGAGCCTAGAGTAACGGTGTTCTGGACAATGCGTTAGCCGCCCCGCAAAAAGGACAACTAATACCTATCTAAAGAGTGCCCTAAAATAAGCACTCTGAAGATAGGCTATTTGTTGTCCTTTTTCGGCGGTAGCAGGCGGCGGCTAGCGTCCAGAACACCGTTACTCTAGGCTCTGTCACTCTGGGCAGAACAGCCTTTTTCGCTCTTGCGCAAGGTATTTCGCTTGTGCTATAATAGATACAAAACTAGGAGGAAAAATGATTAGATTAGCAATTAACGGTTTTGGGCGAATCGGTAGGAATGCTTTTAAGATTGCCTATGAGCGGCCAGACATTGAGATTGTTGCGCTCAATGATTTAACGGATGCCAAGACGCTTGCGCATCTCTTAAAACATGATTCGTCATACGGCACATACTCGCGTGAGGTATCGGCGGATGATGAAAACATTATTATAGACGGTCAGAAAACCCGCGTTTATAGCGAGACAGATCCAGCCAAACTCCCCTGGAAGGATTTAGGCGTAGATGTTGTCATAGAATCCACGGGTTTCTTCACGGATCCAGCCAAAGCCCGCGCTCATATTGATGCTGGCGCCCGCAAAGTCGTCATCTCCGCCCCGGCTAAGGGCGAGGGTGCCAAAACTATCGTGCTCGGCGTTAATGAGGATGATGTCATGGAGGATGACGTAATCATCTCTAATGCTTCTTGTACCACTAACTGCATCGCGCCGGTCATGAAGGTCTTAGAGGATAACTTTGGCGTAGAAAAGGCCATGATGACTACCGTACATAGCTATACTGCCTCCCAAAAGCTTCAGGATGCCCCAGCTAAAGACATCCGCGAGGCGCGCGCTGCCGCCGAGAATATTGTCCCGACTACCACGGGCGCTTCTAAAGCTACCGCCCTCACTATCCCATCTCTTAAAGATAAGTTTAACGGTCTTTCCGTCCGCGTGCCAACTCCGGTTGTTTCTCTTAGCGATATCACTGCCGTCTTAAAGCGGGATGTTACTAAAGAAGAAATCAACGAGGCCTTCAAGAAGGCCGCTGCAGAGCCTTACTATGAGGGTATCTTGGGCGTTACAGAAGAAGAGCTTGTTTCTAGCGATTTCAAGGGCTCCGCTTATTCTGCCACCGTTGATTTGCCTCTTACCGATGTCGTCGCTGGTAACCTCGTTAAAGTTGTTGCTTGGTATGATAACGAATGGGGATACTCAAATCGTCTTGTAGAGTTAACTGCAGATTTTGGAAAGGAATAATATGATTTATATTGCATCAGACCATCGTGGCTTTGAGCTTAAGAAAAAAATCTTAAAAGAACATCCTGGGTTTCTAGATCTTGGCCCTCGTGCGTATGATGCAGAGGACGATTATAACGATTACGCGGCTAACCTCGCAATCAATGTGCGCGATGCCTCCACCGCTACTCCTACTGCTAACCCGCCAAGCTTTGGCATTATCATCTGCGGCTCGGCGCATGGGGTAGCCATAGAGGCTAACCGCTTTAAAGGTATCCGCGCCATCGTCGGCCTCACCCCAGAGCTCGCCAAGATTGGTAGAGAGCATAATAATGCCAATGTGCTCTGCCTCTCGGCGGATTTCACCAAAGAAGAAGACGTCATGAAGATTATCGATGTATTCTTAAATACTAAGACACGCACCGAAGAAAAATATGCCCGCCGTAACGTCAAGCTTGATAAATATGGGGAAGATTAAATATGGCGCTTATCAATACAGTTATCGTACCTACCATCCTCGCCGCCAACAAAGACCAATTTAATACTTTTGTAGCGGCTTATCAGGGGTTTGCCAAGCGCGTCCAGATAGATATTACCGACGGCCAGCTTGCGCCAACCTTAACTCTCCCAGAGACAGAAGCCGTGGCTCCGGCCGAATGGCAGGTAGATTTTCATATGATGGTGGCCCGCCCGTCAGAACATCTGCAAAACATTTTGAGCCTAAAGCCATCCCTTTGTATCTTTCATGCTGAGTGCGGGGAGGATCTTTTGCCGCTTTTTGCTCAGCTTAAAAACGCTGGCATCAAGGCTGGGGTAGCCCTAATGAAGCAGTCGTACCCAGCTAATTACCGTGGTGCGATAGAGGGCGCAGACCACGTTTTGATTTTTGCCGGGGAATTAGGCCGCCAAGGCAGCCAGGCCGATATGCTCCAGACCGAGAAAGTAGATTTAATCAAGGCTATTAATCCAAATGTAGAAATTGGCTGGGATGGTGGCGCCAACATGAAGAATGTTCGCGCGCTGGCCCACGCTGGGATTGACGTAATTAACGTCGGCTCGGCTATCGCTGCCGCGCCTAACCCAGCCCAAATGTACCAAGACCTCCAGGCAGATTTAGATAAAAGAGGGGTGGTATTGTAATGGCGAAGATTGTTAGCCTCGGCTCGGCTCTCCAGGATATCTACCTAGTAGACCACGATGATTTCGTAGGAGGAGATTTGCATACCCCTCTCGAAGGGGATGCGGAGCGCGGCAGCGCGAGCATTAGCGCGACTCACCCGTGGCGACGGGATGAGTCGACGCGCCCCGAGAGAGGTGGCATGCAAATCTCCCCAGACCAAGTCTTTACTGAGTTAAAAATCGGCACTAAGGCCGATATAGACCGCATCTGCTACGAGACGGGCGGCGGCGGTACTAATTCTGCGGTGACTTTTGCTCGTTACGGCCACGACGCGGTGTTTATTGGCAACATCGGCCGCGATCCGGCCGGCGAGGCTATTTTAGCCTGCCTAGACGATGAAAACATAGATAGCTCATACGTCTATTTTGCCCCGCATAGGAAAACCGGCTGCTCAGTAATTTTACTAGACACTAAATCTGGCGAGCGCACGATTTTAACGCACCGTGGCGCCTCGGCCAAATACGATAATTTAAACCCAGATGATTTAAAGGAAATCCAGCCAGATTGGCTCTATCTCACCACCTTGCGCGGCGATATGAAAACGATAGAGAAGTTTTTAAAAATGGCCAAAGAGTTGGGTGCAAAAGTCATGTGGAACCCTGGCAAATTAGAGCTTGAAAACAGTAAAAAGGTCTTAAGTCTCTTAAAGTATGTAGAAGTATTATTAGTCAACAAAAGGGAAGCGGGCGAGTTAGTCGGTGGCACTAATTTGCGCGAGCTTCTAGAAAAGCTCAAAGGTTATTGCCCAGTTGTCATTATCACTGACGGCGGTATGGGCGCTATCGCTACGGATGGCGCAGAAATCATCCGTGCCGGCATCTACGAGGATTTGCCAGTAAAAGACACTACGGGCGCCGGTGATTCTTTTGGCTCTGGCTTCTTAGCGGCTTATGCTGCTGGTAAGAAGTTTAAAGACGCCCTTATCTTTGCGGCGGCCAATTCTACTTCTGTAGTCAACCATCTTGGCGCTAAGCCGGGCATCCTTACTGGTAAAGAAAAACTCCACCAGATGCCAATAGAGGTGATTAACTAAGTAACCCTACTATGCATAAAAAAGGGCGCAAGTTGCGCCCCGGTGGCTATGTTAGCTCTACTCTTACCTGTAGCTTAAATAGCCTATTTGTTGTTTCCAGAAGGATTTTATCCCCCTCGGAGAATTTAATTGTGCAAGTTTTCGCGTCGTAAAGCGTCGGCGCAATGCTGCACATCATTTTTGCATAGTCTAAAAAGTCTTCTTCGAATTCTGCCATGATGTCGGTGCCCTCAAGATAAAGTTCCTCTACATCTATAGACATCCCGTCCCAGTAGTTGCAAATCCTCACTGCAGAGGTATACTGAGATTTAAACTTTTTTATAATGGCTTTTTCTACCGTTCGCTCAATCATGAGCTTCTTTACAGATCTCGAAAAATCCTTTTTAGCCTTGGTAATTTGACTTATGAAGTCGTTAGCTCGTTTCATAAATCCCCCTTTCTTAAAGAACAACAAGTTATATATATTTTATCATATTTTACATAAAATTTCAAGAGTATGGTATAATGATTATAGATATGCCAAAGTTTAAACTAGTCTCTAAATACCAGCCTACCGGGGACCAGCCAGAGGCCATCCGGCAGCTTTGTGATGGGCTAGACAAAAACGTACGCGAACAAACCTTGCTCGGAGTAACTGGCTCTGGTAAGACTTTCACGATGGCCAACGTTATCCAACATGCCCAGCGCCCTACCTTGATTTTAGCGCATAACAAAACTTTGGCCGCGCAGCTTTTCTCGGAGTTTCGCGAGTTTTTCCCTGAAAATGAAGTTCACTATTTTGTCTCATACTTCGATTATTATCAGCCAGAAGCCTACATCGCCTCGTCGGATACGTATATCGAGAAAGATTCGGCCATTAACGACGAGATAGACCGCTTACGCCATGCTGCGACAGTCGCCCTACTTACGCGGCCAGATACCATCATCGTAGCTTCTGTATCTTGTATCTACGGTATTGGCTCGCCCGACCATTACACAGAAATGTCTTTAGCGATAGAAAAGAAAAACGGCGTATGGCAGGTAATCAGCGACTGGGGGTTTGGCGATGTAAGGGCCGGGAGTAATTTTGACATGGGTGGTGCAAATCAGGGGACCACAAAAATTTCCACGAAAGAAATTATTGGGGATGACTTGCGACAGGCCCCGATGTCAAAATCACAGATAACCCAAACCGATTTTATTGTTTATCTCGTTGCTATGCAATACCACCGCAACGATTTAGCCTTTGAGCGTGGTAATTTCCGGGTAATGGGCGATACGATAGACCTCTATCCAGCGAGTGGTGAGGTAGCCTATCGCTTTGAATTTGGTTTCGACAGCCTAGAAGATGTAAAAATCATTGATCCGCTTACCGCCGAGGTATACGAGAAGCCAGATAAAATATTTATCTTCCCAAATACTCACTATGCTACGCCAAAAGATGAACTAGAGCGTGCGCTCGTAACTATTAAGGCTGAGTTTGACGAGAGACTAAAGTATTTTGAGGATAATCATAAATATCTTGAGGCCCAACGGCTTTCGCAACGGACAAAATATGATTTAGAGATGCTCAAAGAAACAGGCTTTGTAAAGGGGATTGAAAATTATTCGCGCCACCTAGACGGCCGCAAGGCCGGCCAACCGCCTGCTACGCTCCTAGATTTCTTCCCTAAGGATTTCTTGCTCTTAGTAGACGAATCCCATATGACGTTGCCGCAGGTGCGCGGTATGTACAATGGCGACCACGCCCGCAAAGAGGCCTTAGTAGAATATGGCTTCCGCCTGCCGAGCGCACTAGATAATCGTCCGCTTACCTTCCCGGAGTTCCAAAGCCATATTAAAAATGCGATTTATGTTTCTGCTACCCCTGGCGAATATGAGCTGGAGCATTCGCCGAAGCCTGCCGAACAAGTCATTCGCCCAACGGGTTTGCTTGATCCAGAAATAGAAGTACGTGGTACTAACGGCCAAATTGATAACCTCATGGAAGAAATAGATGAGCGCATCGCTAAAAACCAGCGCGTGCTTGTCACTACTCTGACTAAGCGTATGGCTGAAGACCTCACCGACCACCTTAAGGAGCGCGGCGTAAAGACGGCCTACATCCACTCGGATATTGACACCCTAGAGCGTGGCGATATTCTGCGCGATTTAAGAAACGGGGTTTATGATGTTTTGGTGGGTATTAATCTTTTGCGCGAGGGCCTAGATCTCCCAGAGGTCTCCCTTGTGGCGATTTTAGACGCGGATAAAGAGGGGTTCCTACGCTCTGAAAGTGCACTCATCCAGACTATCGGCCGGGCCGCCCGCCACGTAGAGGGTAAAGTTATCATGTATGCCGATAATATTACCGAAAGTATGGAGCATGCCATTACCGAGACCAACCGTCGTCGCGAGATACAAGAGCAGTATAATCATGCTCACCATATTACCCCGCGCGGTATCAAGAAAGAGATTTCTGCTGGCCTCAGGGCTATCATCCCAGAAAAGGAGCAAAAGAACGCCCTAGATCTCCGCAAAGTACCAAAAGAGGAGTATCCAAAGCTTATTAAGCAGCTAGAATCCGAGATGAGGCTTGCCGCTGCCAATCTAGATTTTGAACGCGCCGCCAGCCTCCGCGATTTGATAGAAGAGATTAAAACCGGCAAGACCAAATCTACCAGTAAATAATAGGGTAGAGAAGAGCGCTCTGTAATTACATCATAAATATCGCAGTTTTCAACCCTTGTTTTTCAGAACCATATGCATTATAATGTTTTTTAACGTAATGCACTAGTCAACCCTAAGTAGACAGTTTTTGCATTTCTCATAGTATTTTTGTTTATACTGGATGGGAGTCAGGTATCCTAATGCATAGGCTGGCCGTTCATAGTTAAAATAATAGATATAATCAGCTATCACCTTATC
>JAFUCF010000036.1 GCA_017459845.1 Candidatus Saccharimonadota bacterium
ATCGTATTCTGCCTTTGTTGGTAGTCTCCAGCCTTTAGGACATACCTTTTGAGCGGCGCCATAGCTATAGTAGCTGTGGCTTGAGTAGGCTTCCTGTCCTGATTGTGGGCCGTTAATATACTGGAGGTTACCGTCGGAATTCGTGGTAGACCAGTCGCTTGTGCCTGTCCTAGCCGTGATGGTGCCAGAGCTAGCGGAGCTATCGGTGGTGAGGGTAAGGTTAGCACCCTTTGTTATAGAGCCACCTGTAACGTAGCCAAGACTTAGGTCTTTAGTCATGAGGCAATAACCGGCCATACCAGTTGGGTAGTTAGTGCCGGCTGTGCCGGTAGTTGGGAAGCGGTAGATAGTATAATCCTGGTTGTCTCTCGCATCTGGCAGAGTAGACGTCTGGCCTTCTGGGAGGCTAGAACAAGCAGTATTTTGCATAGTTGGTGGCTCCATAATACAGCGTACTGATTCGCCGACGTACTTATCGTTGCTGTCCGTGTACAAACTGGACGAATTGAAGCGCAAGTTGTAGCCGTACGAACTATCGTACTGAGTAGACGACCAATAGCGGCCGTAGCTACCAACTTTGTACCAACCGCCGGAGTAGAAGAAGCCGCCGTAGACGAAGTTATAAGGAGCACTTCTAATCTCAGAGGAGTCGGTAGAGTTGTTTCCGCCCATAAAGGTTGCGATATTATCGTATTCTGCCTTTGTTGGTAATCTCCACCCTTTAGGGCAGACTTTTTGGGCAGCACCATAGCTATAGTAGCTGTGGCTTGAGTAGGTTTCCTGCCCAGATTGTGGGCCGTTCATATATTGTAAGTTGTCATCAGAGTTGGTAGAGCTCCAGCCGCTACCGTTAGGTCTCGCGGTAATTGTGCCGGCCGCAGCAGAAGTGTCAGTAGTGAGGCTGAGGTTTCCGCCTGCCGTAGTGCTTCCGCCAGTGACATAGCCAAGGGAGAGATCTTTGGTCATAAGGCAGTAACCGGCCATACTGGTTGGGTAGTTAGTCCCAGCCGTACCAGCATTTGGGAAACGATAGACGGTATAGTCTTGTTCATCACGAGTATCTTTAAGAGTTACAGTTGTGCCAGTATTAATAGTGTTACAGTTAAGGTTTTGCATAGTGTCTGGTTTTACGATGCAGCGGACAGAGGCGCCGAGGAACTTACTGACCTGGTTCTGCGGATACAGGTAAGTACTGCCCGTACCGAAGTCCAGGTAGTACGCGTGCGTTGTACTAGCTGTCGTGGACGACCAATAGGCCGCGCTCTGGCCGGAATAGAGGTTAGGGTAATCTGAGTAATACCTACCTGCTAGCGCCATACCAGGATAGCCTGCAGGGTAGTTTGTATTAGCATAGCTAGCGTTCCATTGGGCAGTGCCGCCAGTCCGGTTCTCACCACTGTAGCCAAATGCTTTATCTAGGCTTACGAAGTTATCCTTGGTAGGGAGCGTCCAGCCCTTCGGACAGATAGAGTATGTGCCGGAAGTGGTACCTTGGTTGTAACCGTTACCAGTGCCAGCCGTGGCGGCAGTGAAGTTGTAATAGCCGCCATAACTTG
>JAFUCF010000037.1 GCA_017459845.1 Candidatus Saccharimonadota bacterium
AATATAATCCAAACAAGACAATAGATTTCGTAGAACGCAAACTAAAACGCTTCATCAATTATTACAATTATGATAGAATCCATTTAGGAATTGGTTTAAAAACTCCTTACGAAGTGTTGCAAAGGTGCTGAACCTTATACGGCCACTAGATTGGTTCGAACTTCGTCCAGACGCTTCCGCCAGAAGCGAACTATAAAAAAGAGCCCAGGACGAGGGCCCATTTTTTGAAACCTGATTATTTTTTAACAAAGAGGAAGATGCCAACGCCGACGAATGCTACGCCAATACCGCAAAGGATAATCCAGAAAATACTCTGGTTTTCGCCAGCGACGATAAACTCGCTGGTTTTGTTAGGGTTATAGAGAATATCAATTTTGTCATTAATACTGTAAAGCGGCGGGTTGGAGCCACTCGTAAGTTCGCTTTTTATAGTGGAGTCGCCCACTTGGTACTCTATGACTGGGTAATAAATATACCTTGTACCTTCGGTGTTGGAGGTAGCATCAAATTCTTCGCGCATATTGACGACAGTGGCTGTAGTTTTTTCGGTGCAAACTCTAGCAAGCTCATTGCTTCTAAAATAGGTAATAACACCAGCGCCGATTAAGGCTAACCCGATTAATAGCGCGATAAACTTACTGTATTTAGTTATGTTTGCAGTTTCGACTTGGTGATTTGCTGTTTCCATAATGCCCCTTATAGTTAGTTAGTTTCATTATAGCACAGTTTGAGCTTTGCCCAGACACTTATGCTAGAAAGATTTTTAAAATGGCTTATTGTAGGTTGTGCAAAGATGTTGTAAAAACCACACTAGACAAACCTTAACAGTGGAGGGTATAATGTTACTATTAGTGATATCAAAGGAGCTCCATACAAGCGCTAGGAGGTTAGATGGAAGGCAAAAATAGTAATAGTGGTAATTTCTTAAACCACATAGTGGGTACCAGTTTTTTTGCTAGGGCTAATGGTCTAAAATTTGCTAATGTGGGGTGACTGGCCTACTTGCTATTTTTGGCCTGCTAGCTATTTCTGCTAGTACATTTCTTTTCCCGCATTCCGCTTATGCTGCATCATATATAGATGTTTCTAGTAACGGCGATGGGGCTAGTGGCTCTGGTGTAGTAAAGCTGGGTAAAATTAACCCGACTAACGCTGGCGCTCAGGCTATGGGGAGCGATACTCTAACTATCCATACAGACTGTACTGCGGGCTACAAGGTCTATGTCTCTAGCCAAGAAAACCAATCTACAAGTCTTGTTAATAGTAACGCAACTACACCAGAAAACCCAAGCGCTAAAGATTTAATCACTGCCGCATCTAATACTCTAGCAGAAGGAGTATCGCCTAGCACTCTTACGTCTAACACTTGGGGCATTAATGGTAATAGTACCGAAGCCGGAAATGGCCTATACTATGGTCTACCTTCATTCGAGAATAGTACAGCCTTCCCACTTATTACTATGTCTAATGTAGCAGAAGAAAGTACTGTACCAATCTACTATGGCGTAAAGGTAGATACTAGCATTAATCCTGGTACTTATTCTG
>JAFUCF010000005.1 GCA_017459845.1 Candidatus Saccharimonadota bacterium
ACCCTTGCAACCAGTTGTATTTTTCTGGTAGGACTGCCCCGGTAACGGGGAGGAAGGAGGGGATGATGTCAGGTCAGTATTTCCCTTACGCCTTGGGCTAGAATCGCGCTACAATGGCCGGTACAATGCGAAGCGAAGCAGCGATGTGAAGCAAATCGCACCAAAGCCGGTCCCAGTTCGGATAAGAGGCTGAAACTCGCCTCTTTGAAGTCGGAATCGCTAGTAATCGCAGATCAGCATGTTGCGGTGAATACGTTCCCGGGTCTTGTACACACCGCCCGTCAAACCATGAGAGTCACCAACACCCAAAGTCCGTCTAGGCGGCCTAAGGTGGGGGAGATGATTGGGGTTAAGTCGTAACAAGGCATCGGTACGAGAACGTGTCGATGGATTACCTCCTTTCTTGAGAAGGAAATAAGTTCCGCGAAACTTGAAAAAGTCGCGCGAGAACAGGTCGGTTGTAATTTGTGTTTGAAAGCTTGGAACACAAATCTTGCTCTATTATGAGTGCAACTCCGAGCTTAAGTTATACTTGCGATGAATTAGATTGCACAACTAAGTTGTTAAACTACTAGACTAAAACCGCCCAATAGGGCGGTTTTTGTGTGATAGTTAGTATACGGCAGGGAAATGATCTCAAAATTGTAAAAATATGATATAGTAGAAAAAAGGAGATAATACTATGGACGAAAAAAGATATATACCAGGAACAAAGCCAGAATGGAATAGGGAATTGCCAGATGAAAATGACAACTCTTTGATAGATAAACATGGCTATAATTATGATGATGGATATAATTTTGACGAAAAAAGTGACGAAGTAACTTATGATAATCTTAAGGAAAAACAGCCTTTTGATCCAGAGGAAGCTAAGCGTAGGCAGGAAGAGGCGCGCCGAGGCATTGCCAACGATGATGTGGCATAAAGGCTAGGTTTATAGTATGGCGACGGGCTGAAGACGTATTTCATTGCGACAAGAGCGTTTAGACTAGCAAAGTAACTACTAAACCAAAAAGCCAGGGTTAGGGCCTGGCTTTTTGTTGATGATTTTAGATTTAGTAGAATCTTGAAATAATGATTCTAGGCAGCCTTTTTCGCAGGACCGCGCTTAGATAAACGACCGCCTTTAGCGCCGGCGATACGTGCTAGAGCACGGTTAGCGGCGAAGCCGCCGGTGTGGCCATTCTTGCCACCTTTTTGACCAATACGAGCGTAAAACTCTGGGCCATATTTGGCTCTATTAGTAGCAGCAGCTTTGAGGCCGCCAGCTTTAGTTCCAGCCATATGAAAACTCCGTTTTCTGCCCACCGATTAATTTATTAAACACCTTCAATTAGGATTGTGCTTATTATATCATACCGCTTTCGTTTTGTCAATATGATTTTTTGGCGAAATATGTTATAGTTTTCTGTGTTCGCCCGAACACGAAAAATAAAAATTCCCGAACAAATTTTTAAAAAAAGTGTTGACATTATGCTCGATGTGATATAAAATAGAATCAGTTTTGAGTATATCTGCGAGAATACTCAAACAAAATATGACCTTTGAAACCCCGGCAAAATAGCGGGGTTTCTTCTTGTTTTTATAGTGTTCTTTCGCGTTAGTTTCTGCGTTGCCTATTTGTCGTATTTTGAGCGCGGTTCGGTCTGTTATGCGGAACTTCCCTGAGGAATACCCATAAAAACAAGACGCAACATAGTTTTAAATATGGCTCACGAGAAAAATTATATGTGTTTACAAGAAAAATTGGCGCTATGGTTTGATCAGATTGACAAAGGCAGATAAGAGGAGGGTGTGGAGGTTAGTCATAACGATAAGGCCTACGCCAGCAATCACAAGCCCCCAGAATTTAACACGGGAATACGAGGCGACGCCGCTGGCGAAATTGTCAGAGATTTGGCGGTAAAAGAGAACGATACTGCCGCCGGCAGCAAAAATTAGAAATCCTAAAAATACCCAACCAAAAGAAAAATTCCAATCCATACGTGGTAATTATAACATACTCGTGTCAAAAAGCCAATAAAGTCTTGATTTTTAGTAGGGGATAGTGTAAACTAGAGGGGTACATTAATAATTTTGGGGATATAGCTCAGCTGGTTAGAGCGCTATACTGATAATGTAGAGGTCTTAGGTTCAAGTCCTAATATCCCCACCATAATCACGGCTAAAATGCCCTATCTTAGCATTTTTCGCTTCTCGCTCGCCAGGTAGGCGCGCTTCGAAGCGAGAAAATACTAATCTAGAACATTTTATCACGTGATTAAAATCGTGGCTAAAATCGCCCATAAGGCGCGCTCGTTCCGAGAAATCACCAATCTGAACGATTTTATCGCACGATTAAAGTCGTGGCTGAAATCGCCTATGTTGACGATTTTACTGCAAATACATGGGGTAGCCTTCGTCCCCCCGTAGGCTACTCCACCATTTTTATAAAGATAAGACCTTGTATAAAAAATTTATACAAAGACAGTTAACATCTATAGGATGGGGTAATAGCTCAGTTGATTAGAGCGCCGCCTTTGCAAGGCGGAGGTCCAGGGTTTGAGTCCCTGTTACTCCACCATTTTTTGTGCTATAATTTTTTTGAAAAGGAGGAATATGGAGTTTAATGAGTACCAAAGGCTTGCAAAGGGAACTGACTTGGATCAGCAGGGCGCAACAGATGAAGTGATGTACCCGGGCTTTATGGATAAGATTTTGGGACTATCTGGAGAAGCGGGTGAATTTACAGATAAGGTTAAAAAAATCGTGCGTGATAAGGGTGGAAAGATATCTTCAGAAGATAAGGAGGAGCTTTTAAAAGAACTGGGGGACGTATTGTGGTATGTAGCACTAGTAGCGGAATATATGGGGGTGTCACTAGAGGAAGTGGCAGAGAAGAACATCGAAAAGCTAGCAAGCCGAAAAAAGCGGGGAACCTTGACGGGCTCCGGCGATAACAGGTAACAGAACTTAGTTTTTAAACTGGCGACAATAAGGACAGCACCATTTTTGGTTAGCATCTTGGTATCTAGTAAGCCCACAGGATGGACACTTGGATTTTTGATGAAGCCAATTACGGTAGGTGTCTAAATTATCCTCTACAAAGCTATCATCCCAGGCGGGGAGAGCTAAATCCTGGTAGTTCTGGTAGGCTTTTTTGCCTTCTTGCCAGGCGAGAGACTCTATCTTTAGACGCTCTATACTAAGGGCGTAGGAATATTCGCCAGAAATAGCATGCCCAAGCTCGTGGAATACGAGGAGAGGTGTATTTTTGCCTTCGTCTGGGCCAATTACGATAGTCTTAGGGGGACGGAAAGAGAAGCGTTTACCATAAACGAAATGAAATTCTGGATAATCTCTTTGTAGCCTAGATACGAGGCTATTTAGAGCCACCTTTACCCCTATTTTTAGACTGCTTTTTGGCATAGAGGTAGATGCCACGTGTAACGGCCTCTTTAGGCGATTTAGCCGGGCGGATACGAGGTAATTTAATGCCGTCTAGGTCTTCTTTTAGAAAAGACTTTAGGGCCTTACTAAAGTGGCGATAACGGAGGGCCAGAGGGCCACCAACTACTATAGTGTCTGGCTGCTCGTCCTTGATGATATCTTTAATTCCTAAGGCGAGGCGAGCGGCGATATCGGTATATTTGTCGCGGCCACGGATAGAAGTAGCTACTACGCCATAGCGAGCCTCTAGGGCCTTACATGAAGCGATATCCTCCCACTCTAGCTTTTGGCCGTCGTAAGTGTAGAGGCGATGTCCAGGCTCAAAATGGGACGAATCTGGCTGGATGAGGTTAGTCTTTTCGGCGATGCCACCACCAACGCCAGTGGAGAAGGTTAAATAAATTGTCTTGCCTGAATAAAATTTTGATTCGTAAATGGCGCCAAGCGAAGCGTCGTTTTCAAAGTATATTGGACAGTTGAATAATTTATTTATGACTAGAGCAAAAGGAAGCTTTTTCCAGGACGGGCGATTGCCAAGCGAGACTGGGGCATTATTTTTAACAATACCAGGCACGGCAACGACAATAAGCTCTGGAGAAACGTCCTGAAAAGCCTTTAGATGAGTAAATAACGTGTTCAAATACTCTCTAAGGTTGGTAGAAGTAGGGAATTTATCACGACGAGAAAGACGGCCTTTATCACTAACGCAGGCGATAAGAGTTTTGGTACCTCCAATATCAATGCTTAAAAAACTCATAATAATTTTATTATAGCACGTTATAAAAAATAGCGTTGATATTTTGGGTAATTATTGTTCAACAGTAAAGTTGCAATATGTACTAGTGAGATTGACTTTAGGGATGGACAGACAGGAATAAATTTGGTATAATGGTAAGAGTTTTAGGCTCATTCAGGAGAGCTGATTTATACCAGTTTTGCTGAATGGGCCTAAAGGAAGGAAAATTATATTATGGCAGATGCCAAAAAACTAACTATGGATGAACTTCTTGAGGGGGCAGGCGAGGAGCTCAAACAAATTATTGTGGGGGATACAGTGACCGGGAAGATTTTGTCGGTCAAGAAGCACGAGATCTTGGTTGATCTTGGCGCAAGAGGAGTTGGGATGATTCCTAGAAGGGAAGCTTCTTTTGCAAGGAATATGGAAGTTGGCCAAGAGGTTACGGCTTCCGTAATCGATGCAGAGATGGACGATGGAATGATTCTATTGTCTATGCGCAAAGCTGTTAAAGACAAGGGTTGGGACGAGATTACCGCTAAAATGGAAGCTGGCGAAATCGTAGAAGTTACGCCATTTGACGCTAATAGAGGTGGTCTACTTGTAGAATATGAAGGGATTCGTGGGTTCTTGCCAGTTTCTCAACTTTCTGCAGAACACTACCCAAGGGTAGGTTCAGCAGATAAAGACGAGATTTTGCAGCGGCTTAACTCGCTCGTTGGCCAGGGTATTAAAGTACGTATCCTTGATGCTTCCAAGAAGGACAACAAGCTAATCTTTTCTGAGAAAGAAGCGGTGAAAGATGCACTTGCTGCCCGCTTTGCGGAGATGAACGTAGGTGATGTCGTTAAAGGTCTTGTAACTGGCGTGGTAGACTTTGGTGTGTTTGTCAACGTGGATGGTATTGAGGGGTTGGTACACATTTCTGAGATTTCTTGGGAACGGGTAAATAATCCTTCTGACTATGTAAAGGTTGGCGATACAATCGAGGCTAAAATTATCGCGATTGATAAGGAGCGCCTCAGCCTCTCTATGAAGCAGCTAAAGGAAGATCCATGGCTATCTGAGGTAGAAGGATTAAAGAAGGGCTCTAACGTAGAGGGCACTGTAACAAGGATTACACCATTTGGTGCTTTTGTGCAGATTTCTCCAGCAGTAGAGGCTCTAGTCCATGTATCTGAGCTTGGCGAAGGTAACGATGTGGATCCAGAGAAGGTCTTTACGCTTAACGAGCGCAAGGAATTCCGCGTGCTAGACATTGACAAGGAAGGTCGCAAGATTTCTCTAACGATTGCACAGGCTTAGCCTAAAAATCCCCCATTGTAGGGGGATTTTTGTGGTTACTTAGCAGAGGGAACGACTATTCTGCGTCTCGCGTTGAAGTGGAGGTATTTTGTATTGGCGCGGAGGCTTCTTCCGTACCTTGCGTTTCAGTAGGGGCAGCCTCTTCTTGGGCGGTAGGTTCTTCTACGTCTGGGTAGTTAATATAAATAGGGGCAGGGCCAATTGGGCTATCATCTGGCGCATAATAGTTCTCCAGGTAGGTTTGCTCTGGCTCTTTACTTACTTCTACCTCTTTGACTACTTCTTTCGGTACCTCTACGGTCTTTACTACATCTTTTGGCACCTCTACGGTCTTTACTACTTCTTTTTCTATTGTCCTAGTGACTTCTTTGGGAACTTCTACGACGACCGGTGTGGTAACTGGTGCGGAGGTGCTATACAACACGGATTCAGATTCTGGCATAGACGGCTTATTCGTCTCATTGGTTGTGGGGGTTTCTTTTTTAGGTTCTGCGTTGGCATCACCAAGTTCTGGGATTTCGATATTATCGGCCGGAAGAAAGGCGAATGTTGTCTCAGGGAGATTTGGAACTTCGTTGTCACCATCGGTTTTAGGAGTAATGATTTTTGAGAGACCAAGAGTGGACAAAACTAATACGAGAATAGTAACATAAGTAGTAACAAGAGCTACTGATGTGGGTTTGCTAAAATAAAACTTTGAAAAATTAAAACTAGATTCTATTTCACGTTTGACTCGCGTTACTTTTTTAGCCATAAACACTCTCTGTTACTGTTGTGATTATCATATCATAAACAGGGAAGAATTGCAAGGCTGAAGAATATGATATAATGAAAATATGTTTTTAAAGCTATTAATTGTATTCTTGATTTCTATGGTACCGATAATTGAGCTTAGAGGTGCGGTGCCAGTAGGCATTGGGATGGATTTAGGATTGCCTGAATGGTTAGTGCTACTAGTGGCAGTGATAGGTAATATGGTGCCGGTGCCATTTATTTATAAGTTTGCGCGGAAGTTTCTCAATTGGGGGGCGGAAAAAGATTGGAAACCACTAAAGAAGTTTTGCAATTTTTGCTTGAAAAAAGGGAAGAAGGCGGGAGAAAAACTAGAGGCTAAGGCTGGTTCTGGGGTATTTGTTGCTTTGCTGCTTTTTGTGGGGATACCGATACCAGGTACAGGGGCTTGGACGGGTACTTTGGCGGCGAGTATGCTAGATCTTGGCTATAAAAAATCGGTTTTCGCAGTGCTTGGCGGGGTGTTGATGGCGGGAATAATCATGTTGCTATTTTCTATGGGGCTATTTGGTGCGATAAGGGGTTAAAAGCGCCTTTCTGATTTTGCTTACCATATGATATAATAAAAATAATAGTAAAAGGAGCGAGGAATGGATAATAAGGACGCAAAGAAATCACTAAAATGGATAGTGGCTGGACTAGTCGCAATTTTGGCAATTGTGGCAGTGGTCTGGCTAGTAATTAGAAATAATAACAATGGGAATGGGAATGGTTCTGGTAATAATGCGAGTGAGGTAACAGAGGAGACGAAGGTTTCGGCCTCTGAGCTAGCGGCAGATAAGGTGACGGACAAGGTGGCTTTTGGTGATTATGATGCAATGTTTACCCTGTCTAAAGATATCCAGAATGGAAAAAAGGTAGGGGCAATTGTACAGGTTGATGGCGTAGTAAGCCATAAGCTTAGCTCTTATAGTATAGTGCAGGATAACCCAAACAAGGAAAAAGAAAACGAGATGAGCCAAGTTGGCACGGTGTTTGTCATTCAGGATGGGGAAGCGGCAGATTATCCAAAGGATGGTGATAAGGCACAGATTACCGCGAAGGTAATGGAAGTAAGTCCTCTTAACTTTCAGCTAGTAACGCTGAAAGATTTCGTAGAGACGAAGTAATTTAGGGTGTCAATATTATTTGAAAATGTCGCATAGTTTATTACGTTAAAATGTCGTTTTGTCATGGTTTTACCATCTACTGGGTACATTCTTATTATCCCATTCGGTACGGTCGCGATTAGTAAAATTTGGATTAAATTGTCTCCATGGTGAATTTTTATTCTTCTTTGCGTTAATACTATTTTTGTAGCTTATCTCAGCAGGAGTGAGTGTAGATATTGCAACTTTAGTGATACTAGGCTTAACTAATTTCTGAGGTACGAGTTCTAAATCGCACATTTTACCATCGTAATAT
>JAFUCF010000038.1 GCA_017459845.1 Candidatus Saccharimonadota bacterium
CCTCCTTGTCTATTTTTGAAAAAATCTGATTATATTTTTAACACCGGTGTCTACTTTTATATTACCACTGCATAAGGCCAAATAATAGGAAGGAGAAACTACAATGCTAAATATCCACATGGGGGGGGGTACACTATTAAATAAGAGAACCCCAAAAGTCTCTATTTTTGCCGTTATGGCATTTTTTGTGCCCCTAACCCTTGGTTTAGGATATGCCGCATATCAGTTTCTTTTTCCAGCTTCTTCCACTTCTGCTACCACAGTATCCGGTGCAGAAGTTGGCCTTACGATTAAAGACTTTATTAAACTAGCTGTAGATACTAACAACTTAGTATTAGTAGATAGTAGTGGTAATACCATCATCTCCCCCTCCTCTACTGGTACCATGATTACTGGAAACGTTAATGTAGCCGTTACTACTAATACTGCCCAAGGTTATTCTCTTTCTGTCTATACAGAAGATAATAGTACTAGTATGGTACATAGCAACAGTGCTAGCACTACTTCTCCCGTTACAGACGTTATAGCTTCTATAGACACTATTTCTGGCTATAATGCTGAAACTGGCGCATCTGAGCTTTCCGCTAATACTTGGGGCTTTAGAAATAGAACAACATCTGGGCTATCTAATTGGTTTGCCGTAGGGGAAAACGAGAGTAATGGGACAGTCATTGCTAATACTAATACTGGCAATTCTCTTTACTGCGAAGCTTTATCTTATCCACTAGAAAGCACCAATTGTGATGCCGGTTCTTACGATACTCACAGTGTAAACTTTGGTGCTAAAGTAACTGATGCTATTGCTGCTGGTACTTATACTAATAACGTAGTCTTTTCTGCTGTAGCCAAATCTGAAGGTACTAGATATACTTTGCAGTTTAATCCTAATGGTGGCGATAACACCATGGGCCCAAGAACGGTAGTAAAAGGCTCTACCCTGACACTCCCGACAAAAGGCTTCGTAAAGGAAGGTTACGCTATTAAAGGCTGGGCTCTAACTCAAGCCGATGCCGAGGCTAAAACCGAGAACCCTAGTGCCACTACTACAAACCCTACTTACTCTGCTGGCCAAACCCTAGAAGTAACCAACCTCCTCCTCGCCGCTACATCTGCCGGGCAAGCTGTAGAGCAAAATGCTTTAATAAACCTTTATGCTATATGGGGTAACCAATTTAATATTACTCTTGCAAATGGTAATACTACAGCTATTAATACTCTAACCCCAGCTGCTGGTTCTCATACTTATACATTAGGTAGCAGTGTTACCATTACTTGTACCCCAAACTCTGGTTACCATTGTACAGAATGGATAAGTAACAATACAAGCGCATTACCTAGCAAAACTGGTAATGAAACCGCTGGGGCTTTCTCCTATACCTTCACTATGCCAGCAAATGATGTTACTTTAACGGCAAATGCCGCACCAAATACCTTTACCATTAACTACGATGCTAATGGTGGCTCTGGTACTACATCTAGCCAAACTGCCACCTATGGTACCAATGTCAATTTAAGAGCTAATTCCTTTACCGCGCCAACTGGCAAGAAGTTTAAAGAATGGAATACTAGTAGCGACGGTAACGGCACTACGTACTCTAGCGGCCAATCTGGTATTGCTCCAGCTACATTAAAATCTAACATTGCCACCATAAACGGCGGCTCTATCACCCTTTATGCGATTTGGGAAGATGATATACTGATATGCTCTGGAAATATTTATCCTACCGCTTCCGTAGGCTGCCAACTTGCTGATGGCCGCACGTGGATATACGGCAACAGTGAAAACAAGCTGACATGGGCAAACATCAGCGGCAAATGCCCTTCTGGATATAACTTACCATCTAAATCAGATTATGATAACTTAATTAGCAACTATAGCGGTGGTGGCTTATATAATGCCCTCCATCTCTCCAGCCCTCGCTACTTTTGGTCTTCTACTGGGTACGATAGCGGCGACGCCTACTACATGTGCGTCGACAGTTCCTTCGCCTTCACGGGCCACAACTACAAGACGGACAACTTCTACCTGTTATGCTATAAGTAGTACGCCAAACTTAAGCATATCCATCTTGAACGTGTATTATTCACAACTGTACTATCTGTAATCTTGGACATTTTTCACTAAAACAACAAGGTTGTGGTTGTAAGTTTTAAAAAATTTGTTCTATACTAAAAAGCGTGGAGTTAAACTGATTTTGGCTCTAAGTTGGCTCATCCTTGGGTGGGCCACAGGAACGCTAATGCGAGGGATATATACTAGGCTCCTATCCGGTGGTTTCTGCCGAAAAGACAGAAAGGA
>JAFUCF010000006.1 GCA_017459845.1 Candidatus Saccharimonadota bacterium
TTTGGCTCTAAGTTGGCTCATCCTTGGGTGGGCCACAGGAACGCTAATGCGAGGGATATATACTAGGCTCCTATCCGGTGGTTTCTGCCGAAAAGACAGAAAGGAGTAAACATGCTAAATATTAGCTTTAAGTTAACGTTTGGTTTGTTTAAGATAAACCTCAAAATCAAGAATACCCGCCGCTAGGGCAGGTATTCAACACCATAAAGCACAGTGAGTTGTAATCCTAGTGATACAACTTGCTGTGCTTTTATGATACCGCTTATGGACGAGCATGTCAATTGTAGTATTAAACATTATGGCATTGTTATCTCCTTCATACATTAAATTGTGAACTAGATTACGAGATTTTCTTGTAACAATCCGCTACGACATTATCACGTAGCAACAATATGTTGTAGAAACCACACTAGACAAAGCCAAATAAAAGAGCTAAAATAAAAGCATTAGAAATTTAAAGAAGGTATTATCGGGAGGATAGGAGCCAAAATGAAAACCGGCTTTATACGCAAAACAAACGCTAAATCTATTAACCATAAATATGCTAAAGTCTCCATACTAGGCGCGTTAGCTATCTTTACTAGCGCTTTTTTATTTAGTCATCATTCTGCTTATGCTGCATTTTATGCTAACGTTTCTCGTACTGGTACGATTAAACTTTCCGAAGAAGATGGTACCGGCATTAGGCCGTCCAGCTCTGGTACTCTCGGTACCGGTAGCGACGTAGTAACGATAAACACTAACTGTAATGCCGGCTATAACTTATATGTTTCTGCTACCTCTACGGGAAGTACTAGACTAAATCTTTCTGGCGCAACTTCTTCCGAGCTCCAAGACGCAGTAAACTACATCGCCCCGTCTTCTAATACTCCAACCGCAGAAGGAACTCTCACTAAAGACACTTGGGGTATTGGTAAGACTAGCTCTACCTTTGCTGGTCTCCAAGCTTACTCTGCCGATGCTGGGAATTGGACACCGCTTTATACTGCTACTAGTACAGATATTTCTAATAATACTTCTAATACTAATCCTGGTACATCTACTCTAACCCACAACGTCTACTATGGCGCTAACATCTCTACCGCTAAAACTCCAGGTACTTATTCTGGTAATGTCTTATATACTGTAATCATGGAAAACGCTTGTACAGAATACACTTTGAAATTTGATGATGGCGTAGACGATAGCGATACCGAGGCTCAGGCTACCATTACCAGTAACCTCCCTAACGGTATCCCTACTACAGAAACTGGTGGTAAAGGCGAATATCCTAAAGTAATCTTTGGGACTAAAGTAAACCTTTCCGAGTATTCTTCTACAGACAAAATTAAACGTACTGGCTATACTCTCAAAGGTTGGAAGATTAAAGTAGGAAACGGCACCCCAAGCGAAACAACCTATAGCACCACAGAAAACATGGTCTTAGACGATAGCGAAACATCCGAAGTAACTCTTATTGCCCAGTGGGAGCCTAATAAGTATACCATCCACTACAATTCTAATGCTCCTAGTGGTACTACTGCTTCTGGTACTACTGCAGACCAAACAGACCAAGCTTATAATGCCACTACTACATTAAGAGCCAATGGTTTCTCCATTACCGGCTATAACTTTGCTGGTTGGGCCTACACCGCAAATGGCACTAAAGCTTTTGATAGTAACCAAGCGAGTGTAAGCATTAAGACTCTAGCCGAGAATGCTAAACCAAATAGTGTAGTAGATACTAACAATGCTACCATTAACCTATATGCTCTTTGGACTAAAGCCAGCTACACCCTCACCGTTTCTAATGGTAACTCTACGGCTATTTCTAGTGTATCTGGCGGGGGTACTAAAACTTATGGCGCTTCTGTAACAGTAACCTGCGTTCCAAAGACTGGTTATAAATGTACTGGTTGGACAAGTAGTAATACTAGTCTACTCCCAAACAGCTCAAGTGCATCCTATACCTTCACCATGCCAGCAGGTGGCGTTACTCTTACGGCTAATGGTGCGGCGAATACTTATACCCTTACCGTTTCTAATGGTAACTCTACGGCTATTTCTAGTGTGTCTGGCGGTGGTACTAAAACCTATGGCGCTTCTGTAACAGCTTCCTGTACCCCAAAATCTGGTTACCATTGTACCGGTTGGACAAGTAGTAATACAAGCCTACTCCCAAATAGTTCAAATGCATCATACACCTTTAATATGCCAGCAGGAGCTGTTACCCTTACCGCTACAGGTGCTGCTAATAGCTTTACTATTTATTACAATTCTAATGGTGGCTCTGGCACTACCGCCAGTACTACAGCTACCTACGGCCAAAACGTTACTCTCGCCACCAACGCTTTCACTGCCCCAAGTGGCAAGAAGTTCAAAGAATGGAATACTAGTAGCGACGGTAACGGCACTACGTACTCTAGTGGCCAATCCGGTATCTCCCCAACTACCCTAAAGTCTAATGTTACTACTGTAAATGGCGGCTCTATCACCCTTTATGCGATTTGGGAGGATGATGTTCTCAGATGTTCCGATACCGTTCATCCAACCGCCAGTACGGCTTGCCAAATGGCAGATGGCAGAATGTGGATAATCGGCAACTCTGGAAATACTACTACCTTCAACGCTATCTGTACTAACCAAACTAACACTAATAACCATAACGCCACCTGCTCGAGCTGCCCTAGTGGGTATGTGTTCCCGAAAATTATAGACTTCGATATCCTAATACAAGCTTATGGCGGTACTTCGTACAGCAACGATCGTTCCGGGTATCAAGAGACTACCGGCGCCCTGTATAAAGTGTTAGGCCTCTCGAGCTTTCGCTACTATTGGTCCTCTACGGAGCGCAGTAGTAGCTACGCGTACTACTTGACCGTCTACAGCGGCTCCTCGCACTCGGCGTACGGCTACGGTAAGACTGACAGCTACTATGTATTGTGCTACAAGTAGTGCCTCGCAGAGTTCCTTTAGCTCCTAGCCTAGCCCTCCGCCTTGCTCATTTTCCGCTGTGCTCGCTCTGCAAACCAGACCTTGGTATATACTTGCCTATACATATGCAAAATCCCACGCCCGTTAAACTAAGTACAAATAACACTAAGTGCAAATAATGTTAGCTAAACATACATATGAGAATTTTCTCACAAAAAATGTCCCCCAAGTTGTATAGTTAGAGTTGTAACATCAACTAATACAACTAGGAGGGACATTTTGAGTATAACACAAGAAATGCGATATCGTCTATCTGCAATAAAATGTGCAGAAAGGTTTGGCATTCAACGTGCTGCGGCAAATTGTCATACTTCGCCAGCCAGTATCTATCGTTGGCGAAAAATATACAAAGAAAGCGGTGAAGACATAGAAGCTTTAGGCAGCAAATCTAGAAAGCCTAAGACGCATCCAAATGCTCATACTAAAGAAGAAATAAAACTTATAACAGATATGAGAAGACGTAACCCGAATATCGGGCTACAAGACCTTTGGATCAAGTTAAGAAAGCGAGGGTATACCAGAACCCAGCCAGCACTTCTAAAGGCTTTAAAACGCCTTAAAATGCCTACGAGCCCTAAAATTAAGCGCTCTCCCACTTGTAAAAAGAGTAAACCCTATGAACAAATGAATCATCCCGGAGAACGCGTTCAAATTGATGTAAAATATGTGCCAAAAGAATGTTTATCACCTGAATTTGTAGAAAAATATGGAAGTACTGAACTCTACCAATATACAGCCATAGATGAATATTCCAGGTATCGCATATTATGCGGTTACCGTGAGCATGATACTTACTCATCTAGCTTATTCTTATGCCAAGTTGTTTCTGCTTTTAGGGCTTTAGGAATAGAGGTAGAATGCGTTCAAACCGATAATGGTATGGAATTTACTAAACAATTTATTGCAAATAAAATAAATAACCATAGCGCTTTCGAGGTCACAGCAAAGCGTTTAAAGGTTAAGCTAAAACGTATTAAACCACACACTCCTAAGCATAATGGGAAAGTAGAACGAAGCCATCGTGAAGACCAAAAGTTGTTCTACTCCGAAATGATACGATTAAACCGCTTAATAACAGATGAAAATGATTTCAAAAGACGTTTAAAAAGGCATCAAGATAAAACTAACAATCGCCCCATGCGCCCACTAAATTATATGACTCCAAAACAGGTCCTTGAAGCATATAAGAATAAACACTTAAAATGAAAATTCTCATATGTTCGTTAATCCTACAGTAACAACAACATTTGCTATAAAAAACTCTTGCATTTTTATTCATAAGCCTATATAATAAAAGTAGTTCTAATATGCTTAAGACTGCGAACCTAAAGCCAAAGAACAATCAATAAAAGTTGAGAGTTTATCTATGCTTAACAAACCGCCCAAGAGGCGGTTTGTTGATAAAAAGCGAGTTTAAAACCAAGCCGGGGTATTTGCTAGACAATGCGTCAGCCGCCCCGCAAAGCTTACAACTGCTACCTATACGAGAAGCGCCAAAATTATAAGTGCTTCTTGGTAGGCTAGCCGTTGTAAGCTTTCGGCGGGAGCAGGCGGCGGCTAGCGTCTAGCAAATACTCCAGCTTGGTTTTTAGGACTTAATGTTAAAATTACAAAACCCCTTGATTTTTTTGCAAACTTCGTATAAACTAGTCAATAAGAAGTAGTGTGCCCTATTTTTGGTTATATTAGAAAGTAGCGAATTCTAGTATGAATATGGCAGTATTCTTCGGCGCTGAAAGAATATAAAATACACTAATAAAAGAGGTAAAAGTGAGTACAACTGCGAAGAAAGACGCTCGTGTGTTCTTCACCGAGGGCGATCAGGCTCTTCCTATCCCTGATTTAATTGCCCACCAGAAGGACTCATGGGAAGATTTTGTCAAAAACGGCCTGAGAGAGGTATTCTCAGAGCTAAACCCAATTGATGACTACACCGGTCAAAAATTGGCATTAAGATTTAAGGACTACGAATTTCGTGCTCCTAAACAAAGTGAACATGATGCAAAAATCAACTTAATGACTTATGAGGCTCCGCTTCACGTCAAGGTTGAGCTAGAAAACAAAGTAACTGGTACCAAAAAAGAGCAGGATATCTTCTTTGGCGATTATCCATGGATGACCGACCGTGCTACTTTTGTAATTAACGGCACAGAGCGCGTCGTCGTCTCCCAACTTATCCGCTCTGCCGGCGTATTCTTCACGGCAGACAATGTTAACGGTAGAAATTACTATGGCGCCAAAGTCATTCCAGGCCGTGGCGCTTGGCTAGAATTTGAGACCGCTACGAATGGGGCAATCTATGTTAAAATCGATCGCCGCCGCAAAATCCCAGTTACTACTTTACTCCGTGCGCTAGGTATTTCTAAGAAATCAGAAATCCTCAAGCACTTTGAGAACGTAGATAATGGTGAAATTAAATATATCGAGGCTACTTTAGACAAAGACACTACCTCCGGCCAATCAGAGGCCTTAATCGAAGTTTATCGTAAGCTTCGCCCAGGTGATTTAGCCACCGTAGAAAACGCCAAGTCTATGATTGAGCGCACCTTCCGCGATTACAAGCGCTATGATTATTCCGTTGTCGGCCGCTTTAAGATTAACCAGAGACTTGGCTTTGATACGCCAAACGATGCCGAGCATCGCACGCTTCAGATGGAAGATTTAATTGCTATCATCAGCGAAATCATCCGTCTAAATAATACCCAAGAGGCTCCAGATGATATTGACTCTCTGTCTAACCGCCGCATCAAGCTCGTAGGCGAGCTTGTTCAACGCCAATTTAGATTAGGTATGCTACGCTTACAGAGAAATATTCTAGACCGGATGTCTATGGCAAACATTGATGAAGTAACCCCAGCGCAGTTAATCAATGCTCGCCCAGTAGTCGCCGCAGTTAAAGAATTCTTTGCCTCATCTCAGCTCTCTCAGCTCATGGATGAGACTAACCCATTCTCAGAGCTCGCTCACAAACGCCGTTTGTCCAGTATGGGCCCTGGTGGTCTTACCCGCGAGCGCGCCGGCTTTGACGTCCGCGATGCCCACCCTACCCACTACGGCCGTATCTGTACCGTTGAGACGCCAGAAGGTGGTAACGTTGGTCTCGTTTTGAACCTCGCAACATATGCCCGCATTAATGAATATGGTTTCATTGAGGCCCCTTACCGCGTCGTCAAGAACGGCAAGGTGACAGATGAGGTAGTCTACGTAGACGCCGCTACGGAAGAGGATATGGTTATCGCCGATACTTCCGCAAAACTAGATAAAAATGGCAAGTTTACCGAGGCTCGCGTCTCCGCTCGTGTTCACGGCCACCCAACTCAGGTTGAATCCAGCAAGGTTACACATATCGATGCTGCCCACAAAGAGATTTTGGGTGTCTCCGCCAGCTTAATTCCTTTCGTCGAGAAAAACCGTGTCGACCGCTCTCTGATGGCCTGCGCCATGCAGAAACAAGCCGTCCCTCTGCTTCGCCAAGACAACCCAATTGTCGGTACTGGTATTGAGGCAGAAGTTGCCAAGAATACTTCCCAGCTCATTACCGCAAGAGAAGATGGCGAGGTCATCAAAGCTGATGGCGTATCTGTGATCGTCCGCTATAAAAACGCCGGTGATGTAGAATATCCGCTCATCCACTTTGAAAAGACCAATGACGATCGTTGTTACAACCAGCGCTGCAAAGTCGCCCGTGGTCAAAAGCTGAAAAAAGGCGACACCATCATTGAAGGTGCCTCCATCAATAATTCAGAGCTCGCGCTCGGCCGCGATCTACTCGTAGCCTTCATGCCATGGCGTGGTTACAACATGGATGATGCTATCGTCATTTCATCCAGATTGGTCCAAGATGATGTCTTAACTTCTATCAACATTAAAGATTACGATGTGGAAGTCCGCGAGACTAAGCTTGGTCCAGAGCAAGTTACCCGTGATATTCCAAATGTCTCAGAACATTCCTTAAGGCATCTCGGCGAAGATGGTATCGTCGCCGTCGGTTCAGAAGTTGTTCCGGGCGATATCCTTGTAGGTAAAATCACCCCTAAGGGTGAGCAAGAGCTCAGCTCAGAAGAGCGCCTTCTTCGCGCCATCTTTGGCGAAAAGGCTAAAGACGTCCGCGATACATCTGTCCGTATGAACGGCTCATCTACCGGTAAAGTCGTTGGTGTACGTGTTTACACCCGTGAACAAGGCCACGAATTAAAAGCCGGCGTCCTTATGCAGATAAAAATCTTTGTCGCAGAATTACGCAAGATTGGCGTAGGCGATAAACTCTCTGGCCGCCACGGCAACAAAGGTGTTGTCTCCCGTGTCCTGCCAGTAGAAGATATGCCGTTCATGGAGGATGGTACTCCAATCGATGTAATCCTTTCTCCAATGGGCGTACCAAGCCGTATGAACCTCGGTCAGCTCTTTGAGATCCACCTCGGTATGGCCGCAAAAAAGCTCGGCTACAAAGTTGCTACCCCATCATTCAATGGTGTCCCAGACGAAGTCATCAGCAGAGAACTAGAAAAGGCCGGTTATGATCCAGATGGCCGTGTCCAGCTTTATGATGGCCTCACAGGTGAGCCATTCGAGGAGAGAACTTCCGTAGGCGTGATGCATATGCTCAAGCTCCACCACATGGTAGACGATAAAATTCACGCTCGCTCTACTGGCCCATACACTATGGTTACCCAGCAACCGCTAGGTGGTAAAGCGCAGAATGGTGGTCAGAGATTCGGGGAAATGGAGGTCTGGGCCTTGGAGGCTTATGGTGCTGCTACTACTTTACAGGAAATGCTCACCATTAAGTCTGACGACGTGTACGGTCGTGCCAAAGCCTATGAGTCCATTATTAAGAGAACCCCAATCGAGGGGCCAAAGCTACCAGAAGGCTTCAACGTGCTTGTCAAAGAGCTTCAGGGCTTAGGCTTAAAGGTTGACCTCTTAGACCATGGCGATAGCACCGATGCCTCAGATGTGATAGAAGAAACATCCCGTGAGATTGAAAAGTCTCAAGATGACAAGTTGATTTACGACCGTATCGAGGCTGAAAAGCGTGCAAGCAGCAATTTAGAGTCTATGACCACAGAACAAGCAGATGAGATGCTTGATAACGAGGGGGAAGATATGAATATAACATCTGAAGAAGATGGCGAAACATCAGAAGATTACGCCGAGGGTTCCTTTGACGATTACGATGAGGAAGGCGAATATGATGAAGACGGCGCCATTGACTTTGGAGGAGAGGAGTAAAATATGGCTTGGATGGATAATTTCATTTCTGCATCTGACTTTGATTCAATCAGGCTCAGCGTTGCATCCGCAGAAGACATTCTAAACTGGAGCTACGGCGAAGTCACAAAGCCAGAAACAATTAACTACCGCACACAAAAACCAGAACGTGATGGTTTATTCTGCGAGCGTATCTTCGGTCCGACCAAAGATATCAACCCGCACGATAGCAAATTAAAGGGTGCCCGCTTCCGCGAGGCCGCCGTAGATAAAGAGGGTAATCTCGTTACTCGTTCTATCGTCCGCCGCGAGCGTATGGGCCACATCAGTCTAGCCGCCCCTGTTGCGCATATTTGGTTTATGCACAGCACTCCGTCTCCAATCTCTCTTCTTTTAAATATCAAGGTTAAGAACATCGAAAACGTCGTTTACTTTGCCTCTTACCTTATTACTGAGAGCCACGACGCAGATATTGAGAAGGCTACACAAGATTTAGAGGCTCAAACCGACGCCTCTCGCCAAGCCATCTCCATTCGCTACGAGAAGGCAGAAGCGGAAGAAGGCGCTAACGTCAAAGCATTAGAGGAAGAAAAGGCTAAAGAGCTAGACGATTTAAATGAAGATTATAACAGGAAGAAGAGCATTCTAGCCAGTCTCAAGAAAGGCAATGTCATCTCAGAGATCGACTATCGCAACCTTCCAGAGGAATACGAGGATTTGATTGAAGTAGAAATGGGTGCTGGTGCACTAAAGACTATGTTGGATCAAATTGACGTTCCTACTTTAATCGCAAACCTCAAAGAGGAACTAGAGGAGGCCAAGGGCCAACAAGAGAAGAAACTGTCTAAGCGCCTCAAAGTTATTGAAGGTATGGAAGCAGCTGGTATTAAGCCGTCCGATCTCGTTCTTACGGTTATCCCAGTTATTCCACCAGATTTACGTCCAATGATTAGCTTGCCTGGTGGCCGCTTTGCCACCTCGGACTTAAACGATTTGTACCGCCGCGTTATTAACCGCAATAATCGTTTGAAGAAGCTAATTGACTTAAACGCCCCAGAGGTCATCTGCCGCAACGAGAAGCGTATGCTCCAAGAAGCTGTAGATGCACTTATCGATAACTCTGGTGCCCACGGCAACCGTACCGCCAACAGTACCAACGGCCGCCGCAAACTAAAATCGCTTTCCGACTTATTAAAAGGTAAGCAAGGCCGCTTCCGCCAGAACTTGCTCGGTAAGCGCGTAGATTACTCTGGCCGTTCTGTTATCGTTGTTGGCCCAGAGCTCAAGCTTAACGAATGTGGCTTGCCAAAGCAAATGGCCCTAGAACTCTTTAAGCCATTCGTTATTTCTTGGCTAATGGCTGGTGAGCACGCTGCCAATATTCGCTCTGCTACCCGTATGATTGAGGCAGGTGATAACATCGTCTGGGATGCTCTCGATGAAGTAATTAAGGGTAAATATGTTCTCTTAAACCGCGCTCCGTCTCTTCACCGTCTCTCCATCCAGGCCTTCCAGCCAAAGCTGATTGATGGTAAAGCCATTAAACTCCATCCGCTCGTAGCTACCGGCTTCAACGCCGACTACGATGGCGACCAAATGGCGGTCCACCTACCACTTTCTGATGACGCTCAGAGAGAGGCAAGAGAGCTTATGTCTGCCACCAAAAACTTGCTCAAACCCGCCGATGGTGCGCCAGTACTCTCTATTTACCAGGATGTAGTGCTCGGTATCTATTATCTAACCTATGATAAACCTGGTACTGCCAGTGACACTGTCAAGCCATTCTCGAGCGTTTACGAAGCGGAAATGGCCTACGATCAAGGCCTTATCCACCTTCAGACACCAATCCGCGTTTTCACCAAGAAGGAAATCCGCGAGACCACCTTGGGCCGCGTCATCTTCAACGAAATCTTGCCAGATGATTATCCATACGATAACTCTGTCCAGACATCTAAGCAGCTTAAGAAAGTCATGGCCAACATTTATGATATGTACGGCCCAAAGGAGACAGTCAGAATTGCCGATGCCATGAAAGATTTAGCCTTTGAATATGAGACCATCGCATCGGTTTCTACTGCAAAGGATGATTATCCAACATATCCAGAAATCCAAGACTTTATTGCTGAAGGTGATGCTAAGACCGCACTCATTCAAGATCAATACGAAGAAGGCCTTGTCACCGAAGAAGAGCGCCACAACCTTACCGTTGCTAACTGGCGTGATATCGACAATCGCATCTCTGACTTCCTCAAGGACAAGCTCGCTGACATGGATACCGACATCGCTGTTATGGTCAACTCCGGCGCTCGTGGCTCCATCTCGAATATCAAGCTTGCCTCTGCCGAAATCGGTATCATGGTCGATATTAACAACAACGAAATTGAACTCCCAGTTAAAAGCTCCTACAAGAAAGGGCTTAACACTCTGGAGTCCTTTATCGCTACCCGAGGTGCCCGCCAAGGCCAGGTCTCTACGGCTCTCCGTACCGCCGACTCTGGCTATCTTACCCGTCGTCTCGTAGACGTTGCACAAGATGTCTTCACCACTGACGCAGAAGCCGATGATCCTGGCTTTACCGTCTACAAGAAAGAGGTAGAAGACGCTGGTGTAAGCTTTACCGCCTGGATCTCCGGCCGCTACGCCGCTGAGGCAGTCCCAGGTTACGTTGATAAAGACCAAGTCATTACCAAAGAGATGGCCGACGAAATCTCTGCCGATGATAAGATTGAATACGTTAAAATCTATTCTATCCTTACTACTAAATCTCTTGACGGTATCCCACAGAAGGCTTACGGTATTGATATGTCCACTCGTGAACTCGTAGCGCCATTCCAGCCAGTAGGCGTTATCGCCGCCCAATCGCTTGGTGAGCCAGGTACCCAGCTTACACTTGATACCAAACACGGCTCCGGCGTGGCCGGCTCTGGTGCAATCGCTCGTGGTCTTCCTCGTGTTGAGGAGCTCCTAGAAGCCAGAAACCCTAAAGGTCAGGCATGGGTTGCGCCTATTGCTGGTACGGTAGAAACTTGGGAAGATGGCAATCATTATATTGTCCAAATCACCCCAGATTCCGGCGAGACCGTCCGCTTCCCACTAGATGGCAGAAAGCCGCGTGTCAAAGATGGCCAAAACATTAAAGCTGGTGATGTCATTGCCGACAAAGGCAAAGGCAAAGATCCAATCAAGTCTACTATCGACGGCAATGCTCAGCTCGTAGAAGATGCCATTATCATCGTAGCAGTCGCAAATGGCCCAGCCCGGGTAGAAATACCTGGCGATGCCGAGCTGCTCGTAAAGAGTGGTGATAAGGTAGAGCCAGGCGATCGTCTCACTACCGGTTCCTTAAATCTCAAAGACCTCTTAAAGTATAAAGGCCGCGAGGCAACTGCTCGCTACATTATGAACGACGTTCTCTCAGTCTACGCCGCTCAAGGCCACGAGATTTCCGCCAAACACCTTGAGATTATCGTCCGCCAGATGTTCTCTCGCGTCATCATTGATGATTCCGGCGACTCCACGTTTGTCACTGGCGATATCATCTCCGAGGCAGCCGTTGTTCGCGAAAATGAGGAGTTAGAGAAAGAAGGAAAGGAGAAGATTAAGTATACTAATCTCTTACTTGGTATTACTAAAGTGTCTACGTACTCTGATTCCTTCCTATCTGCCGCTTCCTTCCAAAACACCCGCTTGGTACTCATCAACTCCGCCATCTCTGGTCGCGTTGACCACCTCCATGGCCTCAAGGAAAATGTCATCATCGGCCGCAAGATTCCAGTAGGCACGGGCAAAATTGAGCTAGCAGATGAGGATGAAGAAACCGAGGAAGAACAAACAGAAACCGAAAATTTAGAAGCTTCAATCTAACAAAACGAAAAGTGACGCAATATGCGTCACTTTTTTGAACAATTAAGAGGGCGCCGAAATAACACGGCGCCCAATGAAGGGGGTATGCAGAACGAATAAATCGTGTACGTCAAATGTTCAACTCTTTTTAGAGTGGTCTATAGATTATATCACAGAGATTATTTAATGTCAAGGGTTTTTCTAAACCTAAAAAATCTCTTTAAAACCCCTTGCGCGCAAAGACGTTTCGTGATACAATAAACTCGTATATTCTATTTTTGTAGAGTATTACAGCTAGACGCAAGAGTAAGTCTCCGGAAACTGCTCATAAGTCTAGTTTAAGTAATGCCTAGAAAATAGATATGAGTGTAATAATATTTAAGGGAAAGGAAAAAGATGCAAGTCATCATCGGCACCAAAATTGGTATGACTCAGATCATCGGCGAAGATGGCGTAGTTACCCCTGTAACTATCCTCCAAGCCGGCCCAGCTACTGTGACTCAGATAAAGACCGTTGAAAAAGACGGTTATAATGCAGTACAGCTTGGTTATGGTCAGAGTAAGAATCTGAGCAAGTCGGTTTCCGGCCACGTTAAAAAGGCTGGTGAAAATTTGAGCCCAAAGGTCCTAAAGGAATTTAGGACTGAGAAGGAGCCAGAAGTAAAATCAGGTGATACCCTCACCGTAGAGCAGTTTGAGCTCGGCGATAAGGTTACCATCACCGGCGTTTCGAAGGGTAAAGGCTTTGCCGGTACCGTAAAACGCTGGAACTTCAACGAATCCCGCAATACCCATGGTTTTAAGGGTAATATCCGGCGTGTTGGTTCTATCGGTTCAATGTATCCACAAAAGGTCTTTAAGGGCAAACGTATGCCGGGCCGCATGGGCCACGATCAAGTTACCGTCAAAAACTTGGTTATCGCCTACATAGACAAAGAAAACAACCTGCTTGGGGTTAAAGGCGCAGTCCCTGGCCCAAAGAAGGGTGTCGTAACGGTGGAGGGAGACAAGTAATATGGCAACTTTAGATAAACAAGTCTTCGCTCTAGAAGTCCAAAATCACGAATTAATCAAGTTAGCTTACGATGCATATCTTGCTAACTCCCGCAGTTCTCACGCTAAAACTTTAAAGCGTGGTGAAGTGTCTGGCGGTGGTAAGAAGCCTTGGAAGCAAAAGGGTACGGGCCGCGCACGTTTTGGCTCTACCAGGAACCCTATCTGGCGCCATGGTGGTGTCGCAGGCGGCCGGACAGGTAACGAGAATTTCACTAAGAATCTTTCCCGTGAATCTAAGAAAATGGCTGTACGCCAAGCACTCAGTCTTAAGAACGCCGAGAAAGCCGTCATTGTCCTAGATAAAGATGTCAAGCTTACCGGC
The DNA here is from genome assembly GCA_017459845.1 of Candidatus Saccharimonadota bacterium. Lineage (GTDB taxonomy): Bacteria > Patescibacteriota > Saccharimonadia > Saccharimonadales > Saccharimonadaceae > Nanosyncoccus. Next base: position 13,406 of record JAFUCF010000006.1, read on the forward strand.
AAGACTAAAGATGCTGTAAAAGTCTTAAAGGATTTGAAACTTGATGGCAAGAACGTTCTCGCCGTTTGCAAGGAGAAAACCCCAGAGATTTTACGCTCAGTAAATAACCTCGCGCACGTCAAACTAGTCCGCGCCACTTATCTTAATGTCTTCGATATTATGAACGCCGATGCTATCGTCTTCGGTGATGCCGCGGTCAAGGAGACCACCGATTGGTTACTCGGAAAGGAGGCTAAATAATGGCTGATACTAAAACAACCGTCAAAGAAGCAAAGGTAATCGAGAAGACCACCGTCTTTGAAATTATCCCTCGTGCTACCGAGAAATCCTACGCCGAGCAAACCAAGCGCACATATGTCTTTGCTGTTCCGCTATTCGCCTCTAAGCAGGCTATCGCAAAAGCCGTATCTGAGGAGTTTAAAGTTACCGTAGAGAGCATCCGTGTTCTCACCCGCAAGGGTAAGAAAACCCGCTATTCTAAGGGCAAACATCAATATCCAGGTACAACTTTCCGCCGTGATCGTAAGTTTGCTTATATTACCGTAAAGGAAGGCGATAAAATCCCAGTATTTGAGGAAGAAACGCCTAAAGAAGACCAGAAAGAAGATAAGAAAGCTAAAAAAGCTGAAGAAAAGGCCGCAAAAAAGGCTACCAAGAAAGGAGATAAGTAATGGCTGTTAAAGCATATCGCCCAACTACTCCTGCTCAGCGCCAGAAGACTACCCAGGATTTCGACCAGATTACTACTCGTAAGCCAATGAAATCCCTTCTCGCCGCTAAAAAGCAGCAGGCTGGTAAGAACAATCAGGGCCGCATTACCGTACGCCATCGTGGCGGCGGCGTCAAGCGTCATTATCGTCTCTTGACTCACAATCTTCCAAAGGGCCTCACTCTAGAGGTCATGGAAATTGAGTACGATCCAAACCGCTCTGCTCGCATCGCTCGCGTCAAGGATCAAAACGGTTCTTACTACTACGTTATCGCAGATAGTAATATGACGAAAGGTATGAAGTTTGAGACTGGTGATGAAATCAACGTTGAAACTTCTAACCGCATGGCGCTAGAGCAGATACCAGTCGGTACCTTCATCTATGCTATCGAGCTTACCCCAGGTCGTGGGGCACAGATGGTTCGTGCCGCTGGTACCTCAGCTCAGCTTATGGCTAAAGAGAATGGCTATGCTACTCTCAAGATGCCATCTGGTGAGATGCGCCGCGTCCTCCTTACCTGCCAAGCTAGCATTGGTACTGTAGGTAACGAGCAACACCAAAACGTTAAGATTGGTGCTGCTGGCCGCACTCGCCGCAAGGGTATCCGCCCGACTGTCCGCGGTGTCGTTATGAACGCAACCGACCACCCTCACGGTGGTGGTGATGGCGGTCGTCACGGCTCCGGCAAAGCTCCACGCACTCCATGGGGCCAGCTCACGCTCGGGTTTAGAACTCGTCATAATAAGAAAACTAATAAATACATCGTGCGCAGTCGCCACGAAGGAAAGAGGAGATAGTATATGTCACGAAGTCTCAAAAAAGGTCCTTTCGTGGACTACAAGCTTGAGAAGAAAATCAAAGCTCTTTCTCAAGAAGATCGCACCGTCATCAAGACATGGGCTCGCTACTCTACCATTTCTCCAGATATGGTAGGTCGCACCATTGCCGTACATAACGGCCGCGTCCACGTTCCGGTCTTTGTCAGTGAAAACATGGTTGGCCACAAGCTCGGTGAGTTTGCGCCTACCCGTAAATTCAAGCGCCATGGCGGTAAGAAAGCCGCTGAAGCCGCTGCAGCGAAAGGGGGTAACTAATGGCTGAAACTCGTTTCGCACACGCCTACATCAAGGGCGTAGATAGCATGCCAAGGAAGACATCTGTCGTCGCTAGCCTCGCTCGCGATCGCTACGTCGCCGATGCGCTAGTTATTCTAGAGAACACCCCACGCCGCGCCGCCCGCGCCGTCAAGAAGGCTATTGAATCCGCCAATGCCAATTTATTAAACTCTGGCGCTTCAATTGATCCAAAGACTATTCGGATCGCCCGGATTAGCGTTACCGCTGGTACTCGCATCCGCCGCTACAAACCTGCTTCTCGCGGCCGCGCTTTACCGTTCGAAAAAATTTCCTCCAACATCTTTGTCGAAGTTGCCGGCGAGGAAAAAGAAAAGAAAGTAAGTGATAAGGAGCAAAAGTAATGGGACAAAAAGTTAATCCAGTCTCCTACCGTCTCCAAGTCAACAAAGATTGGTCTTCCAAATGGTTTGTCAAGAAGTCCGATTACAAGACTTGCCTTGTAGAAGACACGAAAATCCGTGAGACGATCGAGGATCGTTTCAAGAGCCGCCCAACTATCGCTAAGATTAACATTGAGCGCTCATCAAACCTCATCACAGTTACCATCCTGACCGCCAAAGCTGGCGCCGTCATTGGTAAGCAAGGTGTAGGCATCAACGAACTGAAGAAAGATTTGGAGAAATTCACCTCTCTCCCAGTTCGTTTAAACGTAGAAGAAGTTAAAAAACCAGAGCTTTCCGCCAAGCTCGTCGCCGAGAACATCGGCTTCCAGCTCGGTAAGCGTATGAACTTCCGCCGCGCCGTCAAAATGGCCTGCCAGTCTACCATGACTGCCGGTGCCAAAGGCGTCCGCATCGAGGTCGCTGGCCGCTTAAACGGGGCAGAAATGTCTCGCCGCGAAAAGTTTATTGAGGGCTCCGTTCCTCTACACACTCTCCGCGCCGATATCGATTTCTACTGCCACCACGCGCCAACTACCGCTGGCATCGTAGGCGTAAAGGTCTGGATTTATAAGGGGGAGAAATAATTATGGCAATTTTACTACCTAAGAAAACCGCACACCGCAAGGTACGTATCGGCAAAAACCGTGGCAATGCCACCCGCTGTAATTACGTTGCTTTCGGTGATTGGGGGCTAATGTCTCTAGATAACGAGCGTGTCAACTCTCGTCAGATTGAGGCTGCTCGCCAAGCAATTACCCGTTATATTAAGCGTGGTGGTAAAATCTGGATTCGGATTTTCCCTCACACCCCTGTAACTAAGAAACCGCTAGACGTGAAGATGGGTGGCGGTAAGGGCGAGCCACAATTCTTCGTCGCAAAAGTCAAGGCTGGAACTGTAATGTTCGAGCTCGCCGATGTGACTGAAGAGCAGGCTAAAGAGGCCCTTCGCCTTGCTTCCCATAAGCTCCCAGTCCGCTGTAAAATCATTAAGAAGGAGGAGTTTTAAATGGCTCAGAGAATTATTGGGGTTGTTTCCTCGGACAAGCGCGATAAGACGATTACCGTCGCCGTCGCGAGCCGTGAAACTCACCCTCTCTATCGCAAGCAGTACACGAAGACTCGTAAATACACTGCCCACGATGAGAAAAACGAAGCAAATACCGGTGACCGCGTAGAGATTGAGGCTTGCCGCCCATACTCTAAGACTGTTACCTATAACTTAGTCAAAATCCTTGAAAAAGGCAAAGACAAGATTGAATTAAAGGAGACAGAAGTCCTACAGCAACATCCTGAAGGTTCTTCTAAAGGGAATCCGGAGCGCGACAGCACGGCAAGCGATGAGTCCAGAAAGGAGAATAATTAAATATGATCCAACAGGAAACTAGATTAAAAGTCGCTGACAACAGCGGCGCCAAAGAGCTTGGCGTAATCCGTGTCCTCGGTGGTACCCGTGCTCGTTATGCTCGTGTCGGTGATATCGTCACGGCTAGCGTCAAAGATGCCTCCCCAACCGGCAACGTCAAGAAAAAGGCCGTTGTCCGTGCCGTTATCGTCCGCACTCGCGGCCAAATCCGTCGCCCAGATGGTTCTACCATCCGCTTTGACGACAATGCCGCCGTGCTCGTAAACGACGATAAAACGCCAAAAGGCACTCGTGTCTTTGGGCCAGTCCCACGCGAGCTTCGCGATCTCGGCTTTTCTAAGATTATCAGCTTAGCACCGGAGGTACTCTAATATGGCACAGAATTTAAAGACAGGTGATACCGTAAAAATCTTATCTGGCGACAACAAGGGTAAAACCGCTAAAATCGTTAAGATGGATCGCCGCGCAGGCAAAGCTATGCTAGAAGGCATCGGTGTCCGCGAGCGCCACATTGGTAAGACTGCTTACAACCCACAGGGCGGTAAGAAAAGCATCCATGTTGGCATAGACCTATCAAACCTCAAGAAGGAGGGCAAGTAATATGGCAGAAACTAAATATATCCCAAGGCTCAAAGAGGAGTACAACAAGACCATCAAGGCTAATCTCAAAAAGGAACTCGGTCTTACGAATATCAACCAAGTCCCAGAGTTAGAGAAGGTTATCGTGTCTTGTGGCGTTGGCAAGAAGCGTGATGATAAGCGCTTTACCGAGACTGTAGAGCTTACACTCAGCAAAATCACCGGTCAGGCTACCACATCTCGCCTCGCCAAGAAATCCATCGCCACCTTCAAGATTAGGAAGGGCATGGGTGCGCCAATCGGTTATCTCACCACTTTGCGCAACGACAAGATGTACGAGTTTGTAGATCGCCTCATCAACATTGCTCTGCCACACGTCCGCGACTTCCACGGCGTCAGCCGCAAGTCCTTTGATAAGCAAGGCAATTACAGCCTAGGCTTAAGAGAACAAACGGTTTTCCCAGAGATTACCTTTGAGGATGCCGGCGTGCTTCACGGCCTAGAAATCACATTCATTATTAAAAACGGTTCAAAAGAAGGGAGTACCAAGTTGCTAGAAGCTTTTGGTATGCCGTTTGAGAAAGGAAAGGAGGCTTAAAATGGCTAAAACATCAGCAATCCTCCGTGACGAAAAACGGCAGAAAATGTACGATAAATATAAAGACAAGCGCGCTGCCTTAAAGGCTGCCGGCGATTTAGAAGGGTTACAGAAGCTGCCAAGAAATAGCAGCCCAACTCGCCTTAAAAATCGCGATCTTTTAGATGGCCGCCCACGTGGCTATATGCGCCGCTTCGGTCTTTCCCGTATTAACTTCCGTGAAAAAGCAAGCAAGGGCGAAATCCCTGGTGTAACAAAGAGTAGCTGGTAAGGAGAAAGGAGATATATGTCACTACAATCAACAGACCAAATCGCCGACCTCTTAACCCGCATTCGCAATGCGATTATGGTTGGTAAGACTGAAATTCGCGTCCCTACATCCAAGCTTAAAGTCGCCGTTATTGACGGGCTCAAAAAGTCCGGTTATCTCGCAGGCTATAAGCTAGAGAAGTCGGCCCCACGCGACACCCTTTGCGTAATTATTAATGAAGAAGGCAAAAACCCTACAATCACCGAGATTGAGAAGGTTTCCAAGCCTGGCCGCCGTGTCTACGCTGGCGTAGAAGAAATCCCAACCGTCAAATCCGGCCGCGGTATTGTCCTTCTATCCACCTCAAAGGGCATCATGACCGGCCAAGAAGCCAAGAAAAATCGTCTTGGTGGCGAAATCTTAGTCAGAGTATACTAATCTACTATTCTCATAGAATATACAATAGTCAGTTTGACGAACTAAAACGAGCCGGATTTTATGAATATTCTTACAGAGGCGAGCACGCGAAAGTCCGCGGCGCAGCCCCTGCTAAGAATATTCATAAAATCAGACGCGAGTTTCCCGTGAGCCAAACTGACTATTGTATATTCAAACGCGAATGCGAATATGCACAAACTCAAATAGATCGTGAACACTCCATCCTGTTGTAAAATAGTTATATATAACAACTAATAACTACACAAAGGAGGAGATATGCGCGATAAAATCGGCACGTCCACGATCTATACTACTATAATACCAAATTTCAAAGA
>JAFUCF010000039.1 GCA_017459845.1 Candidatus Saccharimonadota bacterium
CCAATCTACTATGGCGTAAAGGTAGATACTAGCATTAATCCTGGTACTTATTCTGGTAGTGTACTATATACAGTACTCATCAATAATAGCTGTCTAGACTATACCGTAGTCTTTAATCCAAATGTAAACTCATCTTCTAGCCAAGAAATTACTGGGACTATGAGCGATCAATCCATTATGTATGGTGAGACTACGGCTTTAAGCCCAAATGCTTTCTCCCGTTCTAACTACAAGTTTCTAGGTTGGTCTACTTCCAGTACTGGTAAGACTGGCACGGTAGTTAATGGCGTTGGTACAGCAACCGATGTGGACTACGCGGATGAAGCAGACGTCTTAAACCTCGTCTCTGGCGGTGGGATTGTTACGCTTTATGCGATATGGGAGCTTGCTCTTCCTACTATGCAGAATTGGGAAGGCTGTACTGCGCTAAATACAAATGAGTATACTACCTTAGTAGACAGCAGGGATGGAGAGAAATACGTCGTAAAGAAACTTGCCGATGGTAAATGCTGGATGGTGCAAAATCTAAGACTTATTAACAAAACTATTACACCTGCCGATTCTAATGTATCTGCGAATTTCACCGTACCAACTTCTACTCCAGCTGGTTCTTCATGGTGTACATCGGACAGCTCAGCTTGTGATGATAAACCTCTAGCCTACTACGATGCCAGTACCCGTTCTTCTTATGGCGCATTATACAACTGGTACACTGCTACCGCTGGTACTGGTACATACAGCACGTCCTCCAGCACAGTAAGCTCCAGCATCTGCCCTAAGGGCTGGAGGCTACCTACTGGTGGCTCTGGTGGTGAGTTCACAGCTCTAGATATAGCCTGGGGTGGTACAGGTAGCAACCGTTATGATGCCAATACCTACTCTACATTTATAGGAAACTATAATACAGGAAATAATGGCGGATTTGGTCTCGCGGGCTACATCTACGGCTCGTCGCTCTACAACGTCGGTACGTACGGGGACTGGTGGTCATCTACCGCGAGCAGTAGTAACGGCGCGTACAATCTGAACCTGTACTCTGGCAATACGCACGTCTACCCTCAGAACAACGACCGCAAGTACCCTGGGTACTCAGTACGCTGCATTATGGGGCCGCTGCCAACTATGCAAAATACCGCTTGCTCTAGCCTCCCAGCGGGCCAGACGTCTACTTTGCCAGATGCGAGAGATAACCAAGACTATACTATCTACCGCTGGCCAACCAGCAGCGGCCCATCCGGGATGAATGGATATTGTATTATGACCAAAGATCTCTCCCTTGGCTATGTCACTGGTGGAAGCACTACGGCAGGCGGAAACCTCAGCCTCACTACCGATACCTCTGCCGCAGCCGGCACAATAACCGCTAGAACGGGCACGAGCGACTGGTCTACCACGAATTCCGACGGTAACCTCCAGTACATTAACGGCCCACAATCAGGGCAAGAAGCTTACTCTAGCCACAGCTACTACAGCTTCGGCGCCGCCCAAAAGGTTTGCCCTAAAGGCTGGAGACTACCAACAAACGCAGAATATAGTAATATCGCAACCTTTATGGGCGGAAATAACTCTACTGGCTCTTCTACAATTAGAAGTGCTCCTTATAACTTCGTCTACGGCGGCTACTTCTACTCCGGCGGTTGGAGCAATGTTGGTAGCGTCGGCCACTACTGGTCGTCTACTCAGGACGGTAGCTCGTACGGTTACAAGTTGGCCTTCGGTTCGTCCTATTTGAACACGTACAACAGCTACGGTAAGCACAACGGTATGTCAGTACGCTGTATAAGCAGCTAACGCTGTGAACTGTCCCCTTAAAAGTAGACACTAATTTTCAAATGTACCCACAAAAGTAGACACTAATAACTCTATGGTGTACCCCAAAAAGTAGACACTTGTATATTGCTTATGCTTGGTTAACTTGCTGCTATCAGCTATAATAG
>JAFUCF010000007.1 GCA_017459845.1 Candidatus Saccharimonadota bacterium
CGTTCTTCTTATGGGGCCAATTACAACTGGTACACCGCTACGGCCGGGACAGGAAAATATGAAACTACTTCTGGAAATGTCAGCTCTAGTATCTGCCCAAAAGGCTGGAGGCTCCCTACTGGTGGTTCTAGCGGGGAATTCGCCGCTCTAGATATAGCATGGGGCGGTACAGGTGCTAACCGCAGTAATGCCAATACGTACTCTACCTTTACGGGTACTTACACAACTGGAAGTAACGGTGGCTTTGATCTCGCGGGCCACATCTACGGCTCGTCGCTCGACGTCGTCGGTAAGGTCGGGATCTGGTGGTCATCTACCGCGTACAGCAATAACTACGCGTACAGCCTGTACCTGGACCCTAGCAATACGTACGTCTACCCTCAGAACAACGACATCAAGCACCGCGGGCTCTCAGTACGCTGTATAGCGTCGTCCTAGGGGATAAGTACTCTTTCAGTTTCTTTCCCCGCCAGGCCCGTTATATAAACCAGAAGACTTTGTCTCCTGCGGCGGTATACTAGTAGCTAGTGCTTTATCTGCGGCATAGTAATAACCTTTAATAATTCGTCGCGCGGATTTCAAAGAAAGCTTGTGGATGGCTGCAGACCGGGCAGATTTCCGGCGCTTTCTCGCCTACATAAATATATCCGCAGTTACGGCACTTCCATACCGTCACCTTTTCAGACTTGAAGACAACATCTTCATCTATATTCTTGAGCAACTTTGCGTAGCGCTCCTCGTGCTCCTTTTCAATCGCGCCTACGCCCTCAAATTTCTCGGCGATTTCATCAAAGCCCTCGGCCCGCGCCGTCTCGGCAAATTTCTTGTACATATCCTTCCACTCATAATCCTCGCCCGCGATAGCATCCTCTAAGTTTACTGATGTATCCGGCACGGCACCATCGTGTAAAATCTTAAACCAAATCTTTGCGTGTTCCTTCTCATTACCTGCGGTCTCGTCAAAAATCGCCCCAATTTGCTCGTAGCCATCTTTGCGCGCCTTAGAGGCATAATACTGATATTTCGTGTAGGCCTGCGCCTCGCCCGCAAAGGCCGTTTGTAGATTTTTCCAAGTCTGAGAATCCTTCAGCTCTTTTGCCATATTCCTCCTTAATCTGATATAATAGTATTATATCACATATGGGAATTGAAAGACTAGTAGACACCAATACTCATGAAGAAGATAGCGAGGAGCAAGTTCTAGAAAACTCTCTCCGCCCGGTTTCTTTTGCGGATTACATCGGCCAAGAGCGGATGAAAAGCAATCTAAAAGTGGCAATAGACGCCGCCAAAAAGCGCGGTAAGGGCGCCACCTTGGACCATATTTTGTTATATGGCCCGCCTGGCCTTGGCAAAACTACTATGGCGGCAGTCATCGCGCACGAAATGGGAGCTAATTTCCGCGTTACCTCTGGCCCGGCTATTGAGCGCGCCGGGGATCTCGCCAGTATCCTGACCAACCTTGCCGAGGGCGATGTCTTATTTATCGATGAAATCCACCGCCTCCGCCGCGCCGTAGAGGAGATTTTGTATTCTGCTATGGAGGATTACAAGCTAGACATCGTCATTGGCAAAGGCCCGGCCGCCAGCTCTGTCCGCTTGGATTTGCCAAAGTTTACTATTATTGGCGCCACCACCCGCGCTGGCTCTATCGCCAAGCCGCTCCAAGACCGCTTTGGCCTAGTAGAGCGCTTAGAATATTATACTGATGACGAGATAAAAAAGATTGTCGCCCGCACCGCCTCTATCCTTAACACAGAAATCCAGCCAGATGCTCTAGATCTAATTGCTACCCGCTCGCGCCGCACTCCGCGCATTGCCAACCGCCTAATGAAGCGTGTCCGCGATTTTGCCGATGTTAACGGTGACGGCATCGTAGATAAAACCATGGCCGAGAAATCTCTCGCTCTAATGGAAATAGATGATCTTGGGCTAGATCCGGCAGACCGCAATATGTTAAACTTGATGCTAGATAATTATGGGGATCGCCCAGTGGGCCTCTCTACCATTGCCGCCCTTACCGGCGACGAGGAAACCACCATCTCTGATTACTACGAGCCGTATCTTATGCAAATGGGGCTTTTAGAGCGGACTAAAAATGGCCGCAGGGTTACGCCTAAGGCTAAGGCTCATCTTGCGAAATATCGCCCGCTATGATATAATAAAGAAAAGGAAAAGTCAAGGTGAAACAAGATCTTCTCAAAGTGCATAACGCCCGTAGTAAAAAAGATTTTCCTGAGCTGAAATTAAAGGACGATGAGTACGTCGCGCTTGCAGTTTACCGCTCTAAGCTCGGCCTGACTTTTATCTGGGGGCTAGCCGCCCTTGCTATTATTCTCATTACTTTTGCGATGGCACTTGTTACCATCAGTACTAGTGGCCAAACATCTGGATTGGTTAATAGTAACTCTTTGCCATATCTCTATATGATTGTGATTGTGCTATTTGCGGCCATTATTCTAATGGCGAGCGTTTCTACCAGCGTATATAAGGGTAACCGTCTTTATATTACTAACAAGCGCCTCATTCACTACGAGCAAACCTCTCTCACTGCAAAATCCGTTAATACAATTGATCTCGTCTCCGTAGAGGATGTCTCCTTTAAACAAAAGGGGATTATAGATCAATTCTTCCAGCTTGGCTCGCTCCGGATGTCTACCGTTGGCGATGAGACAACCTATACTTTTAAATACGCCGCTAAGCCTACCGATGAGATAGAGACGATTTCTTATCTTATCCACATTGCCAAGACTCGCCGCAAGATTAAATCGTCCGACGACGATTAGCCATAGAGAAACGCCCTAGCACCTAGCGGCTCTTCTTGATATAGGCATCCTCTTTTTCGAGCTCTGCCCTAAGAGTATACTCTTTACACTTGCCATCCTCGCAGTTAGCCGGAGTGTAAGTATAATTACTACCTTCTTTTCCTAAATTCACCCCGTTTGGATCAGTAAACAAGGCCGGATCCATCACGGTCAGGTTGCTCTCAGAAATCGTTTCTGGGTAATATTTATTAGAAGCAAAGAACCCTTCTTCTAGTGCATAATACATCGCGTTAATCGCGGTTTTTCTGTCGTCGTCTCTTTGCATCGCGTCCATATTAGCTTTTTGGATGAAGAACAAGACCAAAGCCAGGCCAGCAAAAACAATTACAATCGCAAGTTCTAAAATGGTAAAGCCAGACTTTTTCTTCATGATATTATTATAGCATAAGTTTATTATAAAACGCGATTATTCAGCATTGGTATGGACGGCCGTTACATCATCTAGCTCGTCTAGCGCATCAAGTAATTTCTCTAGCTTTTCTGCATTCTCGCCCTCTACCGGCACGGTAGTCTTAGCCACGTATTGGAGCTCCGCTGAGGTTACCGTCATCCCGGCATCAACTAATGCTTGGCGGACTTTCATCAAGTCAGATGGCGCGGTGATAATCTCAATCCCGTCTTCTTCCTCTGTTGCGTCTTCTGCGCCGGCTTCTAGCGCGGCCATTAAGGCATCTTCGCCCTTGTCAGAAATTACGATTACGCCCTTGCGCTCAAACTGGAACATCACGCTGCCAGAATCGGCAATTCGCCCACCGTTTTTAGAGAGAGTATTCCGCACGTCCGGCAAAGTCCGGTTTTTATTGTCGGTCGCAACCTCGATAATAATCCCCACGCCGCCCGGGCCATAGCCCTCATAAGTTTCCTCAGCTAGCGCTGCGCCTTCTTTGGATGTTACCCGCGCAATCGCCCGCTCGATGTTGGCCTTTGGCATATTGGCTAGTCTAGCTTTTTCTAACACCATCGCGAGACTCGGGTTCATCGCCGGATCAGTACCGCTTCTCGCGGCAATCGCAATTTGGTTACCAATTTTGGTAAACAGCGCTCCGCGCTTGGCATCAACCACTGCTTTTTGCCGCTTGGTCGTTGCCCATTTGCTATGTCCTGACATAATTAAATACTCCAATTATCTTTACTATAATTATACCCTAATTTCTGAAAGCAAGCAAGAGTTTTATCTCTTAAAAAGGGCTACACTATACCAAACATGAAGCTTACTATGAGTAGTATGCACATAGTAATAATAAGAAACGACATTATACCAATATGGAGTTTACGCTCTGAGTACATATTGGCCACAAATTCGCGCACTATTGCATTGTTGTAATAATACCATGGTGATTTTGCGCCCACCCCCACAATGTTTTTAAGCCCTGTGTTTTCGGCAATCATCCCAGAGCGGAAGACGTGATAGTCCGTAGTCGCAAAAGCGATCTGGTCATATTTTTCTAGTAACTTTTTACTGTATGAGAAGTTCTCTCGCGTAGTCGTAGATTTGTCTTCTAGGATGATTTTGCCAGGATATTTTTTTGTTTTGCGTAGATAATTCTGCATGCATTTTGCCTCAGAAATTGTTTCATCGTCGCCCTTCCCACCCGAGGCGATGATGATTGGTTCTTTGCCGGTGATTCTTTTCTGTGTCATGGCAAATTCGTAGGCCGCGTCAATCCGTTTTCTTAAGATTTTACTTGGGCTCCCATCTGGCATTACATAGCATCCTAAAACAATCAGATAGTTTTTATCAAAAGCCGGTTCGTAATGGACAACTTTAATTGTTACTATTATGGTAGCGGCCAGCATACACTCTAGATAAGTTAACGAGACTGAGACGATATTGTCTATTGCTATTTCAAAGTGGCACCCAACGTAGCTGTGTACGTCCATAATCTGCTCTAGCATAAAGTATAAGAAGTAGAGTACTGCCGTTCCCGCGATTAGCCCAACACTTAATGATAAGCCTAGAACATTAGCCAGACTTTTGCCGGCTCTTATCATAAAAACGATGTTTGAGACAGCTAAAAGTGCTGCAAAAATTATGATGAGCGGGAAGGCTAAGTAAATAAATTCCGTAAAACTATATAGAATATCTGAGAAAAAGCCGCTCAGGTCGTATTCTGCCATTTGGTCGGAAATGACATATTGTATGGCATAATAAATTTCATCAAGCACGTCTATCACTAAGAAAATTATTAAACCAAGAAGGGAAACATTATGATAAGAAAACGGCTTTTTCTTGGCACTCTTTTTTAGTAGTCGCACGCAAAGAAATACTAACCCAATTAGCAGCAATATATATACTATCTTTAGTACATAGAACATATTTTTATTATAACAAAAAATGGTAGCAACGACTGGGATCGAACCAGTGACCTTGGGCTTATGAGTCCCACGCTCTAACCAACTGAGCTACGTTGCCACTTCCAAAATTATATCACGTAAGCTAACTAATTTCAACGACCTTCTTGTGGGATTTCTCCCCGCGGAGGATCTTAATGCTGCCCTTGCTCACTCTAAAATGTTTTGCTAGAAGCTCAACTACCGCCGCGTTAGCCTCCCCATCATGAGCACGTTTTGTTGTACGGATTACAATATTCTCGCTATCAATCTTCACCTCAGATTTTTTAGAGCCAGGTTTTACTGTTACTTCATATCGCATAATGTTTTATATCATTATAACAGAAAAAGACCTAGAAGGTCTATTTTATTTCCTGGCGGAAGGGACAGGATGTGGATCTCTGCCTCCTTGAAAGCGTCAAGTATCCGAACAAACTAGAAACTTCGTTTCTACGCGTTCTCGCCAAATCAAAAATGCCAGAGCAAGCTCTGGATTTTTTCTTTGTCTCGAACGCTAGAAAAGCTCCGCTTTTCTAGTTTGTTCTACGAATTGGCGGAAGGGACAGGATTCGAACCTGCGAGGCTTTTGACCTGACGGTTTTCAAGACCGTTGCCTTAAACCACTCGGCCACCCTTCCGCAGACTATTATATCATATCTGGCAGTAAAGGAGAAAAAATCTCCATCAAAAATCTTCTTAAGCTATGCTATAATTTGAATATGAGTATTTTTATCGCAATTCTTTTAGGTATCGTACAAGGTTTAACAGAGTTTATACCGGTTTCTAGCTCGGGCCACTTAGAGCTTATTCAGCAGATTATCGGCGGCCGTGCGGGCGATTTCCATCTTTTTATTGAATTAATTAACCTTGGCACTGTCATTGCCCTAATTCTTTACTTCAGAAAACGTATTTGGGGGATTTTACAGGACATCTTCAAGAAAAAGAATTATAAATTAGCCATTAATGTTATTATCACCTGTATCCCAGCCGGGCTTGCCGGGCTTTTGCTAGGCGATTTCATCGAGACAAACGGCTTTTTCTCGTCTCTTTATACTGTGTCTATCGCAATGCTAGTCATCGGTATTTTGATGATTGCTTCAGACAAAACTCCACACATGTCTAAACTAAAAGACGAAAACAAGCTTACCAAGCCACGCGCTCTTTATATTGGTCTCGCACAGGTACTTGCGCTTATCCCAGGCGTTTCGCGCTCTGGCTCCACTATCTTGGCCGGCCGCGCCGTTGGGCTTTCTGCCGCTTCTGCCACGGAGTATTCTTTCTTGGTCTCTATCCCTCTGATGCTGGCCGTTTGTGCTAAATCGCTTGTTTCTAGTACTACCCGCACTTATTTATTCACCAATCTTGGGCCACTGCTAATTGCCAACCTCTTCGCCTTCGTCTTTGGTATGCTCGCCCTAAAGCTCGTTATGGATTATGTCAAAAAGCAAAACTCTCTCCGGGCGTTTGGTTTTTACCGCGTCATACTCGCCAGTATCGTTCTTATCTATCTGTTAATCCAGTAAAATTTACACTAGAAATTACCCCAGTTAAAACACTGGTAGCACCATAAGCAGAAAAAGGGTTGCATTAGTCTCCAATGTTTGGTATACTAGATCGCGTTGGCTCGTAAAATTCAGTATTTGGTCGTTGAGCCTCCCAATTAAATAGGAGATTAAAAAACAGGATTATGCGTATCAGACTAAAACGGGGTTTAGTATCACGGAATAAGTCAAAGTCGCAGCTTCCGCCTGCCCCATGGCAGGAATTCATTGAAATCTAATTTCAATGAAAGCGCATCGCCTAAGCCAAGCTTGGGCGATTTTTTATAGTTTTCGCCTAATCACCGCGCCGAGCGATGCGTCTTGGTCGAAATCATCTTTCGGGTAGTAGCCCATAATCATGCCCACAATTTCTTTAAAATTGAGCGTACCAGTAAGCTGGCCCATCTTATTTACTACCACAAAGAAATATCCGTGCGTCCGGATGAAAGCCGCCACCGCCTGCTCCAAAGAATAATCTTCCCTAAGGTAGCAAACGCGTGGATCTAAATACTTCTCCGCCGTATCATTATCTCTAATCTCTAGGGAGTTAAGCCTATCCGTGCTTAATACTCCCACCACTTGCCGCCCGCTCTCGTCCACCACCGGGAAGATAGAAGTCCCAGAACGGTAAAGCCGGTCTAGCGTTAAAGGCCCCAAAAAATCACGGATGTTTACAAACGTCACTTTTTCTCGTGGCGTCATAACATCAGAAACCTTGAGATTTTTAAATTCCATTGCCGCAATAATCATCAGCCGCTCTTTTTGCGAGAGCACATCATCTGGCAAATCTCTAAGTATTTCTATAAAATCTTTTAGTGTTTTGGCTTCCATCGTGATATAATAGGGTTAGTATTATTAGAGTATATTATAACATATTTTAAGCGAGGAATAAAGACATGAAGCAAAAAAACTACGGTGTAATTGCAATTTTCGCAGTAATCATTTTGGCATTTTTTGGCCTACTATTTGCCTATTTGGTTAACAAGGGCCAGAGCCAGCCAAAGCTAGATGATTATGATTTTACGGCCTATATTGGCCCTAATGAATACAACGGCGAGATTGGCGATCATATTAAGGGCGACAAAGACAAGGCTAAAGTTTTCGTCGTAGAATATGCAGATTTTCAATGTCCAGGCTGCGCCTCGCTTAATACTTATGTGAACAAAATCCCAAGCAGTTTTGATGACAAAGTAGCGGTAATTTATCGCAATTACATTATGAGTTACCACCAAAACGGCACTGCTGCTGCTTCCGCTGCCGAGGCTGCTGGCCTCCAGGGCTACTGGAAGGAAATGGGGGATTTACTATTTTCCAACCAAGCCACTTGGCAATATGCTGATGTAGACGAGCGCACTAACCTTTTCGTGTCTTACTTTAATACTGCCTCTGGTAATAAGGGCGATGTAGATAAGTTTAAATCCGATATGAACTCCAAGCAGGTTCAAAAGAAAATTAATTTCGACCAAGATATCGCCACGAAGATTGACGTCCCGGGTACGCCATCTCTTTACCTAAATGGCGAACGTTTGGATTATTCTAGCGCTAAGACAGAGGAGGAGTTCTTTAAGTTCCTTCATGACAAGATTGATCCTTTGTTGAAATAATCTAATAAATATGGTATGGTAGTAGCTATGGAAAGAAAAAAATCTCTAGAACTCTCAGAATATCTTGGCAAAAAAGTCATGGTAGAAGGCTGGGTAAACTCTCGTCGTGATCATGGCGGCCTTATCTTTATCGATCTCCGCGATGACCAAGGCATTATCCAGTTGGTTATCACTCCAGATACCAAAGACAGTTTTAAGCTAGCCGAGTCCGTCCGTGATGAATACGTCTTAAAAGCCATCGGCACTATGCGCGAGCGGGCAGAAGAGCTTAAAAACCCGCATATTAAAACTGGTGATATTGAGCTAGTTGTAGAAGAGTTAACCCTTTTAAACCGTTCAGAGCCTTTGCCAGTTAATACTCATGATGATGGCCCCGAGACTGGCGAGGAGCTACGCTTAAAATACCGTTATTTAGACCTTCGCCGCCCGTCTATGCAGAGGCTGATTAAAAAGCGTTCAGAGTTTTATCAGATTTTAAGAAGCTACATGATAAACCATGGCTTTGTAGAAGTTACAACGCCAATTTTGGCTAATTCTTCGCCAGAGGGGGCAAGAGATTTTTTGGTCCCGTCCCGTTTAAAGAGTGGCCTTTTCTATGCTTTACCACAGGCTCCACAGCAGTTTAAGCAGCTTTTGATGGTTGGCGGCGTGCCGCGCTATTTCCAGATTGCGCCATGCTTCCGCGATGAAGATCCGCGTGCAGACCGGCTTTATGGGGATTTTTATCAGCTAGACTTAGAGATGGCCTTCGTAGAAGAGGGTGAGACCGTCCGCAAGATGACTGAACCTCTAATGAAATCTCTAGCCACGGATTTTGGCGGTAAGAAGATAGAGCTTGGCTCTGAGTTTGCCAAGCAATTTATTCCAGACGATAGCGACATTCCGCGTATCCCGTATAATATTGCGATGGATGTTTACGGCGTAGACAAACCAGATTTGCGTTATGGTATGGAAATGATTGATTTAACCGATGCGCTTAAAAACACCGAGTTTAAGGTTTTCAAGAGCCCATGTGTTAAGGCGCTTTGCGTTAAGAACGGCGCCTCCCTTACTCGCAGCCAGATTGATAATTTTACAGATGAGGCTAAGAAATTAGGTGCTGGTGGCCTTGCCTACATTATCTATGAAAACGGCTCAGAAAAATCCCCGATTGCTAAGTTTTTAAAACCAGAAGAGCTAAAGAGTATTAAAGAGCTAACTGGCGCAGAAGATGGCGACGCCGTATTCTTTGGTGCAGACACTCTTAAGAAGGTAAATAGCGTCCTAGGCCAGCTCCGCATTTCCTTTGCTAAACATTTTGAGCTAACAGATAGCACTAAAGTTGCCTTTTGTTGGATTACCGACTTCCCATTCTACGAGTGGAACGACAACGCAACGAAGCGAAGCGAGCAGAAGCAGAATGCTTCTGCTCGCGAGCGAGGCAGCGGTGTGTCCAGCGGCGCTGGAGACGGGGAGGAAAAACTAGATTTTGGCCACAACCCATTCAGTATGCCAAAGGGCGGGTTAAAAGCTTTAGAAGAAGCCAAAACCGATGAAGAAAAGCTTGCCATTGTGGCAGACCAATATGATTTTGTAATGAACGGCATAGAGATTTGCTCTGGTGCAGTCAGAAACTACAACCCAGAAATCATGTATAAAGCCTTCGGCCTACTTGGCTATGATAGGGCATACGTAGAGGCTCGCTTTGGCGGTATGCTAAATGCTTTCAAATTCGGTGCGCCGCCACACGCTGGTTGTGCTTTTGGTATAGACCGCATTTTTATGGAACTCATGGACGCCAAGTCTATCCGCGATGTCGTTGCCTTCCCTAAAAATGGCTCTGGTATAGACCTCATGATGAACTCCCCATCGGAAGTAGATGAGTACCAGCTAAAAGACGCCCACATCGCCTCCATCCCTGAAGACGAATAATAGCTCTTCCCACCCTAGACTTTTTGCGCTAAAAGGAGTATAATAGTACGAGTTTTTAGGAGAGTCTATGGAAGATAACGCAATCAAAATTCGCGGTTGTCGGCAACATAATTTGAAGAATATTGATGTCGATATCCCGCGCGACAAACTCGTAGTCCTTACTGGTTTGTCTGGCTCAGGTAAATCCAGCCTTGCTTTTGATACTATCTATGCCGAGGGCCAAAGAAGATACGTAGAGTCATTAAGTTCTTATGCCCGGATGTTTTTAGGCGTAATGGATAAGCCAGATGTTGATACTATTACCGGCCTCTCCCCGGCTATTTCCATAGACCAGAAATCCACCAGCCGCAACCCTCGCTCTACCGTTGCTACGGTTACAGAAGTTTACGATTATCTTCGCCTACTCTTTGCCCGCGTGGGGGTACCACATTGTCCAATCTGCCATAGCGCCGTATCGCGGCGGACAAATGAAGATATCATTAACGAAGTCATGAAATTACCGCTTGGCTCCAAACTGATGTTGCTTGCCCCCATCGTCCAGCAGAAAAAGGGAGAGTTCCAACATATCTCCGAGCAATATACCGCCAAAGGCTTCTCGCGCGTGCGGGTGGATGGCATCGTTTATGCTCTGGATGAGTTCCCAGAGCTTAAGAAGACTGAAAAACATGATATAGAAATCGTAGTAGACCGTTTTATTCTAAGCCCAGATTTAGAGAGCCGTATTGCCGGCTCCGTAGAACAAGCCCTAGATTTAGGGCAGGGGATAATTAAGCTCTTAAAGATTACCGATAATTCTACCGCCGTAGCCCAAAACCCTGGCGCGGACAACACAGAAATCTACACCTACTCTCAGCGTTATGCTTGCCCAAATCACCCGGATGAGCTTATCCCAGAGCTAGAGCCGCGTCTCTTTTCTTTCAACGCTCCGCAAGGTGCTTGCCCGACCTGTACCGGCCTTGGTACCCGTATGGAGGTAGATCCAAATCTTGTCTTTAATGATAATCTTACTATCGCAGAGGGTGGCATCCGCCCGTTTAATCGCGTTTCCCAAGACTCTTGGTGGCTACGCCGTCTTGAAACCGTCGGTAAAAAACACGGGTTTGATATCTATACTCCAATCGGCCAATTCTCAGAGGAGACTAAGCACCTCATACTTTACGGCACTGGGGCCGAGAAATACCGCGTCTTTATCGGCGGCTCTGGTAAATTCGCCAAGGGCACTTCTTATGAAACTACTTATGAGGGGGTTATTCCTACCTTGGAGCGCCGCCATATGGAGACTGATTCTGATTTCATCAGAAAAGACATTGAGCGCTTTATGCGGCTTAAAGAATGCCAGACTTGTCACGGTGCCAGATTAAAACCTGTAGTTTTAGCTGTTACAGTTCATGATTTGAATATCGTGGATATGTGCAGCATGGATGTAGACCACACCTTAGAGGTTCTAAACCAAGATTTGGGCTTTTCTGATTCGGAAATCCAGATTGCCGGCCCGATTATCAAAGAGATAAAAGAGCGGGTAAAGTTTATGCAAGATGTTGGGCTAGGCTATATGGAGCTTGGCCGCGCAGCCAACACTCTTTCTGGTGGCGAGGCTCAGCGTATCCGCTTGGCCACCCAGATTGGCTCTGGTCTCCAAGGCGTGCTTTACGTCTTAGACGAGCCGTCCATTGGTTTACACCAACGCGATAATGACAAACTAATCGCCACGCTTAAGCACCTCAGGGACCTAAAAAACACTGTCCTTGTGGTAGAGCATGATGAAGACACTATGCGCGCAGCTGACTATCTCATAGATATTGGCCCTGGCGCCGGCGTTAATGGTGGTAAAGTTATTGCCGCCGGCACTCCAGAAGAAGTAATGAAGAATGAAAACTCTCTTACTGGCCGCTATCTGTCTGGCAAAGAAACCATCCCAACTCCTAAAAAGCGCCGCAAGGCCAAAATGGGCCTAGAGCTAGTCGTAAGAGGCGCTCGCGAGAATAACCTAAAGAATATCGACGCGCATTTCCCGCTCGGCGTCATGACGGTAGTTTCCGGAGTTTCTGGCTCGGGTAAATCTACGCTCGTCAATGAAATTTTGGCCAACGAGCTTCTCGCGCGTCTCCATCGCGCCCAAACGGTACCTGGCACACATGATGCGATAGAGGGAATTGAAAACCTAGATAAATGTATCGTTATAGACCAATCGCCAATCGGCCGCACTCCGCGCTCTAATCCAGCCACTTACACTGGTGTCTTTAATCAAATCCGTGAGCTTTTCGCACATCAGCCAGAGGCGGAAGTCCGTGGCTACAAAGCCGGGCGTTTCTCGTTTAACGTTAAAGGTGGCCGCTGCGAGACTTGTCAAGGTGACGGTGTTAACAAAATTGAGATGCATTTCTTACCAGATGTATATGTCACTTGCCCGGCTTGCCATGGCCGCCGTTACAACCATGAAGCATTAGAGATTAAATATAAGGGCAAGGATATTTCCCAAGTCCTAGATATGACTATAGACGAGGCAGTAGATTTCTTTGCTAATATCCCTAATATTGCCCCAAAACTCAAGACCTTACAAGAGGTGGGGTTAGGTTATATTCGTCTTGGCCAGCCGGCCACGACCTTCTCTGGCGGCGAAGCCCAACGCATTAAGCTTGCCACCGAGCTTGCTCGCCGTTCTACTGGTAAGACGCTCTATATTTTAGACGAGCCGACTACTGGCCTCCATACTGACGACGTAAAAAGATTGCTAAATATCTTAAACAAGCTTGTCGATGGTGGTAATTCTATGATTATCATCGAGCATAATCTCCATGTTATCAAATCGGCGGATTGGATTATTGATATGGGCCCAGAGGGCGGGCAAGGCGGCGGCCAGATTATTGCCGCTGGCACTCCAGAGACATTAGCTAAAAATGCCAACACGCCTACTGGCGAATACCTTAAAACTGTGCTATAAAAATACCCCTGTCGTTAAGACAGGGGTGGAGAATTATTCTTCCACTAGGGCAAAATCAGAAGAATCGTAATCCTCTATAAAATGGTTGATTTCGAATAGCAGCTGGCCATAGTTTACTTCTGGTGAAGCGATACAAGAATTAACAGATATTCTACATCCTAAGAATTTTAAACTATTTGCCGAGTCATCATCGTCCGTCCGCCATTTCGTATGAAAGGTTGTCCAAGAAAAAAGATGTTCGGTTTCGGTTACGTCAGTATTATTGTCGCCAAGAAGTGTTAAATCTAAATTAAAGAGCTTACGTTTTCTAAACGCTTTTATCTCCGCTCCACTAGACTTCGAGTTAATCTCCCTAACTTGGCTCAAATTCATGAAGCAATCACCTGTCCACGCGGAGCCACCGTCGTGGTTACTCAGCATTAACTTAGTAATGCTGTCGCTGAATTCACAGCCTTCAATAAATTTCTGCAAGTTGCGAAATAACTTGTTAAAATCCTCCTTGTCAGGCTGCTTGAAATTACTGCTACACATAAAACTACCTCCCTTCAAAAACTTAACGAACTGCCCTGAAAGATATTTTATCACATTTTTTTGATTTTTGCCAGGCGTTGTAATTTATATTCTCCCCCAACCGAAACTTTTATGCTAAAATGATATTATGAGTAATGTGTTAATAATTGGGAACGTCCATCAAGATGTTTATCTCCGGCTTGATGAGCGGCAAAACAACTTTGAGATAGATGAGCACGGCACGCCGTGGCTAGACCTTGAGTTTAGTGGTAGCACCCATAAATTTGTCAAGCAGACCACGGTTTATGCTGGTGCCACGGTGGCGCTAGAAGTGCTAAACCGTATGGGGGCAAATGCGCAGATTGCCGGCAGTATCGCTAGATTTGACCATGGCGAGATTATCCCGGGCGAGCAGGAGATTAAAACCACGCGCTACATCCTCTGTAAAGAAAACAAGATTTCTTACCTTGTACCAGAGGAACGTGAGGTTACCAGATGGGTAAACCCTACCGAGCCAGTAGATTGGGTTTTTATAGATCGTTCCGCTAAGGTTACCCCAGAGCTCGTAAAGGGGCTAAGGAGCTTCCTTTCCATGTCTACCCATACCCGTGTAGTAGTTTACGCTCCCAAAGATATGACCGACGCAGACCGTGAGCTAGTAGAGATGGCAAATCTCGTCTTCTCAGACGGCCTCCTTACTGGCACAAAATATTATGGCTCCGTCTGCCAAATATCAGATCACGATATTGTTTTTGGCGATTCCAAAATCATCTGGTCTGCCGAGAACGCCGATTTAATGACACATCTTACCCTTTATTCTATTATTGCCGCCACCGTCTTTGGTGCCCTTCTCCGCGGCAAGAGCATTGATGATTCTATCATGATGGCGCGTGATAACGCCCTTAAATCTTCTCTTATGGGTACCATGCCGCTAGAAAAACTCGAGAGCCTGCTTGATATGGCGCGTGCCGAGGAGGCCGATGCCGCCATGATTGCTAAAACTTTAATGGCCCCGGGCAAGGGCATTTTAGCCGCAGATGAATCTGGCGGTTCCATCCACAAAAAGTTTGAAAATATGCGCATCCCAGATGACGAGCAACACCGCCGTGATTATCGCAATATTTTCTTCACCACCCCAGATTTAGAAAAATACGTCTCAGGCGTCATCCTCTTTGATGAGACTGCTCGCCAAAAGGCTGATGATGACCGGGATTTTGTCTCCTTCCTAACGTCTAAGGGTATCGTTGCTGGCATCAAGGTAGACCAAGGTCTAGAGAATTTTGAAAATTCAGAAGAAAAATATACCAAGGGCCTAGATGATTTACCGCAGCGTTTGGCAGAGTATTACCAGATGGGCCTACGGTTCTGTAAATGGCGTTCTGCCTTTGAGATTGGGCCTGGCCGCCCATCCGATATGGCGATTGAGCGGAATTGTAGCGACCTCGCCAAGTATGCCCGTATCTGCCAAGAAGCTAAGATGGTCCCAATCGTAGAGCCAGAGGTGGTTTATGATGGCAACTACACTCTTAAACAGAGCGAGGAAGTCACCGCCAAAATTTTGGATACTCTCTTCGATGCGCTTAACCGCGAGAAAGTCCGGCTAGATCAATGTATCTTAAAGGTTAATATGGTACTCGCCGGCAAACAATATCCAATCCCATCCTCTAAAGAAGAAGTTGGCCGTGCCACCGCAGAGGTGCTCCGCACTCACGTGCCACAGAGCTTAGCCGGGGTAGTATTCTTATCTGGCGGCCAGACGGTTGTCCAGGCCACCGAGAACTTACAAGAGGTAACTAACAACGGCCCATTCCCATGGCCAGTCACATTCTCTTTTGCCCGTGCGCTTCAGGATCCAGCCCTCACGGCCTGGATGGGGAACAATGAAAACTGTGATACCGCCCGCGAGGCCTTCCGCCAGAGGCTTATCGCTAACACTAATGCTCTGCACAAACAGTAGCCCACTCTTGTCAAAATCACCGAAGTAGTGTAAAATATAGAAAGTTAAAGTTATAAAGGAATTATATGGCAGAAATCAAGTTGTCTTTAGATAAGCGTGAGGTTGCTGGCAAGAAGCTAGCTGCTGTTCGCGCCGCTGGAATAATCCCGGCCGTAATTTATGGTGGTGACGCAGAGCCTATGATGGTGCAAGGTGAATACAATGCCGTAGAGAAGGCTTTACATCTTGCGGGTTACCACTCTACGATTGAGCTTACTATTGGTGGTAAGAGCCAGCTCGCAATCGTCAAAAATGTCGATATCAACCCAGTTAATCGTAAGATTATCAACGTCAGCTTCCAGGCCGTATCCGCAAACGAGGTTATTGAGGCTACCACCCCAATCATCCTTGAGGGTTACGATACGTCCGAGGCTAACAAGTTACACTACGCTGTGCTCCAGGTTATGGAGGAAATTGAGGTTAAGGCAAAGCCAGCTGATCTTCCAGAGAAGATTACTGCAGATGCCTCCAAGTTTGCCAGCCTAGATGATAAGCTCACCGTAGCAGATCTCGTCTTGCCAAAGGGCGTAGAGCTTGCCGACAAAGAGCTTTCAAGCGACCAAGTTATTGCCAGTATCTACGATCCAGCCGCTGAGGCTGCCGCCCGCGAGGCAGAGGATGCCGCTGCAGCAGAAGCAAATACTGATGCCGCAGACGTCCCATCCGATAATGGCCAGAAGCCAGAGGATGCCCCGGCCGAAGAAAACAAATAATCTATTAACCTCCCTACGGGGAGGTTTTTTGTGTTTGCTATTGGTATAAAAAGATGTTATAATTAAGGCATGAAATATTTAGCTATACTTGGCCGCCAACCAGAGATTTCCCTTGCAGAGCTCAAGGCGCTTTTTGACAACGTAGAACAGAAAAGCGGCGAGGTGGCTTTCTTCAGTAGTGAAGAAGAGCCGGTTTTAGCCCGGCTAGGAGGCTCTCTTAAACTAGCCAAGCAGCTAGAAAATATCTCACCAGAAGATTTCTTAAGAGCACTTCCAGAGGGCAAAATCACCCTTGGCCTCTCTGATTACTCTTATAGTAGTAAAAAATATTCATCCCGTGATATAAAAAATATATCACGATATGGAATTAAGATTAAGCAAGCACTAAAAGAATCTGGCCGCTCCGTGCGCCTTCTGCCTAATTCCACACCGGTTATCTCTACCGCTGCTGCCCACCATAACGGGCTTGGTCTTCATCCTAAAAAAGTGGAGCTCATCAAGTTTAAAGACGCGTGGTTCGTCTCGCTTGGTGCCCAGAATATTACGGCCTATAGCGAGCGTGATCAGGCTCGTCCGGCCCGCGATGCTAAGGTAGGGATGCTCCCGCCCAAGCTTGCCCAGATTCTCATCAATCTTTGCGGCCGGCTCCCAAAAGACGCGACTATTCTAGATTCATTTTGCGGTACTGGCGTTGTCCTTCAAGAGGCTTTGCTCATGGGCTACAACGTCTATGGCACCGATAAAGACGAGCGTATGGTCCGCTACACAGAGAAAAACTTGGCTTGGCTAGCTGCAAAAGAAGGTTTAGAACCTCTCCTACGAACCGCACAAGGGGATGCGACCTCTTTCCAGTGGGCTCAGCCAATTAGTGCTATCGCGTCAGAAATCTATCTCGGCCCGCCAATGTCCGAGCCGCCAGTAGATATTAAACTTAAAACCGTCAAGCAAGAATGTGGCGCCATCCTAACGGAGTTTTTGAAGAATCTCTCTGGGCAAATCCAGCCAGACACCCCTGTTACCCTAGCCATTCCAGCTTGGCGCCGCAGAGACGGCCATTTTGAACGTCTAAAAACCGTTGACGAAATAGAAAAACTGGGGTATAATGTACTAAATAAGAGCGAGGGCGGCCTTCTTTATGTCAGAGATAATCAGGTTGTCGCTCGTGAAATAATAGTTTTAAGGAAAAAGTAATATGTCACATGTGAAAGCTGGCGGTACCGCCAAGAATATCCACAACAATGCTGGCCAACGTCTCGGCGTTAAGCGCTTCGGTGGTCAAAAAGTAAAGAACGGCGAGGTTCTCGTCCGCCAGACTGGCAGCACTAAGATTGCTGGCCCAGGCACCTATATGTCTCGCAACTTCACGATTCACGCCGCCAAAGATGGCGTCGTCACTTTCGTCAAGACTAAGAAGACTCACTTCTCTGGCAAATCTCTCCCGCGCGTCCGCGTAGAAGTCCGCTAGAAAGCTGCTAAGAAACTTGCTGAAATTCCACTAGAAAGTTAGCTTGGTAGCTTCTGGGCAATGCGTCAGCCGCCCCGCAAAAAGTACAATAAATACCCATCCGAAAAACGACCAAATTTATAGGAGTTTTGAGGATGGGCTATTTATTGTAATTTTTCGGCGTTAGCAGGCGGCGGCTAGCGCCCAGAAGCTACTAAGCTAACTTTCTAAGTCCTATTCTCACTGAACGTGAATGAACCAGTAGGACGAAAAAGCCTTAACCTGCATATCTTTTTCTTGGCTCGGATGATATAATGATATTATGGAAGAACCCCGCTTTAGCGTATCCGAGTTTATAGATGTCGTCAACCAGACTTTAGACTATGCCTACCCTAGTACGCTCGTAGAAGGCGAGGTTTCTGAGTTTAAAATCAACCAAGGCAAGTGGGTATTTTTTAATCTCAAAGAAGATGATAATAGTTTATCTTGCTTCATGCCGCTTTTTCAACTGAAAATCCCACTAGAGGATGGGATGAAGGTAGTCGTGCGCGGCCGCCCTAAACTTACCAAATGGGGTAAATTCTCCTTTACTGCCCAGCAAATAATGCCAGTAGGCGAGGGCAGCATTAAAAAGGCGTATGAAATGCTAAAGAAAAAGCTTGCCGCCGAGGGTTTGTTTGATGCCGCTAGAAAGCGCCCGCTCCCAAGAGATTTGACTAAAATTGGCGTCATTTCTAGTACCGGCGCCGCTGGCTATGCGGATTTTTGTAAGATTGTTAATGCTAGATGGGGTGGCCTAAAAATCCAGACCGCCCACACTCAGGTACAGGGCATGGATGCCCCGGCCCAGATTATCCGCGCCCTCAAGTATTTCAATGAAAAATCAGAAGTGCAGCTCATCGCAATCATCCGCGGTGGCGGTTCGGCTGACGATCTCTCTTGCTTTAACGACGAGGCGCTAGCGAGAGAAATTGCCGCGTCTAAAATCCCCGTCATCACAGGGATTGGCCACGAGGTAGATGAGTCTTTAGCAGATTTAGTGGCGGACCTTCGTGGCTCCACCCCGTCTAATGTTGCGGAGCTAATTACCCCCGATAAAACGGCGATTCTCGCCACCGTTTCTCAGAATATTAAGTCTGCCCGCTCGCAGTTCTGCCAGGCCCTGATTATCTCTTACGACACACTAAACCACTATCGCGATAATCTTAAAGATGGCTTAAAAGCCAAACTCAGCCAGGCTGATACCCATTTATCCGAGCAGATTACCCGCTTAAACGGCACCATCCTCCAACACCTAAACACGTTAAGCTCTCACGCCGCCGACGCCGTGTCTGGTGCCCGCCGCACTCTATTAACCAAACTAAATGCTGAAATCGAGAAGAATGAAAGCGCTATTAAAATGGTAGAACGCCTCAACCCAGAGCTAGTTTTAAAACAAGGCTATTCTATCATCTCTGGCAAGCTCGCCCCAGGTGAAAATGTAGAAATTACCACATTAAATCAAATCGCTTCCGCCGAAATTAAGGCTATAAAAGAAAGGAAATAATATGCCAAAAAAGACCATCAACCAAAAAATTGCCGAGCTAGACGAGCTCACCAACTGGTTTTACAGCGAAGATTTTTCGCTAGACCAGGCCACAGAAAAATACAAAGCGGCCGTTAAACTCGCTAAAGAGATTGAAGAAGATCTAAAGAGCCTCAAAAACGAGATTGCGGTGATTGACAAAGATTTTACTAAAGAATAAAATAATAGTAATGGATAACGATAATAATTACAACTCTTTTGGGCCGAACCCAGCGCCAAATCCAGGGCCAAACCCAATGCCGTATGGCCCAGCGCCAGAACCGGCCGCAAATTCTATTAACCAGCCGTATTCTCACTCAGCCAACACACCCCTCCAGGGCAACCAAGTCATCGCTAAAGATGCTTTGGAGACGCAGAAAAATCGCTCCATCCTTTGGATTATCATCACGATTGTTTGTGCCCTCACGGCAATCACTTTCATTGGGCTTTTCATTTGGATGTACAATAAATGGAGCGATGCCGATACGAATGTCACCGGCCAGATTGATGCGGCCGTTGCCGTTGCCCGCAGTAATGCCATTGCAGAGACGGAGAAAGAATTTGAGGAGCGCGAAAAATATCCGTATAAGATGTTCTCCGGCCCAGCAGATTTGGGCAGCCTGACTTTTGAGTATCCTAAAACTTGGAGCCTCTACGAGGAGGAAGATGCCTCAAACAGCGGTAACGAGTTTAAGGCTTACTTAAACCCAGACAAAGTCCCGCCAGTAAACAGCGAGAACCCAATTGCGCTTAGAGTGATGATTTTAAACGAGGCTTACGATAGCTATGTCCAGAAGTATCAGAGCGAGGTAGAAGATGGCCGGATGTCGCTCACCGTTACGCCAATTGGCGGTAGCAACGCCAATATTTACAAAGGTTTACTAGACAACGATTTTCAGGGTATCGCCGCAATCTTTAAAATTCGCGATAAGACCGTTGTCATCCAAACGGATGCCCTTGTCTTTGAATCAGATTTTAATAGAATCCTCTCTACCGTAAAATATAATTCCTAGTCTACTTAAATTGCCTCCTCGCCGGATTTTTGTGCTATACTAGAAATATGTTAAGCGAGGTGAATGGGAGTTTGGTAATGGCGCACGAGCTGAAAGGCCCGCTGGCGCTCCTTCGGCAACTCGCTTTTTCGCTAGAATATGCTGATTCAGATGGCGAGCGTCATAAAATTCAGCAAGAAATGATTGATGTTTCTGAACGCGCCATCAAGCAAATTAACGACCTTACACGGATTACCCGTGTAGAATCTGGTCTCTTTGATTTAGAGCCGGTGGCGATCCGCTCGGTTTGTAACGAGGTAACGAGTGAGCTCCGCCAGCTTTTCAGCGCCAACCATAAAAATCTTCAGCTAGAATATCGCAACCGCTCTCGCCTAGTAGTTGGCAACCGGGATTTAATTCACTCCGTCATCTATAATTTCTGCATCAATGCTTTGCATTATTCAGAGGAGGACACGGCTAGTTTCCTTACCGTCTATGATCGTCATAACCATGTTCGATTAGAGGTGCGTGATTACGGCCCGGCCTTGCCGGTAGATGTTTGGCGCGCCATGAAACAGGGTTGGCTAGAACAGCCTACGTCTATCGCGATGCGTCCCGGCTCGTCTGGGCTAGGGCTCTACATTGCCTCCAAGTTTTCTAAAGCCATGAACGCCCCGGTTGGTGCCGTCCGTCACCGGGATGGCACGAGCTTTTATGTAGAATTGCCCGCTTCGCGCCAAGAAAGTTTATTCGCATGATTTACATCATAGATGATGATTTTGCCATGGCCGAGTGCATTGCGCGCTATCTGCGGCCAGAGGAGACCAAGATTTTTACCAACGCCATAGAAGCTATTAATAACATTGACGAAGACACGCCTAAACTAATTTTTCTAGATATTTTGTTAGATGGGCCAGATGCCTTTACTTTTTTAAATGAAATCGCCTCCTATGAGAACACCGCCAAGATACCAGTTGTAATTGTTACATCGCTCAGTTTAGAAACCAAATCCCTAAAACCTTACGGCGTCCGCCAAGTTCTAAGCAAAGAAACCCTTACTCCAAAGGATGTAAAAGCATGTCTCAAACTGATTTAAAGACCGAGGCTTTCGTCCTTAGACGCACTAATTACGGCGAGACCGACCGCATCCTAAACCTCCTAACCCCGGAGGGGAAAATTGCTTGCGTTGCTAAGGGTGTCCGCAAGGAGAAGTCTAAATTAGCCGGCGGGATTGAGCTTTTCACCCGTGCCAAAGTTGTCATTCATCTCAGCCCCAAATCTGATATGCATCTTTTAACCTCCGCCAAGATGGAGGCTTTCTATAGCCGCATCATCTCTGATTTAGACCGCTTAGAGCTAGCTTCCAAAATCATCAAAGAGTTAAACCGTGTTACCGACCAAATAGATAGCCCAGAGTTTTATTATATTTTAAAGCAATCGCTAGAGGGCTTGAATGACGGCCTCAGCCTCTCGCTTGTTCAGGCCTGGTTTAATTTCAACGTGGCCAGGACTCGCGGCGAACAGATTAATCTCTTGCGCGATACTACTGGCGCGCCGCTCCAAAAAGATGCACGCTACGCCTGGAACTCTACAGAAATGGCCCTAAGCCCTTATGATGGCGGTAACATCGGTACTGAAGAAATTAAAATTATGCGCTTGATGCTAGTCAGCCCGCTAGTTGTAGTCAGCCGGGTGAAAGGCCTAGACCAATATCTAGACCAGATTTTGTATGTTTCTAAGCAATTTATGTATTGAGGTGGGTTCTAAAACCTTTGAGGACGAATCTTCACGAACCCGATTCTATGAAGTTTTTCACCTAGACGAGCACGCGATAGTCCGCGGCGCAAGTCTAGGCTGAAAAACATCATAGTATCGGACGTGAGTGAAACATGAGGATGAAAAGGTTTTAGAACCCACTCTGACTCTAAACTAAAAACGCTGTATAACAAATTTCTATGGTATAATAATAGAAAATAAGTGTAGGAGAAAATCATGGCAGATTTTAATAAAATTTTAAATGCGGGCGACTACGAAGATGGCGAGATTAACGTTGTTGTAGAAATCCCAACGGGTTCTAATCATAAGATTGAATGGGATCGCGAGAACACTTGCTTTATGCTAGACCGCGTAGAGCCAATGGCCTTTGCCAAGCCTTGTAACTATGGCTTTATCCCACAGACTATAGACGAGGATGGCGATGAGCTAGACGCGCTCATTATCACAGACCAGCCTCTCACCACTGGCATTTATCTCAAGGCTAAAATCCTTGGTGTCATGAAATTTGTAGACGATGGCGAGGTAGACGATAAAATCATCTGCGTCCCCGCCGACGACCGCAACAACGGCGATTGCTACGAAACCTTAGCTGATTTACCAAAGCGCACTTTGGAGCAGATTGAGTTCCACTTTAACCATTACAAAGACCTCAAAAAGCCTGGTACGACCAAAGTAGAAAAATTCGGCGACGTAGCAGAGGCCAAAGAGGTCATCAAAGCCGCCATTAAGCGCTGGGAGGACAAATAGTATTCTTACATGGGTGACGCCCATGGGGGGCTCCCAAAAATTCTTAAATAGAATTTCTGGGAAGGAAAATGGGCGGCAGGCTCCGCTGTAAAAAATACTACTTAACATCACTATGGAAGACTTAATTAGTTTATGTAAACGCCGGGGGTTTATCTTTCCGGGCTCAGAAATCTATGGCGGCTTTGCCGGCACCTGGGATTTTGGCCCGCTAGGCGTAAGCCTTAAGAATAAAATCACTAGCGAATGGTGGAGCTTTTGGGTAGAGAAGCGTGATGATATTTATGGTATAGACGCGGCCATTTTGATGAACCCACGTACCTGGGTAGCCTCTGGCCACACCGCTACTTTTGCCGATCCTTTGGTAGAGTGCAAGAATTGTCATGGCCGCTTCCGCGCCGATAAGATTGCGGATGGCATCACCGAGTCTGTCACTACGGAGGAGTTCCAGAAGCTAAACGTAAAATGTCCTACCTGCGGCAAAAGCGATTGGGGGCCAATTCGCAAATTTAATATGATGTTTACTACTCACGTGGGCGCCGTCTTGCCAGACGATACAGACGAAGAGTTAGTATCGAAATCCGTGGCCTACCTGCGCCCGGAGACTGCGCAGGGTATCTTTACTAACTACAAGAATATTGTAGATACAATTTATCCGGATATTCCATTTGGTATCGCCCAGATTGGTAAGGCCTTTAGAAACGAGATTTCGCCGCGCGATTTCATTCTTCGCGACCGTGAATGTTCTCAGATGGAAATTGAGTATTTCGTCCGCCCAGATGCTTGGGAGGAGGCTTTTGAGATGATGCTAAAAGAAAACCACCGCTTCTTAGAGGAGAAAATGGGGCTTCCAAAGGCTAAAATTCACGATTTAGAGGTCTCGCCAGAAGACCGCGCTCATTATTCTAAACGCACCGTAGACTTTATGTATGAGTATCCCAATGGGGAAGAAGAGCTGATGGGCCTAGCCTACCGCACTGATTTCGATCTCCAGAACATCGCGCGCGAGTCTGGCAAAAACTTGGAGTATCGCGATAAAAACACCAAGGAGGCTTTCATCCCGCACGTCATCGAGCCGAGTATTGGCGTAGAGCGCCTGATGCTTGCCGTGTTATCGTCTGCCTACACAGAAGATGAGATAGATGGTAGTAGGCGGGTGGTATTAAAGCTCCCAGAGCATCTTGCCCCATATAGCTTTTGTGTCTCACCGCTTCTAAAGAACAAGCCAGAGTTGGTAGCAAAAGCCCGCGAGGTTTACAAGTTACTAAAAGAGAAATACGGCAATATTACTTGGGACGATTCTGGCAATATCGGCAAGCGCTACCGTAAGCAGGATGAAATCGGTACGCCAAAGTGTATTGTGATTGATTTTGATACGCTAGAAGATGATACTGTTACCGTCCGCGATCGCGATACAGCGGCGCAGGTTCGCGTCAAAATCAGCGAGCTCTAAAGCTTTATTAAACAAGCATAATTGTAAAATATACAACTATGCTTGTTTTTTATAACCATAAGTATTACGTTAATTTTTAACGTAAGGCCAAATAATAGGAAGGAGAAACTAAAATGCTAAAGATCCACATAGGGAGCGGTACGCTATTGGGCAAGAGGATCTCGAAAGTCTCTATTTTTGCCGTTATGGCATTTTTTGTGCCCCTAGCCCTTGGCTTAGGATATGCCGCACATCAGTTTCTTTTTCCAGCTTCTTCCACTTCTGCTACCACAGCATCTGGCGCAGAAGCTAAGCTTACAATTAAAGACTTTATTAAACTAGCCGTAGATACTAATAACTTAGTATTAGTAGATAGTAGTGGTAATACTATCATCTCCCCCTCCTCTACTGGCACTATGATTACTGGAAACGTTAATGTAGCCGTTACTACTAATACTGCCCAAGGCTATTCTCTATCGGTCTATACAGAAGATAATAGTACTAGTATGGTACATAGTAATAGTACGGTAACGGACGAGATTAGCTCCATTGACACCGTTTCTGGCTATAATGCCGAAACTGGTATAGCCGAGCTCTCTGCTAACACATGGGGCTTTAGAAATAGAACAACATCTGGGCTTTCTAACTGGTTTGCCGTAGGGGAAAACGAGAGTAATGGTACTGTCATTGCTAATACTAATACTGGTAACTCTCTTTACTGCGAGGCTTTGTCTTATCCATTAGAAAACACTGGTTGCGACGTAGGCTCTTACGATACCCATAGTGTAAACTTTGGTGCTAAAGTAACTGATGCTATTGCTGCTGGTACTTATACTAATAACGTCGTCTTTTCTGCTGTAGCTAAATCTGAAGGTACTAGATATACCCTAAAATTTAATCCTAATGGTGGCGATAATACCATGGGCCCAAGAACGGTAGTAAAAGGCTCTACCCTGACACTCCCGACAAAAGGCTTTATAAAGGAAGGTTACGTTATTAAAGGCTGGGCTCTAACCCAAGCTGATGCCGAGGCTAAAACCGAGAACCCAAGCGCCACTACCACAAACCCTACTTACTCCGCTGGCCAAACCTTAGAAGTAACCAACCTCCTCCTCGCCGCTACATCTGCCGGGCAAGCTGTAGAGCAAAATGCTTTAATAAACCTTTATGCTATATGGGAAGAGGATGTATCTTATTTTCAAACTACTGATATTTGTTCTACTCTCCCTACTGGTGCGACCAGTACGCTTAGAGATAGCCGCGACAACCAAGATTACACAGTTTATCGCTGGGGCTCTAATGCACCAGCCGGGATGAGCAATTACTGTCTCATGACCAAAGACCTCTCCCTCGGCTATGTCACTGGTGGGAGTGTAACAAAAGATGCAGACTTAACCTTAACTACTGATACTTCTGCTGCGGCCGGCACTATCTCGGCTAGGACAGGCACGAGCGACTGGTCTACTGATAATTCTGACGATAACC
>JAFUCF010000008.1 GCA_017459845.1 Candidatus Saccharimonadota bacterium
CCTGAGCCAGGATCAAACTCTCCATTAAAGATTATTTGAAACTTTATCAAATATGAACTGACGATGATAAAGAAAAATCGAAGATTTTTAAAAATTGCGAAGCAATTTTACTTGAAGCGAAGCTTCAAGCTTTATCAGCGAAAGCCCGCCGCCGAGGGAAAATTTATTTTCCCGAGACAAGGGCTTACGATGACTTTAAATCGAAGATTTTTCATTAAATTGCACAACTAAATTGTTAAAATTCCCTAACAACTCATCAAATAAAATCTCGCAGTTGTTTTAGACTGTATCTATCTTATCGCATCTAGAAACTTTCGTCAAGACTTTTTTTGGACTTTTTTTGAATTTCATTCAAAAAAATTTCTAAAAAGAAGTCTTGGAGCGTCCCAAGGGGCAAACAAGACTTTTTTTGGACTTTTTTGAATTTCATTCAAAAAAGTTTCTAAAAAGAAGCATTATTTCATTATTAAATATACTAATCCACCCATCGCCACGCCAATCAAAGCCCCTACAAGCACTTGTACCACTGTATGTCCCTCTACGATTTTTACCAACTCATCATCAGGCTTTATAGCTTTAATTATTTTATTCATCTTTTTTCCCTGTTCCCCTACGGCATATCGCACGTTTATCGCATCATAAATTACTGTCGCCGTAAAACAAACCAAAATCCCAAAAACTGGTGATTCTACCCCGTAAGAAAAAGCTGCATATGTCGTCGCCCCTACAATACTACCCGTATGCCCAGATGGCATTCCTCCTGATTTCGTAAATAATTTTATTTTTTCCTTAAAACTTTTCCCCTTCGCTTCACCCCCAAAAGAAAGTAGCACATACTTAGTCGTTTGTGCTACAAGCCACCCTAGAAAATACGCTAAAATAATCTTTAATCCGTTCATGTTATCATTATATCATAGTTTAGAACGTGCGGTTAGCGAAAGAAAAGAGGTATTCAAGGTGCTCCCACCACTTCCCACCTGTCCGTATAATTTTTATTTTAGTTAGAAATAATAAATTGTAAATGAGGTCTTATGTGTGTACTCCGCACGCTAAATTATGATTTTTAAGATACTGTCCGAAAGATTACATCATAGTCATCACATTTTTCTCTCCTTTCTTTTGTTATTATGCACGAATCGGTTAATTATCAATCTGATTTTCACGCTTTTTCCGTCTGTAGACAATCGCAAGCACCACTAAGGCCAACGCCGAGATAATCCCAGCTAGAATTACAGCAATCTTCCCAGATGCATTATTATCTGTTGATTGCGGTTCTTTACCCAACATTGGCAGCTCGGCCACTTCTTCGGTGTCTACATATTCTAACGAGTCATCCTTCGCCTCGCCAGTCTTGGCGCTTATATCGCTCTCAGCTACTTCGGAGGATTTGTCACTTTCATACTCTGTAGATTCATCTGGGCTCCCCACCACCATATCAGCGCTAGCTAAACCATCTACCACCCCAGCCACCTGCGTCGGGGATGCACTACTTAGCACTGGTACTTCTTTTACCACTTCTCTTATTTCAACTTTCGTTTTTTCTACTGGCACTTCCACCTTAACCTTTTCTACTACCGTTTTCTCAATCGGTACCTCTTTAACTACTTCTCGTACTACTGGCACTTCTATCTCTTTAATCACTGGCACTTCCACAATTTTCTCGACATACCTAATCTCCGGCGTGTTGTCGCCGCTAGAAGAACTCCCACCGTCATCCCCAGTATTTCCATCAGATGTGCCAGCCTCGTCTCCGGCAGTGCCAGCCTCATCGCCGGCGGTACTATCATCCCCGTTATTACCTACCGCTTTACTCACCCACCTATCAGTCTCGTATACCATTATCTCCTTTGAGGTGCTCAGGTCTTCATCATCCAAACTCAATCTTTCCCAACCAATATATGGCTGGTAATGTATTATGCCGTCTCCCCAGATCTCCGCCCGGCAGATTGCGGCCTCGTTATTTATGTATTGCTCAGATTTAGTACAACGGCTATAGTTTATTCTAGTTCTAAATAAGTTTAGAGAAGCCGATTCTGGTGAAACTTTAAACAAATACACACCAGCAAGCGTATCATCGGTATTTTTAGACAGTAAATCCATCATATAGCTCATGGGATAGGTAAACTCCTCCCCGGTGTCTCTATCCTGCCAATTTGGATCATACATACTATGTTTTACATATGTTTGGAAATTATGGTCTTCGTCTAAATAGATACTATTTAGCTCATCATCAGTAATTTCTCCCTCTACAAATTCAAATCCTCTGAGCACTCCGTTCCAATAATCATTGTGTCTCAGCACCATAGACATCTCATTGTTTCGCACGTCAA
The DNA here is from genome assembly GCA_017459845.1 of Candidatus Saccharimonadota bacterium. Lineage (GTDB taxonomy): Bacteria > Patescibacteriota > Saccharimonadia > Saccharimonadales > Saccharimonadaceae > Nanosyncoccus. Next base: position 2,331 of record JAFUCF010000008.1, read on the forward strand.
TCATTGTTACGATAAATCCAGATGCACTATTCTCTGGATAATCGGTTGGCCCATCATAGGCACTTACCGTCGTCATTCCACCCAAGATATTTGTTAAAATACTTCCCGCCACCAGAAGATGTGAAATATTTTTTCTCATATTTTCTCCAAATTATTTTGTATGCTCCTATTTTAGATAAAAAACGAAAATTCTTACAACCATAACCACGAAGAAAATTTTTCTAAACGCTAGAGCTTGACTTTCCCTATAGACGTATGTTACTCTCCCTGTCAACCCATAAAGTATTAAGCCTAAGCTTGACTTCCCGACCACCCCCGTGTTATACTGATTACCCTCTCATTTCGCTTAAGCCACAAAAAGTGTTGTAAATAATGTTTTCTTCCCCACCCCAGAAAAACATTTTTTACAACACCTATAACACTTCTAAGCCCCTGAATAGTAATTGGCCTATTCTCGGACAATAAAAGTTTATTCCCCATAAAAATACAACTGTTACCTATTTAAGAAGCGGCCAAACATAGGAGCTTCTAAAATAGGCTAACTGTTGTATTTTTATACAGGCGGAATGAACTCCGTCCGAGAATAGACCAATTACTATTCAGCAGCAGCAGCAACATCATCGTCAGGTAATACTATACCAATCGATGCTACCGTATCGCCCTCAGATAACTTCATAATCCTAACCCCTTGCGTAGCCCGCCCAAGCGTTGGGATATCCGCCGTGGCCACTCTAATCGCCTGCCCCTTAGTAGACATCATAATCACCTCATTTGCCTTAGGATCAAGCGTATGGACAGCCACAATAGAGCCCGTCTTAGCCGTCACGGCAGCCACCTTAATCCCTACTCCCCCTCTCTTGTGAGCTGGGAAATTAGAGACAAGTGTCGCCTTACCGTAGCCATTAGCTGACACCGCAATCAGCTTCTGCTCTGGATCCGTTACCACATCCATTCCTACTACCTCATCTTTCGGACGGAGCCTCATACCTCTAACGCCTCTAGCCGCACGGCCCATTGGGCGCACCTCATCCTCATTGAATCTTATGGCTTGCCCAGCAGAAGTAGAAATAATGATATCGTTCTTCCCTGTAGTCCCCTTTACCCATTTCAGCTCATCGCCAGCATCAAGTTTAATTGTCACTAAGCCATTCGTCCTAATATTCTCGTAATCTTTGATTGACGTCTTCTTAATAGTGCCCTTCTTAGTCGCCATAAAGAGATACCCATCCGGCCCTAGCTCATCACCTTGCTTAATAATCGCCGTAATCTTCTCGTCAGGGTGCAAGTTTAGCATATTTACTGCTGCCGTGCCCTTTGCTGCTAACGTCGCTGCTGGTACCTCATAAGCCTTCAGCCTAAAAATCCGGCCCGTAGAGGTAAAGAATAGTAAGAAATCGTGCGAGTTCGCAGTCACAATCTGCGAAATCACATCTTCTTCCTTAGTTTTCATCCCAATCTTGCCCTTTCCGCCCCTGTTCTGGCGGCGGAAATCAGCCTGCGGCACCCGTTTCATATAGTTTTCAGAGGTAAGCAAAATCACGCTCTCCTCCTCTGGAATTAACTCCTCCTCAGAGAATTTCCCAACTTCATGATTAATAATCTTAGAGCGGCGAGGATCATCGTATTTTTCCTTCATCGCAATCAGCTCTTCTTTTACCACTCTCAAGATTTCATTCTCATCCGCCAAAATTGCTTCTAGCTTCTCAATCAAAGCATGGAGCTCTTTTAATTCTTCCTCAATCTTATCGCGCTCTAGCCCCTGTAATCTGCGCAACTGCATCGCAAGAATAGCCGCCGCCTGGATTTCAGATAGGCCAAACTTCGCCATTAATCTCTTATCAGCATCGTCATAAGATTCGCGAATTGTCTTAATTACTTCATCAATATTATCAATCGCAATCTTCAAGCCTTCCAAGATATGCGCACGTTCCTTAGCCTTCCTCAGCTCAAACTCAGTCCTTCTCCGAATCACCTTCTGGCGATGTTTAATAAACTCGCCCAGAATCTCCTTCAACCCTAAGATTCTTGGTTGAATCCCATCTACTAGCGCTAGCATATTATAGTGGAAGGTAGTCTGTAAGCCAGTTAATTTATACAGCTGGTTCAAAATTTTCTTCGGGAAAGCATCCTTTTTCAGCTCTACCACCACCCGTATTTTACCACGTGCCGACTCATCTCTCGCCGCCGCAATATGGTCTAGCTTTTTGTTCTGCGCCAGCTCCCCCACCTTCGCCACGAAAGCCTCTTTACTCATCCCGTAAGGGACTTCTGTAATAACAATGTTATAACGCCCACCCTTGCGTTCTTCAATATTCGCCACCGCCCGGATTGTTACCGAGCCCTTCCCTGTCGCATAGGCCTGTTTCATCGGCGCACCGCCATAAACTTCTGCCCCCGTTGGGAAATCTGGTCCCTTCACATATTTCATCAACTCATCTAACGTAATGTCAGGATTATCAATCTGGGCCACCGTTGCGTCCACCAACTCCCCTAAGTTGTGTGGTGGGATGTTTGTCGCCATACCTACCGCAATACCCATCTGGCCATTCAACAGAATATTCGGCACTGCCGCCGGCAAAACTACCGGCTCTTTCTCTGTACCGTCAAAGTTGTCCCTAAAATCTACTGTTTCTTTATCAATATCAGACAAAAGTTCTGCCCCCATTTTATCTAGTCTTGCCTCTGTATAACGCGAGGCGGCTGGATCATCGCCATCCATCGAGCCAAAGTTACCTTGCCCCTCAACTAGTGTATATCGCATCTTCCAAGGCTGTGCCAAGTTTACCATTGCATCATAGATAGAAGAATCGCCGTGTGGGTGATAATTACCCATCACCTCACCTACAATTTTTGCTGATTTTACCGTTGGATGTGGCGCCTTCCAACCATTTTTATTCATCGCATAGAGGATGCGCCTGTTTACCGGTTTTAGCCCATCTCTTACATCAGGGAGTGCGCGGTCGATAATCACCGACATTGAATACCTTAGGAAGTAATCTTCCATTGTATTTTCAACCGCCCTCTGCTCAATCCCATCCAACAAACGGCCAGACACCTCCTCTGTCTCATCTATTGGTTCTAAGTTCTCATCTTTAATTAAATCATCTTTATCTGCCATTTTTCATCCTTTCCTTAGAAGTCAAGATCTTCCAAATTAACGCTTGCTGCTCCTGCCTGAATGAAGTTCTTACGAAGGTCAACTTGGTCACCCATCAGCTTCGTAAAGATTGCATCTGCCTTCTCAGCATCTTCAATGTGTACTTGTACCAAAATCCTGTTCTCTGGATCCATCGTAGTCTCCCAAAGCTGCTTTGCATCCATCTCACCAAGACCTTTAAATCTCTGCTGCGCCGTGTAGCCAGCCTGCTTAAATCTCTCTTGATTCTCATCTATCTTCGTACCGTTAGCTTTGCGCTCCTCAATTTTCTCGTTGATTTTCTTCTCAAGCGCCACCTCGTCATACACATAGTCAATCTTACGCTGTGCCCCAGTACCCTTAATCAAGCCAAATAGCGGCGGCTTAGCTAAGTATACGTGCCCCTCCTTTATCACCTCTGGCATATACCTAAAGAAGAATGTCATGAGGAGTGTCGCAATGTGTAAACCGTCAACATCGGCATCTGTCATAAAGATAATCTTGTCATATCTCAATCCATTGATGTCAAATTGCTCGCCAATCCCCACGCCGGTACCCTTAATCAAAGATACTAGCTCTTGGTTAGCAAGCATTTTGTCTAATCTTGCCCTCTCGGTGTTCAATACCTTACCTCTTAGTGGTAAAATCGCCTGAATCTTCGGATTTCTGCCTTCTTTAGCTGAGCCCGCCGCCGAGTTACCCTCTACGATGAAGAGCTCGCACTCGCTCCGGTCTCTAGAGGAACAATCCGCCAGCTTAGATGGCAAGTTAAGCCCCTCCATTGCGCCCTTGCGGAGCACGTTATCTCTTGCTGCTCTAGCAGCCTTCCTTGCTCTTGCTGCAAGCGTAGCCTTTGTTACAATCTTCTTCGCAATCTGTGGGTTTTCTTCAAGGTAATACCCAAAATATTCGCTCATTACCTTATCAACATAGCCTCTGGCCTCTGGGTTGCCAAGCTTGTTTTTGGTCTGGCCCTCAAATTCTGGATTTGGCAATTTTACAGATACAACCGCCGTCAACCCCTCTTTGATATCATCGCCGGTTAGGTTGTCTTCTTTCTCCTTCAAGAGCCCATTCTTTCTAGCGTAATCGTTAATCGTCCGGTTCAAAGCCGTTCTAAACCCTACTACATGGGTGCCACCATCCGGCGTCAGCACGTTATTTGCAAACGGCTTCAGAGTCTCTGCAAAGCTATCATTGTACTGCAAAGCAATCTCTACTCCCGCATCTTCAATCTGCTTGTCTATGTAGAAGATATTATCCGATACAACTTCTTTACCGTTGTTAAGTCTCTTAACATAGCTTGTAATACCCCCTTCAAAGTAAAAGGTCTCTTTCTTCCCTGTCCGCTCATCGTAAGCTGAAATCAAAATCCCCTTAGTTAAGTATGCCTGATGTCTAGCATAAGACAATACCCAGTCAAAATCAATCGTTGTACCATTTTTGAAAATTGTCCCATCTGGGTAAAAGGTGATACATGTTCCCTGTTTTTCTGTTTTTCCAGTCACTTGTAAATCAGAAGTTGGCTTGCCGGTATCAAATTCAATATGATGGATTTTCCCATCCCTATATACTTCGGCAATCATTTTTGTAGATAGGGCGTTTACTACCGATGAGCCCACACCGTGTAAACCAGACGATACTTTATACCCACCGCCACCGAATTTACCACCCGCGTGAAGCACAGTTAATACCGTCTCAAGCGTAGACTTCTTCGTCTTTGGGTGAATATCTACTGGGATACCGCGCCCGTTATCTTCAACTCTTACCCCCCCATCGGCAAGCACGGTAATCTCAATTTTTGAGCAATACCCTGCAATCGCCTCATCAATAGAGTTATCTGCGATTTCTTTGATAAGATGGTGCAAACCTTCATACCCAGTAGAACCGATGTACATACCAGGCCGCACACGCACGGCTTCAAGCCCTTCTAGGACTCTAATTTCCGAACTGTCGTATTTTTCTGCCATTCTGACCTACCTCGTCTTAACTTAAACTCTCTCCATTATACACCGCCCGCCTGTAAATTTCAAGAGTACAAAAGAGCTTCCTAAAGAGTAAAGAGTCCATCCTAAGGGTATTTTCTGGATAATACGTTAGCCGCCCCGCAAAAAGCACAACTGATACCTACGAAGAAAACGCTCCCTAGATTCCTGTCGTAAACGTTTTCTAAGCAGGCTATCTGTTGTGCTTTTTCGGCGGTAGCAGGCGGCGGCTAGTATCCAGAAATACCCTTAGGATGGAATCTTCAACCCCTGGGCAAACTATTGTTCAGAAGTTCCCTTTTGCTCGTCCAGGCTCTTTATAAACTCCTCATAGCTATTATCTTTTACTTCTGTCCGCTGTTTTATTTCTCGCTCTACCTCTGCTCTCGTGTTACCATATCTAGTCGCAGAATATAGCTTCAGCGATTCCCTCAGCTCCGCATTCTCCTCTCCCATCGGCGGCAAGAGACTCATCGTAAACGGACTAGATGGCACCCCAAACATCATCACTGTCGCGATCGCATGATAATTCGGCTGCTTATGTAAATCTTCTGCATTAAACGTCGGCATAAAGGCTTTTTCCATCACTTCGGCGTCAGTAATACCAATTCTGCCGCAGATTATCGTCCCAACGTTGCCTAAAATACCATCTTTAATTTTATCTGTTAACTGTGTCATAAACTGATTTGCAATTACTAAATTCAGCCTAAACTTCCTAGCCTCGGATAAAATACTCTCAAAGCTGTCCGTCGAAAAATTTTGAAACTCATCCACAAAGAGACAAAAATCCCTCCTCTGATTTTCTGGCAAATCCACCCGGCTCATTGCTGCCGTCTGAAACTTCATCACAAAGATCATACCAAGAAGCTTAGAGTTTAGCTCGCCCATCTTCCCCTTAGAAAGGTTAACCAGCAAAATCTTGTTATTGTCCATTAGCTCCCTAATATTAAATCCACTCTTGGTCTGCCCAAGAATATTCCTCATCATCGTATTAGATAAGAATGGGCCCCATTTAGATATAAACCAAGTTGTCACCTCTCCAGCATCATTAGATTTCTGGCTATTTGGGAACTCTTTCGTCCAGTAATCATACACGTTTCTATCTGTTACATATTTTAACTTCTCTTTTACAAACTCTGGATCGGTAAACACCTTTGGAATATCTACAAACGTCGCCCCATTCGGATCAGACATCAGAAGTAGCGCCGCATTCCTAAACATATGCTCGCCTCTCGGCCCAAAAATCCCCGTATGCCCCGGATCATACAGAGAATACAACATGTTAATCCCCTCTTGTACGATAAAATCTTTCTGGTCTGGCGTCTCAAATTCAAACATATTCATCCCCATTGGATGCTCTAAGTCTCCCGGATCAAAATATATTACATCATCTATTCTTTCTTCTGGGACTTTCGCGAGCAAATCTTCTACCACGTCCCCATGTGGATCAATGAATGCAAACCCTCTACCAGCTAGCATATCCTGATAAGCCAAATTGCCTAGCAAAACTGATTTACCCATACCAGTTTGGCCGATAATGTAAGTATGCCTCCGGCGGTCGTCCTCTGTTAGCCTGATTTCCTTTTGTTGCCCTCTAAACTCATTCACCCCTAAAAGCAGCCCTTCCTCTGCCAACCTGGCCGGCCCATCCACTTGCTTAGCCATTTGTCTTTCTACCTTAGAGCTCGGTATCGCACTTTGGTTTGGCAAATGAAATATTGATGCCATTTCTACACTGTTCAAAATATTTGTTCGCTTCTCTACAGGGAAAGCACGGTACATATAATCTAAAGCTAATTTACCCGGGTCTAGTTTTATTTCTACCCTAAAACCATTATTCGTTGCCGAGTTAAACTGCGCAAAGGCACTAGTCATCCCGCCTACCACGGCATCCGCCCGCTCTTTACTACCAGTACTCGCAATCAACCTAATCAATACTTCAAAGGCCGGAAACTTCGTCTTCCCCTCAATTGCTGCAATTTCATCCTGTTGTAAATTTGAAAGAGACACCTTATCAGACTCAGATTTCTTATCTTCTGGCACTTCAAAGGGCGCTCTGATAATCTCCCCAATGCCATACCTAGATTTCTTTTTGCCTTCCCTCATCTCATAAACTGCTTCTGATGACTTGTTTGTCCAGTTTGCTTGAGCCGGCCTGAACAATATTTGGACAGCCGCCCCCTCATCTTTCTTCAAGCCCGCTAGCGCATTTAAAATAGCCGCCTCCGCATCCCACTTTGTCTCCTCGTAAGTCGCTATTGGGTACACAAAGCTACGAGAGAGATTTAGTTCCGCCCCCGCTACGCCTCTAAGCCCACCAAATTTAGAAAAAATATTATCGTCTCTTATTTCTTCCAATCTCGCTGTAGGGTATGCAGACACAATTGCCTGTTTTACAACTTCTTTTAGTTCTACCGGCACCATTGTAAAATACTTTATCAGCCCATTCGCCGCAATAATCTCAAAAGACATATGATTTTGCCCTAAAAGTTTGGTCTTCCAACCCTCCTGTATCGTAGAGGCAAGAATAGAATACATCACCTGAGCCTGAGAAATCGTTTCGTTTGTTACGTCCCTCTCGTCTCTACCACCAGCTTGTATATCCTCAGTAGAAGGCGGTAGATGGATCATCATCGGCACCATTGAAAGCCCTCTCTTAGTGCTAACTTCTTTCCGCTGCGTATTTAGCTTTTTAGACCAAATAAAAACACCAACGCCTAGTAAAATCAGTGCCACTATCGCACCTATTAAAACAGGTAATGCCCATGCATTCGTATCGCCCACTTAAAACTACTCCCCGTTTTTCGCTTCCTTACTTAAATCTCTCCCAGCCATAAACAGCTCGTAGCCGGCATTAGGATCCTCTTTATTCAGTACCTCATCTTCTACTTCTTCTACAATCTTGTCTAAGTTGACAGTTTCTATCGCCGCCTCACCCATTTTCTGAACGGTATTTTCATCCAGTTCTTCAAAAGATTGCTCTCTTTCGTTTAAACCGTCTTCCATATTTCCTCCAATATTATCCATATGCTTATTTTAACATACCTTGTCTTATATTGCTACGATGAAGTAACTTTTTTCACCATAAAACAGGCTAAAAACTCGAAAACAACAACTAATCCAATCGTCCAAAAACTAAGGCTACCAAAAGATTGCACCATAAGGAGCATTAACGGCCCCAATGCAACTATTGCTGCGTAAAGATAATCTCGTTTCATGAGCCCACCTTTCCCAGTAATCGCTACAAAAATTCGCACCAAAAGCAAGCTTATACCAAAGAGGACAACGTACGTCATTGTAAAAAATAATAAAACACCTAGTGGCCCCATGTCCATAGGTGCAAAAAAGTTCATTATTACAATTAACCCTGCCATTGCAATGAGGGTAGCTAGAAAAACCAGTCTATTAAACATAACCCAATTATATCATATTAGAACGTCCTAGCCAAAAACCACACTAGGAGAAGAATAAAGATTGTTTTAAACCTGCGAGATCGTTTAAAACATATACAAGAAAACATAAAACGAGCAAAAGAGGGTAGTTATCCGGCACTTTAAAGAAAACTATTGGCCGCAACTATGATTCCCTCTATTTTGCTCTTGACCGCTCCACGCTGAGTGGAGCATTGTCCTTGTTAACCCTTTTTAAATCGTTCTATTAGTTTTAAGGTGCTAACGATTTTAAGGTATTAACGCGCTCTAAGACGCCATTTGGCGGAGCTGATGGTAGTTCCTAGATGTAATTTATGGCTAGAAGCTACCAATTCGCCCGCCAAATTTACATCACGTCTTATTTATATTTCATTGTTAAATTCCTATTTATTTTAACTTTTTGTTTCTGTCTTACGACTGTCTTTAGTTTAGCACAAGTACTATAAAAAAGCAAGACTTTTTACTAAAAATATTGGTGTATTATTTACAATATATTAAAAATTTTACTTATTTCTTCCCTGTTTTTTTAACGAAAAATGGTTTTTCAGAAACGTAGTTTAATTTACATCAAATAGAACGTTACTTAATCGTAAAAAAACACCCGCTCCATATAAATTAGTCCATATATAGTGCAGCCAACATACTTCTGCTCTAAATAGCGCTTCCAGACCATCCCGCTCCAAAATGCTGGCGCCGCTATTAGTCATACAAAAATCATTAATATCTAAATTGGCAACGCTCCAAATGGCAGACTCCTCGTCCTGGTTTTTTTACGAAAATTCTTATTCAGAAAATCTATTTTCATTGTTCAGAAAACTTGTGGAAAACTACCAAAAAAATCATAAAAATTGTGTTCAAAAAGCTATTGACATTAGCATTTTACAGCGCTATAATAGAGGTAGCTTTTGAATACAAAAATTATTCAAAAGGCCAAAACAAACATCATAGCCAAAAAACTCCACACTCTAATAAAAGGTTCGGTTCCTCGCAGTCTCCGAACCTTTTTCTTGGCCTACTTAGGCCATTTCCCTACTTTATAACCAGAATTTACAGCATCCGTTCACGTCTCATATCCGAAAACTCCTACGACACCAAAATTTCGCAGCTAAAAGCCGGCAGATTAGTCTTTTCTTCTTGCGAAATTTGAATATATCGCCACCAAGCTCATTATTTGTTAGGAAAAATCGCCTAGATTGGTGGTTTCTCTGTTTGAAGCGCGTCTTACGGACGAGCGAAAACAGAAAACCGCATCGATAAATTCGAAGTTGAAAGCCGCCAAGGTGGTATTTTCTCTTGCCGAAGTGCATAAATAGCATAAATTTCGCAAATAAAAGCCGGCAGATTGGTCTTTTCTTCTTGCGAAGCGCGTCTAATGGACGAACGAGCAAGAAAAAAGGCCGAGATGCCGGCTTTTAATGCGAAATTTATGGTGGAGCTGGGGGATACTGCCTCCCCGTCCGAAAGGTTAAATAAGACACCATTCTACACGCATAGTCTGTTTAATTTGTTCTTGACATAGAATCTGTAGAAAAACCGACAAACACTATCAGATCCGTCATGACTAATTTAAGATTATTCTTCGTCACGGAACAACCCGATTCCCATAATTCTGATAACCTTAACGCTATGAGAACTCACGTCTCGGCCAGCCTAGTAAACAATCTTAGGCATAAGCAGGTAGATAAGCTACATGCTTGGAAGTTTTTTCTTCACTTTTTTGGTACTTACGGTACTAAACGTCGTGCTTGATATCTGTTAACAATCCGTCTAAGCTTTGTCAGCCCCAAACCTACGAATATTATACCACAACCACATAAAATAATCTATCCCTTTAAAACCATATCCTCTTTGAGCTAGTAAAATTTACATTCTATCCCACTTTTTTCTAACCTGTAAAAACCAGTTTTATTTATTTTTACAACGCCACGAAATATCATGGTTATGGTTGTAAGTTTTTTCAAAATCATACTACGATGGTATCATGACAGCAAAAATCTATTCAATCGTCCCGAACGGGTTTTCTGGCTCCCTCGTCGAAGTGGAAGGCGACAAAAGCCATGGTTTGCCCGGCTTTAGCATCGTTGGCATGGCCAACAAAACCATTTTTGAATCTAGAGATCGCGTTCGCAGTGCTATCACTAATTCAAGCCTTTCCTTCCCTCTTGAAAAAATAACTATTAATCTTGCGCCCGCGGATTTACAAAAGGACGGTTCATCCCTAGACCTACCTATTGCTCTTACCGTATTACGTCTCTCAGACCAGTTAAAAGACGACGACATCAAAGACCGCATTTTTGTAGGCGAGCTTTCCCTAGAAGGTACCATACGCCCGGTCCATGGTATCTTAAATATTGTAGAAGCCGCCCAAGCTCATGGCTTCAAAGAAATCTATCTCCCAAAAGATAATCTGGCTCAGGCCTCTCTCATACAAGGTGTAAAACTAGTTGGCGTCACTAGCTTGAATGAGCTCTTTTTAATCCTCAAAGGTCAAATACCTATCCCAGAAGACGTACCGCACGTTGTCAAAAAGAACCAAATAGATAAACAATCCCCATGCCTAGATGATATTAAAGGCCAAGAAGTTGCTAAACGTGCCCTGAGCATTGCCGTAGCTGGCCACCATAATATTTTAATTTCTGGACCACCCGGCGCAGGCAAAACCTTACTCGCGCGAGTAGCCGCTAATCTTCTGCCAGATTTAAGCCAAGCGGAGCAAATCCCTGTGACAAAGCTCCGTTCGCTAGTTTCCACAGATTGTAGTATTGTTAGTTCGCGGCCATTCCGCTCGCCGCATCATTCTGCATCAAGCACCGCCATACTGGGCGGCGGCACGCCTATTGCGCCCGGCGAAATCTCGCTCGCTCATCTCGGCGTGCTATTCTTAGACGAACTACCAGAATATCCCCGTCACGTCCTTGAGTCGCTCCGCCAACCGCTTGAAGACCGCCAAATCACCGTTGTTCGCGCCAAAGAACGCGTTACCTTTCCCGCTGATTTTATGCTTATTGCCACCATGAACCCCTGCCCCTGTGGGTATTATGGCGATCCTACCCACGCCTGTTCTTGTACCGTCTCGCAAATTAAGGCTTACCAACAAAAATTATCCGGCCCTCTTCTAGACCGCATAGACCTATGTATAAACGTTCAAAAGGTGCCAGTCGATTCCTTAATCGCCTCACGTCCTAAAGATGCTAAAAACGGGCTCCAAACGCCAAATAGCCCTAAAAATACGACGGGTATCACCCCACAAAACCAACAATCAATATCCGAGCATGCTGTTGTCAAAAATAAAATAACAGCGGCACTCAAGATTCAACGTTCTCGCTATTCTAGTCAAAATATTTTCAACAGCGCCATCCCATCATCAAAAATTTCTACTCTCCTTCACATCAGCAAAGAGGCAGAAGATTTCCTTCGCAGCGCCGCAAAGAACCTCAATCTTTCCGCCAGAAGTTTCTATAAAACCCTTCGCGTTGCGCAAACTATTGCCGATTACGACAACGTGGATACCATTCTGCCCGAACACATTTCTGAATCACTTTCCTATCGCCTGAACTTTCCCCATCCAGAAATCTCTAAACAGGCCTAAAAATACACTCTAACCTTTAACAGTTTAGTTCTTTAGTACACTAAAATCACCCTTGATATCTACCTAAAGATTTGTTATAATAAACAAGATATTTAATCTAAGGAGATTTCTACCATTAGTAAACACAAGTTCACTCGCATTAACAGCGAGATTCGCCACCCAGAGGTTCGTGTAATCGGCGAGAGTGGTGAGCAGCTCGGCATTATGAGCAGCAAAGAGGCGTTTAGCCTCGCCAAGGAGAAAGGTGTTGATCTAGTGGAGATAGCCGCAAACGCTAACCCTCCTGTAGTGAAAATCATTGACTGGGGTAAATATCAATACCAGCAGGCCAAAGAAGAAGCTAAAAATCGCAAAAAAGCTCGTGAAAAACAGTCCGAGCTCAAGACCATGAAAATCGGTCTTAAAATCAGCGATAACGATTTAAATATCAAGGTCCGCAAAATTCGTGGATTTCTAGAAGACGGCGACCGCGTCAAGATCATTGTTATGTTCCGCGGCCGTGAGATGGCCCACCGAGAAATCGGCCAAGAGCTTCTGCAAAAAGTCATCACCATTTTAGGCGATGATGCCGTCACCACTGGAGAGCCACAGTTCAGCGGTCGCAATCTATCAGTCGGAATTCGGAAGAAGTAGTCTTTGTACTTCCACGGTTCCCTGTTTGTACATTCCGTAATATTAATTAAAACAAGGAGTAATTATGCCAAAGTTAAAGACGCATAAAGGTACAGCCAAGCGCATCAAGATTACCGGTACCGGCAAGCTTGTTCGCGAGCGCGCTTACAAAAATCACATCCTCGCCAAGAAATCCAAGGCTAGGAAGCGCAACATGAAAACTGCCGCCACTATAAACGGCAAAATTAAGAAGAATATTAAGACTGCATTAGGAGTATAAGATGAGAGTCAAAAGAGGCGTACCTGCAAGAAATAAGCACAAGAAAATTTTGAAAGCTGCCAAGGGGATGCAACATTATCGCACCCGCAGTTTCCGTTTAGCCAAACAGGGTGTTATTAAATCCCTACGCTACAGCTACCGCGATCGCCGCAACAAAAAGCGTGACCTTCGCGCAATCTGGATTACCCGCATCAATAACGCTGCCAGAGAGAATGGTATTTCCTACTCTCAGCTTATCAATGGCTTGAAGCAACATGATGTTAAGATAGACCGCAAGATCCTCGCTGAGCTTGCCGTCCATGAGCCAGAAGCTTTCAAAGCAATTGTTAATACCGTAAAGGAGGGTAAGTAAATGGCAATTTGTGAAGTCACCGGCAAAGGTAAGATGTACGGCCACAACGTATCCTTCTCCCAGAGAAAGACACGTAAGATCTTTAAACCAAACGTCCAGAAAAAGACTATCAAACTTGAGAATGGCCAGAAGCTAAAAGTAAACATTTCTACTTCAGCTCTCCGCACCCTCAAGAAAAAGGGTTTAATCAAATAAAAAATGGGGCTTTAGAGCCCCGTTTTTTGTTGCATTATTATTTTTATTAAAACCAATAACCTTTGTATGATACATATGTTATCTTATCCAAAAAAACTAGAGAGATGCTCTCTAGTTTTCAAAATCCCTAAAATGAGCTTAAGGTAAGCCGGGTTCTGTCCGCCAAAAGGCGTGGCAATCATCTATCTAGTCCTCAAATTGCTCTGAGGCTCAAGCGGTGAGCGTGCATCCCCGGGACGGGGTATCTAGCACTCCTTGCAGCCGGTAGGGTTTACCGCCGATATATATCGCTACATATCGCTGTGGGCTCTTACCCCACTCTTTTCACCTTTACCTTTGTTCTGAGACCGTCAGAATCGGTGATTTCTCCGCTCGAAGCGGGCCTTTATCGGCCAGCGAGAGCGGAAAATCGCCAAGTCTGACGGCCTCAGGACGAAGGCCGTTTTGTCTCTGTGGCACTTTCCCTATCCTTACGAACGGTCGCCGTTAGCGACTACCGTACCCTGTGCTGCCCGGACTTTCCTCTGATTATAAACCAGCGATTGCCTCTTAAGCTCCCTAGAATTATACCTTATTTTTATCAAAATAACAACGTTTTTAAAGAGTTTTATTGCCGAAATGTTCATCAATTGCCTTATTTGCCTCTAAGTCGGCCTCTGCATTCTTTTCCCTATTCACATGTTCAAAAGCTACCTTCTGAAACTTCGAAATCAGTTTCAAAACGTCATCATGTATTTGTACCAAATCCTGGTTTTTTACTTGATAAACCCCATTCATCTGATTAATTACCATCAAGTTGTCGCCAATAAACTTCACATTCTTAAGTCCCAGCTCCACCCCCTGTTCGCAAGCTTCTTTCAAAGCATAATATTCTGCTACCCGCGAAGTTGCAAAACCAATAAACTCCCCACCTCTTTTTATCACCTTCCCATTCTGGTCAATCACCACATATCCAATACCCGCCGGGCCTGGATTACCTCGACTTCCGCCATCGAAGTAAATCGTCGCGCCAGATATTATAGCCGTTTCATTCTCTGGCACAAGATTATCTATTATGCCGTTCTTCCTGTTACCCTCAATATCTAATACTGCCAACGTCGCCTCATCTACTTTAAGCGTACGTATCTCCTCCGGCGTCACGAACTTATAGGCCGAGTACCTTTCCGAGGCTTGTAAGTTAATCTCCGAGCTTAAAGCAACATCATATATAATATAGAGATTTCCAAGCTGCGACATTCCCGGCATCCCCACAAATGTAACTGCGTCCACCAACTTGATATCACCTATCTGTACTCCTAAATGTTCAAAAAAGAGCTGGCTCATCGCCTCCTCTGGCTGCTCCCCAAACTGGATTTTCCCAGTTGGCAGCTCCCAACTTGGCAATTCTTCAGCTCTGCCTCTGCTTCTTTTAAGAAGCAACAACGTATCCCCTTGTCTAACAATTCCTACTACTCTGATACGCTGTTTCATTTGCCCACCTTTCCTAAATCACTTCAGTGGCTATGTTTTCCCTGTCGTTCAAACAAGGTGGGTATATTCTTATGCCGGCCCCCACGGGGGCTAGGCCACGAATTCCCTATACATGATTATTCAGGAAAATCATGCCGCCACTGAAGCTATCTTTATTATAACTGATTTACGCTCCACCCGTCAAGAATGAGAAGAAATTC
The DNA here is from genome assembly GCA_017459845.1 of Candidatus Saccharimonadota bacterium. Lineage (GTDB taxonomy): Bacteria > Patescibacteriota > Saccharimonadia > Saccharimonadales > Saccharimonadaceae > Nanosyncoccus. The sequence goes on from JAFUCF010000008.1 coordinate 17,581, forward strand.
AAAATACCATTCATGGCCCACATCATATACTGCGATAATACCCCACCAAAGAGTAAAACTAGCGTCATCACAATAAAAATTCCATAAGTCTCTATATAAGACATTACTTTCCTCGCCCCATCTGGCGCTATGGCATATAGCACGCGTGAGCCATCTAGCGGCGGAATCGGTATAAGGTTAAAAATCATTAACCCTAAGTTAATTAAAACAACCTCAGACATAATATAGCTCGCCGTGCCATAACTATCAAACAGCCCTGTAAAAACACCTACAAGATATGCGATAAACGCTATCAAAAAATTCGTCATTGGCCCAGCCACCGCCACCAGCGCCATACCCCATTCTCTCCATTTAAGATTTCGCGAATCTACCGGCACCGGCTTTGCCCCGCCAAAAATCGGCCCGCCCATCATAAAGAGCATCACAGGTATCAGAATAGACATTACCGGATCAATATGCTTCACCGGATTTAGAGATAGTCTGCCCTCATCTTTTGCCGTTGTATCCCCCAAAAGATATGCTACTCCCCCATGCGCCAACTCATGCAACACCGTAGATATTAATACGATTGCTAAGATGATTAATAAACGCCCAAAATTCATGTTTTCCCTGTTTATAGTTAGTTCAAGACTACCACTTCTAGCGCCAGTGGCAAAGAATCGGCATTCTTAATCTTTAATTTTTTCTCCGTCCTTGCAGAGAGCTTCAGGTCTGTCACCATCCCATCTACATTCCCCATTGCTACCACTAGCTTTGGCTCTACTTCTCTCACCGCTCTCACCGATGATGTACAGAGAATCCCCACCATCCCTAACTCATCCAAGCCTTCTTCACACCCCCCAATTATACCTACGTGTACCCCGCCAACTTCTACGTCATAAATCGTTCTAGCCTCCCCCGCATCAAAGGCCACCACTGGCGAAACCTCAGCCCCACCATCTCCTGCTTGTTCCTTATTAGCAGACTGTGCCCCCACCCCTAAAGCTCTAATAGAAACATCTCCTATCTCAAACTCGCCCGGCCCCTGGATTTTACCGACCTTAAGGTTTGCGTCTATCATACCTTGTGATACATTAAAAGTCACCGCCGTCTTTTTAGTTGTAATGGTGATTTCATCTGGGTTTTTGCTCTCTATATCAAACATCTTTTATTTTCCTTTCACTAATATTTTTTCTGGATCATAAATATCCGTAATATCCATCTGCATCACTTCAAAGATAAACCTATCCTTTACACTCTTGCGATAAGAATAATCATCTTCGCTCATAATCATATAGTTTAAAGGCTTACCCTGCTTTTTCTCAACCACTTCCGCCCAGTGCGAGAGTTTCTTTGTCTTATCATTACCCACAATAAACAAATCTACGCCCTCTTCGCCCGGCGCCCGGTTTGTCACCACAAGAGCTCTCAAATAATTCTTTACGGGCTTTACATACTCGTCCCAACTTGCACGATGAATATCATGTTCTTTAGACGTATCTACCTTTACCGTGAATAATTCTACTAAAGGCTTTGAATAAGGATGTTTCATGTTGGCAGAATAATAGACCTTATTATCAAAAGTCTCGTTTTTAATTATCCCTACGCTGTCTAAATTTAATAATTCCCTCCGGACAGAGTTTATTTGTTCGTCTATCACCCTAGTAATCTCTCTCACGTAATAACTCTGAGTAGAATTGCTAAAGAATAGATTAAGCAACTTGGTCCTCGTCTTAGAACCGAATAATTTTTCTAGTCCATTTGCATTATCTTTAACCATCTTACTATCTATTGTATCACAAAAACTAGTTCATTTTCTAAATAAATCAACCAAATTTGTTCAAACTCATAAATAGTTTTCTACGGCCTGTATGCTCGCTGGCAAAATCTCATCAATTGGCAACCAAATAATATTCTTATTACGTTTAAACCACGTCATTTGCCGTTTTGCAAGATGCACATCCTTATAAAAACACAGCTCCTTTGCCCTATCTAGGCTATATTCGCCTGAAAGATACCCCCAGGCATACTCATATATGTCACTTGTCATCGCTTGGCTCCCCCATCCATAAGTTTCTACTAACTTCCTAGTTTCATCAAACAATTCTTGAATAAATAATTTATTCAATCTTTCTGCAATCCGCTTCCGCAATTCCTCCCGTGGCCATTCAATTCCGAAAACCACAAAATCTTTTTCCATTTCTACACGATCTGGATACTTTTCTGCAAAATCCTGGTTAAATGAACCAGCTTTTGAATACATTTTTTGTTCAGAAAACTGGTAATTATAGATGAGAGCGTCAATATACAGTCCCGTCCCACCACATACAATCGGCACCTTCCCCCGCTCTCGGATTGAACAAATTTGTTGTTCAGCATAGGTTTTCCAATCCGCCACCGTAAATCTCTCGCCCGGCTCCACCAAGTCAAAACCGTAATGCGTAATACCCTGCCTCTCAAGAAAAGACGGTTTCGCTGTGCCAATATCCATACCTTTATAAATCGTCCGGGAGTCCGCCGCGATGATCTCGCCCTTTACTTTCTTGGCTATCTCTATCGCAATTCCAGTCTTCCCGGATGCCGTTGGGCCAACGATCACTATCGCCGGCCCCTGATAAGGATGTACCTCCTCCACTAAAGCTCCTTTAAGAAGCCTGCTAATTTATCTAATTTTACTACTTCCTCTTTATCACGCAGCCTTACGGATACAGTCTTTGATTCCATGTCTTTTGGCCCAACAATTAGGACGCACGGTATCTTCATTTCTGTCGCCCTACGGATTTTCTTGCCTAGAGAGTCTGCCGAACTATCTACAGCATATCTTAAATCGTTTCTCTTAATTGGCTCATCTAATACAATCCCAGATAAGATTTTTGTAATTTCATTTACATAGTCAGAGACTTTATCATTTACCGTTAAAATTCTCACTTGTTCTGGTGCACACCAGAATGGGAACCACCCTGCCGTATGCTCGATAAATACGCTCATGAAACGCTCTATAGAGCCGATCAGGGCACAGTGTACCATCACCGGACGTTTCTTAGAGCCATCTTCCGCAATATATTCAAGTCCAAATCTCTCTGGCTGTGCGTAGTCTAATTGTACCGTCGCTAGCTGCCATTCCCTGCCTAGTGCATCTACCGCCATGAAATCCATCTTTGGCCCGTACATCGCTGCCTCACCTAGCCCCACAAAGTAATCCATCTTGTACTTATCAGCCATCTTCTGGATTGAGCTTTCTGCCTTCTTCCACATCTCTTTCGTGCCAATATGGCCATCCCCGTTATCTCTAAAAGATAGCCTTAGTTTAAGTTTCATATCTACCTTCGCATAAAGATCTTTAGCGCTTTCAATCAACTCTCCAAAGATATCGCCAATCTGATCTTCCGTACAGAAAACGTGTGAGTCATCCTGGGTAATTGCCCTTACCCGCGATAACCCGCCTAGCTCGCCCTTCCTTTCATCGCGATATACCATCGTAGTCTCTAGATACTTTACCGGCAACTCCTTATAAGAACGTGGCTGAGAGGCAAAAATCTGCGCATGATGCGGGCAGTTGACTGGCTTTAATGCCAGTTCATCCCCAGATTCAGACGAAACAAACTTGAGCAGCTCTGGGAATTTTTCGTAGTGCCCAGAAGTTTTATATAAGTCTACTAGCGCGATATGTGGAATACAAACCTTCTGGTACCCTCTGTCCTCGCGGTAACTTTGCGCAAAACGATTAAGCATATCACGCAAAATCGTACCTCTAGGCGTAAAGAGTGGCAACCCCGAGCCGACCAAAGGAGACGAGCAGTAAAGCTCTAGCTGCTGGCCCAATTTACGGTGATCACGGGCTTTTGCCTCCTCTTGCCAATCAAGGTATTTCTTTAGTTCATCTTCTGTATCAAATGCCACTCCGTAGATCCTAGTTAGCATTTCCCTTTTCTCATCACCGCGCCAATACGCGCCAGCTACTTTTGTAAGTTTAAATGCCCCAATTTCTTTCGAATTTTTTACGTGTGGGCCCTTACATAAATCTTCAAATAATACCTTCCCATCTTTTGTTGTCATATCATAAAAGGAGAGCTTTTCATCTGCAGGCAAATCTTCTATTAATTCTACCTTGTATTTCTGGCCCTTATCTGCCGCCCAGGCGAGTGCTTCTTTGCGGATTTTTTCATGAGATTTCATCTCAAATCCCCGTTGGATAATCCCCCGCATCTTCTTTTCAATTTTTGGCAAATCTGCCTCTGTAATTTTCACATCGCCAAAATCTATATCATAGTAAAAGCCGTCGTCTATCGCAGGGCCAATCCCTAATTTTACCTCTGGATACATCTCTAAAACCGCCGCCGCGAGTACATGGCTTAAAGTATGCCGCATCCGTTCAACATTATTTGCTGTTTCTTTTTCTGCCATAAAATAACTCCTTTTCTCCATTATATCACAAAAGTGTGCTATAATATAAAAAGTGGGTTGCTAGCTCAGTTGGCTAGAGCGTCTCGTTTACACCGAGAAGGTCAGGGGTTCGAGCCCCTTGCAACCCACCACGGCATTTGCGAGCAGGAAGAAACCGAAGGTTTCTTTGAAATTGCTCAGAAGTGAAAAACGAGAGCTTGCTCTCGGTTTTTTATTTCTGAGTAATTTCAAGAAGCAGCGAAGCTGCTTACTGCGAGCTCCAAATAACAGAGGTCTGGCCGCGAAGCGGACAGACCAGTTACCACTTAAATAACCCAAGCTGAGCGAGGAGGAACGGAAGACTTTTGCGAAGCAAAAGTCTAGCCCCGTGCATCAAGCAGCGAAGCTGCTTACTGCGAGCTCCAAATAACAGAAGTATAAAAGTCTAGCCCCGTACAGTCAAACCTCTTACCACCATTTTTTCCATAACCGCAAAAACTATGCTATAATAGATATAATAAAACGGAGATTATATGGCAACAAAGAAAAAGAAAACAGTAAAGACTATGGATGTGGTTGCGCCGCGCAAAAACTCCAAGAAGTCTAAAAAATCCGCCAATCCTAGTTCCCCATCGGCCAGTACTGTCATCGACATAGAAGTTAATGACTCCCCAGAGCCCACTCCTATCGCGGATATTGACATCAATGAAACAGAAATTTACAGTGGTGATAGTCCAGAAACATCCCTCATCCAGGCAGATACTGGTACCATAGAAATCACCACCACGCCAATCTCCTCAGATGAATACGATGGCCTCGACGAGACTTTAAACGAAGGTTTCCCAGAATTAGAAGAAGATATCTTCGAAGAAGAAGTTTACGAAGAGCCAGCAAAGAAACCTATGTCCACTAAGCAAGAACCAGAGGTCACTATGAAAGCAGAAGTTAAAAAATCCCCAAAAAAATCACCGGAGCAAGATATAGCTACCCCTAAAAAATCTTTCTTCAAAAGTCCACTTAAAATCATCAGCGGCCTCATTGTACTCGCCGCCTCCGTTTCGCTTGGCATTCTAATCTTCAATATCTCCCGTTCTGATTTCCTCCCGGCCAAATATTTTTACCCTCTAGTCGGTGCCATCATCGTCTTAATGCTTGTTTTTCTCCGCTTCACCTTCCGTCGCAAGACTAAAGTCCCTGCCCACATAGTTATTGATCTCTTCTCGCTCGTTTTCCTTGTTGCCTCTATTTTTGGCAATCTTAAGCTCGGCGACACCATCACTTTCCTAGATAAAAACTTAAACGGCACAGCTTATCAGACAATTACCTACAATGTCTTAACTAGTGCAGACTCTAAATATTCCACCGCTAGCGATTTGGCCGGCGCCACCATTAGCGCTCCGCCAGATTTTGTCCTCTCGGAAGATGAGCTAATTACAGAAGTCCAAAATCAGCTGGGCGCTAAGCTCGTCTTTGACGAAAATATAGAAGCCGTGACTAATCTCCCAATTACCACTCCAGATTCTCTTGTTATGCTTGGCGAGTCTATCTATAACTCCATTGTAGAATCTGGCACGGATTACAGTTCTAAGACCAAAATCATCGCCACCGTTAAAATCAATAAGCGTATAGAAAAAGAGAGCGACGATGGCGACCTCGCCAGTAAGCCATTCTTAATCTTCTTGTCTGGCATAGATACGCGTGAAGATGGCATGCCTTATACTTCCCTTTCGGATGTCAACATGGCCATCGCTGTTAACCCAAAGACCGCCCAGATTTTACTCGTCACTGTTCCCCGTGATTACTACATCCAAATCCCTGGCACTACCGGCTTAAAAGACAAACTCACCCACGCCGGCGCGCTCGGCGGTGTCGGCCTCAGTGAGGCTACCGTAGCAGAGCTCTTAGACGTAAAGTTTAATGATTACATCCGTGTAAACTTCAACTTCCTCGTGGGCCTTGTAGATGCCGTTGGCGGTATCAATCTCTATTCAGACGACCGCGATCCGTTCACTTGCTGGACAGATAAGGGCTGTTACTTCACGCCAGGCGATAATTACGTCTATGGTCGCTGCGCCCTTGCATTTGCCCGTGAGCGCCGTCACTATCTAAACGGCGACATCCAGCGCGCCGCCAACCAACAGCAGGTGATAGAAAAGGTCTTTGACAAACTATCCACCAGTACTCTCCTCGCTAAATATTCAGAGATTTTAGATTCTCTAAACGGCACCTTCGAGACTAGCCTCACCTCTAGCGATATCTCCAGTCTCGTCCGCTACCAATTAGACAATTTCCCACACTGGAAGATTCATTCCTACACCTTAAATGGTACTCTTGGTAAAGATTACACCTATAGCTACCCGCTAGAAGCCAACGATGTCATTTACCCAGACGCTTCCACTGTCGCAAAAGCCAAAGAGCTCATCCAAGAAGTATTAAACGGAAAATAACATGAATTTACCTACCCCCAAGAAATCAGAAGAAGAAAAAAAGACTGAAAAGGAGAAGATAGAGGAACGCCGCGAAGAGGTCTTAAAAAGCGGCCGCAAATTTAAATATCCGCTCCAATATTCTAAACATAAGCTTGTCATCATCACCATTGCTGTCGCTATCATCGCGCTCATTGGTTCTGTTATAGCCGGTTACGTCCTACTTTACAAGACTCAAAGTACCAGCGATGTGCTATATCGCCTGACCAAAGTCTTACCAATCTCTGTCGCCAAGGTAGACGGAGAGTCTGTGCGTTTCTCAGATTACCTCATGGTCTATAAAAGTAGCGTCCTCCCGATCGAGGAGCAATCCGGCTCCTTTGGCGAGGGCGAAGATGCCGAAAGCCGCCGTAATTATTACAAACGCTCTGCTTTGAATGAGGCAGAAGATTACGCCTACGCCCAGAAAATCGCCCGTGAGCAAAACATCTCCGTAGATACGGCCGATATAGATGCTTCTTTCGACGAACACCGCAAAGTCGGTGGCACCGAGCTATCCACTGAGAGCTTCTTGCGCATCGTTAAAGACAATTTTGGCCTGAGCGAGGACGAGTATCGCTATCTCTTAAAACTATCTCTTTTAAAACGGAATGTCTCCGCCGCCATAGATACCACCGCCAAAAGTACCACGGAAGAAATCAAGAAGTTCCTAGCTAGCAACAACGATGACTTTAAAAAGGCCCGTGAGCAATTCGATTCTCGCGCAGAATACGAGGAGACCGGCGGCTTGGTTGGCTCTGGCAACGTAGACGGCGGCCGTGCCCTCAAGGCCCTCACGCTTGGCAAAGACCAAGTTAGCGAGCCTTTCATTTCTCTCAACGGCGATGGCTATTATATTGTTAAGTGCACAGAAAAATCTGGTAACGACGTCAGCTATGTTTCCCTTTTCATCCCTTTCAAAGAGTTTGACAGCCAAATGAAAAGCCTCAGAGAATCTGGCAAAATCCAAGAATACATTAATATTTCTACTGAATAAATAAAAATCTCTGGCATCAAAAAAGCCCAAAGGGCTTATTTGGCGGATCCGACGAGACTCGAACTCGCGACCTCCGCCGTGACAGGGCGGCGCTCTAACCAACTGAGCTACGAATCCATTTTATGGTGCGAATGAAGAGACTCTAACTCTCGACCTCTTCCTTGGCAAGGAAGCGCTCTAAACAACTGAGCTACATTCGCATATATCTAATACGTATTTATTATATCAGATGGATTATACTTTTACAAGAGATTTTAATGAATTGGAGCCGCTGGCAGGGATTGAACCTGTGATAACCCCTTGGGACGTTACACAGGTTCTCAGGTAGATCAAGTTACCTGGAACAATTTCGATGGAGCCGCTGGCAGGGATTGAACCTGTGACCTGCTCGTTACGAATGAGCTGCTCTACCAGCTGAGCTACAGCGGCACAACTAATACTGGTGCGGGTATGGAGAGTCGGACTCCAATCTCATCCTTGGGAAGGATACATAATAGCCGTTATACGATACCCGCAGGCTACCTATATTTTATCACATCCTCGCCCAAAACTCCACAAGAACGTCCCATAAAATTACCTTTTACCAAAATCAACCACAAAACACTTTAAAATTTTTATCCCCGATTTTCCTTAATTATTTTTAAATTGTTCATCTTATGTTACAGTAGATATGGAGTGACCAACCTCTTCAGAGCACATTCGTCTGGCTTTGCAGTTAGTTGGCCTACAATCAAGAGGGCCGCGGGGAAAGAAACTGAAAAAGCACTTATCCCCTAGGACGACGCTACGCAGCGTACTGAGAGCCCGCGGTGCTTGCTGTAGCTGAACTGAGGGCTGACGCTCGTATTGCCAGAGATCAGGAGCAGGCTGTACACGTTGTTATTACTGCCCGCGGTAGATGACCACCAGTTCCCTCTCGAACCGACGTAGCCGAGCGACGAGCCTTCGATGTAGCCCGCGAGATCAAAGCCGCCATTGTTACCTTCTGTATAAGCGCCAGTAAATGTAGAGTAGGTGTTGGCATTAGTACGGTTGCTACCTGTACCACCCCAGGCTATGTCTAGAGCGGTGAATTCCCCGCTAGAACCACCAGTAGGGAGCCTCCAGCCTTTTGGGCAGATACTAGAGCTGACATTTCCAGAAGTAGTTTCATATTTTCCTGTCCCGGCCGTAGCGGTGTACCAGTTGTAATTGGCCCCATAAGAAGAACG
>JAFUCF010000009.1 GCA_017459845.1 Candidatus Saccharimonadota bacterium
GCAGATAGACGATATCGCATTTCTTGTGTTATACTCAAAATAGCCCTCCGTGGTTTGTATAGTTTAATGTTTCCTATTTTAACTATACAATACTGAGGGTTATTTTGATGAGAAAATTCTCATATGTTCGTTAAGCTAACAGTTTACAAACGATGCGTTAGTCGCCCCACAAAAAGTACAACTAATACCTATCTGAAGAGTGCCAAATATAAGCGCTCTTTAGATAGGCTATTTGTTGTACTTTTTCGGCGTTAGCGGGCGGCGACTAGCGTTTGTAAACCCCTTTTGCTACTCCTCTCCATTATGATATAATGGATATGATATGAGTAAATTATTTAAACGCACCAAAATTCTGGCAACCATTGGTCCTGCCACCTTCTCAAAAGAAAAAATCGAAGATTTAATCATGGCCGGCGTCAACGGCTGCCGTCTGAATTTTTCACACGGCGATTACGTCGAGCGTGACCAGCAAATCCAATGGATTCGCGAAGCGGCCGAGAAAAAAGGCCGTTCTGTAGCGATTTTACAAGATCTCCAGGGGCCAAAAATTCGCCTAGGCGATATTAAAGACAACCATTATGATGTTAAGAAGGGCGACCATCTCATCTTGGACCACGCCGTGACAGAGCATACCGGAGATAATATTCTCCCTGTCCAGTATAATCTTGCTGAGAAAGTAAAAGCAGATGAGCCAATCTCTCTTTTCGATGGCAAGGTAAAAACCCACGTTGTACGTATTGTCAGCAAGACTGCGATTGAGGTAGAAGTAGAGAATGATGGCTTCTTGATGAGCCATAAGGGCCTGAATCTCCCAGATACCGATTTTGGCGGTGATATTATTACCGAAAAGGATATGGCCGACATTGAATTTGGCGCCAGCCGCGATTTCGACTTTGTCGCACTAAGCTTTGTTCAATCCGCAGAGGATATTGAGAAATTGCGTCAAATCTTGCTTTCTCATGGTTCTACCGCCCAGATCATTGCCAAGATCGAAACTAAGAAGGCTATCGAGAGCGATGAAACTATGGAGGCCATTGTTAAGGCAACAGATGGTATCATGGTTGCACGTGGCGATATGGCCGTAGAGGCCGGCGCCGAAGTTGTGCCGATTGTTCAGCGCAAACTTATTGCAATGTGCCGCGAGCATTCCAAGCTCTGTATCGTTGCCACCCAGATGATGGGTTCAATGGTGAATAACCCTACTCCTACTCGCGCCGAAGTATCCGATGTCGCCAACGCTGTTATCCAGGGCGCCGATGCTGTGATGCTTTCAGACGAAACGGCTAATGGTGACTATCCTTTAGAGACGGTTAAAGCCATGAAAAAGGTAATTCTCTACACCCAAAATCATTCCCACGTCTCGCCAATCAACCACGAGGTTACGGGTGATTTCAAGAACTATGATGCAATTTCTAATGCCGTGACTAACCTAGCCGAAAGGATTGATGCCGATTTAATTATCTGTCAGACGGCTACCGGCGCTACCGCCGCCGCAATTGCGGCTCAGCGGCCAAAGCTACCGATTATCACCGTTACTTCTAATGCTCGCGTGGCTGGGCAGCTCGCTTTAACTTATGCTAACTCTGCCTTTGTCCGCCAGTATAGCCCCACCTATGGCTTAGATTTAGCTCAAGAGCTAAAAGCGAGCGGCTATCTCCAGGTAGAAGACGGCAAAGAGGATCTCCTCGCGGTGATTATTTCTGGCCACAAGGATGCACTTGGTGGCACGGATACCATCCAACTCGTACATGTATAAATTACAAGCGGATTTTTAGGTAGAGGGTGGTATAATAAAAGAAGAATGATTAGGAGGCCAATGTTAGAAAAGCAGACTGTAAAAGATGTCGCAGTTAGAAATCAAAATGTTTTAGTGCGGGTAGACTATAATGTGCCAATGAAGGATGGGCAGATTACGGACGATTTAAGAATTCGGGCCAGTCTCCCCACTATTGAGTACCTGATTAAAAAGGGTGCTCGCCGGATTATCCTGATTTCTCATCTTGGTCGCCCAGAAGGGAAGAGAGTACCAGAACTTTCGCTTCGCCCCGTAGCAAAGCGGCTTGCAGAGCTCTTGCCAGAAGCAAAAGTAAATTTCGTGGATGATGTCTCCGGTCCTGATGTAGAGGAGGCCGTGCAGAAGACTCCTGTCGGCGGGGTACTTCTCTTAGAAAATCTCCGTTTCTTCCCAGGCGAAGAGAAAAACTCGTCTGAATTTGCTAGAGAAATTGCCGAGTGTACAGGCGCAGATTTATTCGTCCAGGATGGTTTTGCCGTTATTCATCGTGCCCATGCTTCTACAGAGGCCATTACGCACGAGCTGCCATCCGTTGCTGGCTTTTTGGTAGAAAAAGAGGTTTCTGCGTTGTCAAAAGTCGCTACCTCTCCGTCTCATCCTTTTGTGATTATTATCGGCGGTGCGAAAGTAGCAGATAAGCAGCCTTTAATAGATAAGTTGTCTCCGCTTGCGGACGCAATCTTTGTTGGTGGCAAAATCGCCGCCGATGGTTACACCTCGGATAACCCTAAAATCCACGTTTGTGATAGCTTCGTAGAAGATAGTGAGGGCGGCAAGCGCGACATTGGCGAGCCTTGTATAGAGAGCTTGCTTGGGCTTTTGGATGGCGCTAAGATGGTACTCTGGAATGGTACGCTCGGAGAAGCAGAGAATCCAGAGTTTGCCAAAGGCTCTGAAAAGCTAGCAGAATATCTTGGCTCGCACCCAGAGATTACCACGGTCATTTGCGGCGGCGATACAGCCGGTTTTGCCGAGAACTACTTAAAGTCTCATAAAGGCGCTTCCTTCTCGCTGATCTCTACCGGTGGTGGCGCCAGCCTAGAGCTTTTGTCTGGCCTAGACTTACCAGGCCTAGATTCTCTAGATGCTAATTAGTCTAAAATTGTTTCAGTATACTTTTTCGAACCGGCGTAGATTTTGCCGTAAAGATTAATTGGCAAGACAAACGTCCCCACAAGCTCTAGCGCGTGGCCATTAAACCCCCGTTTAAATTCAAATAGTTTATTGCCGCGCACGGGCTTAGCACCGTATAAATTGATCATTGGTATACCTATTTTTTTGGCGTGCTCAATCGCCCGCCAGATAATTAAAGATGCGCCACCGTATTTTTGGTATTCCCGCCGGGTGCCAGCCAAAAGATAAGTCGCCTCATCCCCGTACATAGCAAACATTCCCGCTGCAATCGGAATTTTTTCTTTTTCTTCTGGCAACTTAATCTCGGCCAGGTAACATTTCATTTCTTCGCCAAAATATTTCATCACGTCTTTTTGCCAGGCCTCCGAGCGTTGTTCTCTAAAGCCCTGTCTATTTTCTGTCTCGTGTAAAATATCGTTAAAGACTTTTAGCTCATGCTCAGATTTCTCTGGGTGGATCTCCCGCACGGATACATTATAGCGGTTTTCTGCCCATTTGATATTGTAGCGCAGGCCCTTCCTAAACCCTTTAAAAATCTCGTCGCAGGTTTTATCTTTAACGTCTATGCTATAAAGCCATTTGCCAAGCCCGTATTCACCCAAATTCTTCAGGCCCATCTCTTCAAACCATTTACATAAAAAGCTGTGGTCTTTTTGAAACTCATTATCTGGTATAATCTGGCCATCATTATCACGTGGGTGTAAAACCACGTTTGGTGAGATGCGTAGTGCCGCGCCGCCATGTTTCTTCAAAAATGTGCTTGCCTCCGCAAAGAAGAATTTTAAAACCTCTTTGGCTTTCCTGCTATCATAATCCATAATCGGCCCACGCAATGCGGCGAATATCTTGTTCTCGCCAACAAACGGCAAGCTTTTAGTAGACATTCTAGTAACTAGCGCCGCTAAGACGATTTTTTCGCTGTCTTTTACACCTAAAAGATAAGCCTCAAATTCGGCCGGATTATCCAGATAACGTTCGTACATTTCCCGCGATTGAAAGAAGTTATTACCCGGCGCCTTGCGCGCAAAGCCATCAAATTCATCTGGGGTAAGTACCGAAAACTTCAACATATCTAAATTATAACACTAAAAACCTGAAAAAGGTATTTAGCAGTCTTGACGTATGAGTGCTAATCATGTATAATAGGGACATGAATGATGATTTTAGCGAAATAATGAATAAACTTTCTGAAAACGCAAGGTTTGCTATTCAGAAATCCGATTATTACAGTAAAAGATATAACAACGGTTATATGGGTACAGAGCATCTTTTGCTAGGTATTTTGGCCATGGATGCCTCTACTGGTGCCCGCCTGCTCCGCGATGAGGGTATAGAACTTGATGCTTTAGAGAAGGGCATGAACCGTACGGCGGTAGAAGTCCCTGGCTCGCAGATGGCCATGATGTCTCTTTCAGAGGCTACTGTCTTGACTTTACGCATAGCTAGCAACTTTGCTCATGAGCAAGGCCTAGACACCATTGGTACTGAACATCTTCTGTACGCGCTCGTCACCCAGCCAAACTCTCGTGCGGCTCTAATTCTTACTCAACAGGGCGTAGATTTAAATGAGCTCCAAGAGCGCATAGAAGAGCTAGCAGAGAAGCAAGCCGAAGAAGCCAAGAATAAAAAAGAAAAGGAGAAATATTCTAACCAATCTAATCTTAAATGGCTCAAGCGCTACGCCACTGATCTTACTGAGTCTGCCCGTAAGGGCGAGTTAGACACGGTCATCGGCCGCGATGCCGAGATAGAGCGGGTTATTACTGTACTTTGCCGCCGCACTAAATCTAATCCAGTCTTAATCGGCGAGGCTGGCGTGGGTAAAACCGCTATTGTAGAGGGCCTGGCCTCTCGTATCTCTAAAAACGAGGTTCCAGGTAACCTCGTCGGCAAAAGGCTTTACCAAGTAGATTTGTCCGCGATGGTCGCTGGCACCAAATTCCGCGGTGAGTTTGAGGAGCGTATTAAAGGGGTAATAGATGAGGCCGTAGAAAACCCTAACATTATTCTCTTCATAGACGAGCTCCATCTTTTAAACGGCGCCGGCTCTGGCGAGGGCACGATGGATGCCGCCAATATCTTAAAGCCAGCCCTTGCGCGTGGCAAGCTTCACCTTATTGGTGCTACCACCCTGGATGAATACCGTAAAAACATCGAAAAAGACAAGGCGCTCTCCCGCCGGTTCCAGACGGTTATCGTTGATGAGCCAACTGATACCGTTACGCTCCGTATTTTAAAAGGCATCAAAGGTCATTACGAGAAACATCATGGCGTAGAAATCCCAGATGACATATTGGAGACTGCTGTCGTAATGTCTAAACGTTATATTAATGACCGCTTTATGCCAGACAAAGTTATTGATGTTATAGACGAGGCTTCTGCTATTGCTAAAGTTTCTGCCGATAAAAAGGGCGGCGGTAAATATAAGAAGCTAAAGATTGAAGAGCAACAGCTCCAAGAAAAAATTGACGCTGCTGTTGAGGCTGAGGATTTTGAGAAGGCAGCGCTCTTAAAGACTAATCTTCTTAATCTCCAGAAGGAAATTAAAAGTTTAGAGAAAGCCGGTGTTAAAAACCAGGCCACGCCAAAACTCACTGAGGAATATTTAGCAAAAGCCATTTCTCTTAAAACTGGCATCCCAGTCTCCAAAGTTCATGGCTCGGAGTTAGAGCTTCTAACTCGCCTAGAGGAGCATATCGATAAGGCTATCATTGGCCAAGACGAGGCTGTCCACGCTGTATCTAAGGCCATCCGCCGCGGCCGCTCTGGCATTGCCAACCCTAATCGCCCAATTGGCTCATTCTTATTTATGGGCCCAACCGGTGTCGGCAAAACCGAGCTTGCTCGTGTAATAGCCCGTGAGGTCTTTGGCGGCGATAATGCGCTCATCAAAATTGATATGTCAGAATTTGGTGAAAAACATAATGTCTCCCGCCTTGTGGGTGCGCCAGCTGGTTATGTGGGTTATGATGATGGTGGCAAGCTTACCGAGGCCATCCGTCGCCGTCCATATTCTGTGGTGCTCTTTGATGAGATTGAAAAGGCCCACCCGGATGTCTTTAACTTGCTCCTCCAAATCCTAGAAGATGGCGTCTTAACAGACGGCCAGGGCAACAAGGTGAAGTTTAATAATACCGTAGTCATCCTAACTTCTAATTTGGGCTCAGAAGCGATGTATAGCGACGACGATTTTGGCTTCCATTCAGACAAGCCAAAGACGGACAAGAAGGCACGCGATGCTGAATATGCTATCCAAAAAGAGACTGCCATGCGGGCCCTAAAAAAGCGGATGCGCCCAGAGCTTATTAACCGCTTAGATGCCATCCTCGTCTTCCATGCTCTTACGGAAAAACAAGTAGGGCAAATCTTTGATACTATGCTAGAAGATCTAAAAAAGCGCCTTGCCACCAAATCGCTTGGCCTTCAGATTACTCCGGCGGTAAAAGAATGGCTCATCAAGCAAGGTTATGATGCTAAGAATGGCGCCCGCCCGCTCCGCCGCGCGATAGAAGATTATTTAGAAACTCTCATCTCGGATGCTATAATAAAAGGAGAGCTTAAAAAAGGCACCATCGCTCAAGTAGATATAAACAAAAACGGCGAATTTAAATTAAAAATAGGAAAGGAATAAAGAATGCCAAAGCCAGCCCAAGAAGACGCTTCGCGCGCGCACTCAAAAAACCTGAGGTTGCTCGCCCTGTACTTGTCAATGGTTATCCTAATTATTGCTGGCGCATTAGTTGCTCTTAACTTTCAATCTATTGCCGATACCTTCTCATCTTTCGGTTACACTCCGTCCGAAGGCATTAAACAGATTGGCTCTTCGTTAGATTTAACTGGTGATGGCAACCGTATCTTCTTGGCCTCTCGCCCAGCTTTAAACACGGCGGACGAGTTTAATAAGTCTTGCGATGCTCGCGAAGAAAATACTTCCGTCCTAGGCTGCTTTGTTGGCCGCGAAATTCACATTTACAACATAGATAGCAAGCAATTATCTGGCATTAAGGAGTCTACCGCCGCGCACGAGTTGCTCCACGCCGTCTGGAGCCGCCTTTCTCAAGATGAGAAAAATACTCTCACAAAAGAATTAGAGGCTGTATATACAGACGCCAAGCACAACGCTCGGCTAGAAGAAGATTTAAAGACTTATGGCGCCGCCGAGCGCGTAGATGAGCTCCACTCCAGGGTTGGCACCGAGATTAAAGATTTGCCAAGCAGTCTAGAAGAGCATTACGCTAAATATTTCAAAGACCAAGATAAAATCGTGGGTTTTTACAATTCCTACATTGCGCCATTTAACGAGCTAAAGCAGCAAATCACAACGCTTTCTAGCGAGCTCACCACTCTAAAAGAGCAGATAGACAGCAAGACTTCAGAGTATGAATCCCGCGCCAATGCTCTAAACGATACGATTTCTGAGTTTAACAATTGCGCCAGTACTCTTAACTGTTTCTCAGACCGTGCCACGTTTAACGCCCGCCACGCCGGGCTAGTCGCCGAGCAAGAAGCGGTAAATAGTCTTTACCAAGAAGTCGATAATATGATTAAGGAATATAACGCCAAAGTGAACAGCTATAATGACAACGTTTTAAAAACCAGAGATTTAGAGAAATTAATTAGTTCTAAAAAAGAATAGAAAGGAATAATATGAAAAACTATTTAGTACCAACCGTCGTAGAAGAAACCGCCAAAGGTGAGCGCGCCTATGATATTTATTCGCGCCTTCTTACAGACCGCATTATCTTTTTAGGTGAGGATGTCAACCCGCACACGGCCAACCTCGTTGTGGCGCAGCTGCTCTTTCTCGCCCATGAAGATCCTAAAAAAGACATCAAGCTTTATATCAATTCTCCTGGCGGCTCCGTTTATGACGGGCTCGCGATTATTGATACTATGAAATATATTGAGCCAGATGTCCAGACTATTGGCATTGGTCTCCAGGCCTCTATGGGCGCGATGCTGCTTTCTTGCGGTGCAAAGGGCAAACGCTATTGCCTAGAAAATTCTCGCATTATGATTCACCAGCCGTCCTCTGGCACGGAAGGTAAAATTACCGATCAAGAGATTGCTCTAAAAGAGGGCATTTATCTCAAAAAACGCCTAGCAGAAATCTTTGCTAAGAATACCGGCAAGAGTCTGGAGCAAGTAGAAAAAGATATGGATCGCGATAACTGGATGTCCGCCGAAGAAGCCAAAGCATATGGCATCGTGGATGAGGTTATTAAGTAGCCGGTAGTAAAAGCGGGCAAAATGCCCGCTTTTTTGTGCATGGCTTTGGGTTTTTACTCGCTCCGTGTTAAAATAGAGATATAGTAGTGGAGTAAAAATGAAATCAAAATCTAATTTCGTCTGTAGTAACTGTGGTGCGAGCTATGCTAAATGGGCAGGGCGGTGCGAGAACTGTGCGCAGTGGAATACATTGATAGAGCAGGTTGTAGATGTGGCCGAGGAGCTCAAGGCTAAGTCTGCCATCGCCAAAGGCCAAGTCTCTGGCAAAGCTCTCAGCCCAGACAAAATTGGCGATATCGTCCCATCTGATGCCAAGGCTAGGTTAAAAACGGAGTTTAAAGATTTAAATACCGTGCTTGGCGGTGGCATTTTGCAGGGTTCTGTCTCGCTGCTTGCTGGCCAGCCTGGCATTGGTAAGTCTACGCTGCTAATGCAGATTTGTGCTTATATCTCAAAGAGCGTGCCTGTGCTTTATATTTCTGGCGAGGAATCGGCCGGGCAGGTTAAGCTCCGCGCCACGCGGTTAGGCGCTAATTCAGAACAGCTTTTCTTTGCTAGTAGCACGTCTGGTAACGACATCGCCAAAACCATAGAGACTGGCGATTACAAGCTTGTAATTGTAGATTCCATCCAAACTCTCGCTATGAACGAGATTTCCTCCGCTCCCGGTACCGTCTCCCAGGTCAACAACTGCGGTAATCTCATCATTCGCGCCGCCAAGGCTACTGATACGGCCGTAGTCATCGTCGGCCACGTCACCAAAGACGGCACGCTTGCCGGGCCAAAAGTCTTGGAACACCTGGTAGATGTAGTCTTAAACTTCGAGGGCGATAGATACGGCGGGTTCAAAACCGTCCGCGCGGTTAAAAACCGTTTTGGCTCCACCTCGGAGGTAGCGATTTTTGAAATGAACGAGGAGGGCTTAAAAGAGGTAGAAAACCCTAGCGCTACGCTTCTTGCTGAGCGGCAGAATACTGATGGCTCTATTATTTTAGCCACCCTAGAAGGCACCCGCCCTATCTTGGTAGAAATCCAGGCGCTAGTTAACCACACTAACTTTGGCTACCCAAAGCGTACCGCCTCGGGTTTTGATATTAACCGTCTCAATCTTTTAATTGCCGTCTTGGAGCGCCGCACCAAGCTTAAACTATCTGAGTCGGATATCTTCATTAATGTTGTGGGCGGGCTAAAGCTCCAAGATTCTGCAGCTGATCTTGCTGTTTGCATGGCTATCGCTAGTGCCGTCGCCAAGCGCAAGCTTAATGAAAAATACGTCGTCTTTGGCGAGGTTGGGCTTGGCGGCGAAATCCGCTCGGCCTTCCGCCCAGACCAGAGAATTAACGAGGCTAAGAAGCTTGGCTTTACCCATGCCATCGGCCCGGCCACCATCCGTGATTCTTTCGTCTTGCCAGTTAAAGACCTCCGCGCTACCTTGATTAAATATATGGAGAAATAATGAAGATTCTTGGCATAGATCCCGGCACAGGCATTTGCGGCTTTGGCGTGGTTGAAATAACCAAAACCAACCGTCCACTTGCGCGGGATTTTGGCGTCATCTCTACGCCAGCCCACACCCCGCTCCCAGACCGCCTGGCCGATATTTATGATTCTATGCACGAGATTATCAAATTAAACCAGCCAGATTTAATCTCCATCGAAAAACTCTTTTTTAGTAAAAACATCACTACGGGTATTTCCGTGGCGGAGGCCCGGGGGATTTGTTTACTAGTAGCAAAACAGCACGATTTGCCAATCTATGAATATACCCCTAATGAAATCAAGAAGACTCTCACTGGCTATGGCTCCGCCGGTAAAAAACAAATGCAAGAGATGGTGCGTATCCAGCTAGGGCTAGAAGATGTCCCAAGGCCCGATGATGCAGCCGATGCTCTCGCCGCCGCCATCACCCACCTTTTTTCTTCTCGCGCCGATTTGCTCGCTCCGTCTAGCCACCGTCTAAATTGATATTCTCATACATTCGTTAACTCCATATTGGCCTAAACAGTCTAGAAAGCGCTTGACTTTTTTTCGGAAAAAGCTTATATTAAAACTATAATATAAGGTCATATCATGTATAAAATTAAAAACGACAAAAGTTTAAGAATAAAACGTAATTATTTTTTCCCTATTATTGCGTCACTTGTAGTAGGTGTCTTTTCTGCGACGGCTATATCTCGCTTTTTATTTCAAGCGAACTCTGTTGAGGCTACTACGGAGACAGCTAAAACACTATTATCATGTGTCGAGCCTAATGATTCGGACCTTACCGTCATCCCGTCCCTTATTCTGGAAGATAATCTTATCTCGGATGTTACTTCTGTAGCTCCATCTGGGGCGAGCGCGTCTACGGTTTACTATTGCGATATTGATCTTGCGGGTTATACGCTTACCAATTACTCTGGCGACAGCGTCACTATTGTAGGAAACACCTCTGTACGTATAGATGGATCCCCAGAGTACTTAAGTTCTATGCCGACCAACGGCACAATAAGCGTTAAGCAGAACGGTACATCGTCTTCCCCGGCCGCCATTAATAATGGGGGCATCGCAGATATTTCCAACCTAAGCATTGTCTCGTCTACTGGTATCGCGATTACTACTTCTGAAGGCTCGACCACAAACATAAAAACGGGTGCAGTTATTGGTGGAGATACCGCGTCTAGAATTATAAACAACGGTGCATTTAATATCGAAAACGGCACGTTTAACAACGTCGAGTTCTCTGGCACTGGTGGATACATAATTACGGATGGTACGTTTAATAATGTTTCCTTTACGGCTCCATCTCTATATATTGAGGGTGGTAAATTCTCTACTGCCCCTGATGAGGCGGTAATTGCCTCGAATAAAAAGATTTCTCAGGGCACAGACGGCTATTATTATGTCGTCGACAAAGAAGTAACGCCAGTTGGCCCTGTCTTCCGGGTTGTCGAAAATATTACCAGCGCTAAAGTCGGCGAAACATTCACAATCTCCGTCGCCCACGGTAGGGACGGTGCGACGACAAGCGTTGATAACCAGACGCCGGGCATTATTAGTGTTACCGGGCCAGTCAAACAGACAGAGACGTCGAGAGACCAATATACTATAACCGCGCTCGCCGCTGGTGCAGCCAAACTGATTTTTACGGATTATACTGAAAACGGCGTTGCTCTAAGAACGCTTACCTGGGATTTATCAGTCGTGGCTAATGGCGACAGCGGTGGCGATGATAGCGGCGACGGCGGTGGTGACTCTGGCGGCGATACCGGTGGCGACACCGGTGGCGACACGGGTGGTGATACTGGTGGCGATACCGGCGGAGATTCTAGCACTGATGGAGGAGGCTCATCTTCAGGGGGCGACCAAGGATCCGGCTCGAATGGCGATTCTGGCTCTGGTTCTAGCTCAAACACTGATAAAAGTAACAGTGTCATAGTGTCAGCGCCAAACACCGGCGAAAGATATATTGCTAAAAACACTTCGAACGCTACGAATGAAAGTCATACAGCTATTGTTGCTTTTATTGCAGTTTTCTTTTCAGCCGTTACTTATGGGCTATACAGATTTTGTCGCTACTATAAAATCTAGGTATACATCTAAAGTGCGTGCTATAATATAGCTATGATTGCTCATATTAAAGGTTTTATTGCCGAGAAGTTCCCGCCTAGTAGCACTATAGTAGACGTTCATGGTGTTGGCTATGAGATTACACTTACTACCTATGATTTTGATAACACTAATCTAAACGACGAAGTAAAATTTTACACCTACCATTCTATCCGCGAAAATGCTGAGGAGCTTTATGGTTTCTCTTCGCTCGCCGCCAAAAAACTGTTTGAACTTTTGATTTCCGTGCAGGGCGTTGGCCCAAAGGCTGGTATGGCAATTCTTTCGCTTGCCGCCCCAGAAGATGTGCGCAACGCCATTGCTAATGCCGACTCTGCCTTTATCTCTAAAGCTAGCGGCGTTGGTAAAAAATCTGCCGAGCGCGTAATAGTAGATTTAAAGGATAAAGTTGGTGCACCATCGCATTATGGCGCCACTGCGCCGGCCAAGTCGCTTGCTCCGTCTAATGAAAAGGATGAGGCATTAGACGCACTCATCGCGCTGGGCTTCCCGCTAAAAGAGGCCGCTGCTGCGCTTCAAGATGTAGACAAAACGCTTTCTGTAGAGGAGCGTGTAAGACTAGCTCTAAAGAAGTAGCGAGGTATATGTTTAGCGCCGGCTAAGGCGCGTTTTTGTACGTTGGTTTTTCGAATAATATCTTGCTAGTTTTTGGGCGGATTGTGCCTGTTGACGTGGCAGAAAATACAACTTTGTCTCTGAAAAAATCGTGGTTGACAAACCTTGACGGGGGGGGGGTATAATGTTCTTATTAGGAACCCCAAAGGGTGCTTTGGGAGGTAAATTGGAGGCAAAATGAAGAACAATAATAACAGTAAAATAAGCAAAGTAAAATCCCAACAAAGAGGTTTGAACTACGCGATAAGTACTAAACAGAAAGTATGGTCTAGCATTGTACGCTCTAGCACTATACTGTTTAGTATTCATCAGGGAGCTCAAGTGCCTCAAAAACATAGCAGTAGACTTTTTAAAGCCTTCCTCTTTGTTTCTCTTGGGCTCCTTACCTCCCAATTGTTTATTCATTCCGCTTATGCTGCATCATATGTAGATGTTTCTAGTAATGGCGATGGTACTAGTGGTTCTGGTGTAGTAAGACTGGGTAAAATTAGCCCATCTAGTACTGGTACTCAAGCTACAGGAAGTGATACTTTAACTATCCATACAGACTGTTCTGCGGGCTACAAGGTATATGTCTCTAGCCAAGAAAACCAATCTAC
>JAFUCF010000010.1 GCA_017459845.1 Candidatus Saccharimonadota bacterium
AAAATCAGGAATAAACGGAAAACAAAGCACATGAGCACAGAATTATTCGTTATGAAACTGCTTACCCATAGAGATTTTTGCTGTCTCTGTTCTGCTAATGGTCCAACTCTACGTGGTGTCTACTAGATGGGGTACAGTTCAGGTAGTTCCGCTGAGTAGTGCCAGCTTGTTGGTCCTCACTAAAGATAACAGTATTTCTATCTTGAAGCGTTTTTACCTCGGCCTCAATATAGAGCGCATCAAGAAACCTCGCCTAATTCAGTATAGTAAAAAGCAAAACCTAAAAACAACTCCGTGGCCAGTCTCGCATTTTAAGTTTTCTTTAAGTTTTCGGCGGTATCATGGTATTATAGAATTAAAGAAAGGTTACTATGAGAATATTATACGTAGAAGATGAAAAATATTTAGCAGACGCCGTTATGCATGTTTTAGATAAATCCGGCATTTCCGTAGAATGGGCCGAAGACGGCGAAAGGGGATTAGAACTTGCTATGAAGCCGATTTATGATGCTATTGTGCTAGACGTTATGTTGCCAAAGATGTCCGGCTTCGACATCCTCCGCACCATCCGCGAACGCGACATTAAAACGCCGGTCATCATGCTCTCCGCTCTCTCTCAGGCAGAAGATAAAATTAAAGGCTTAAATTATGGCGCCGACGATTATCTCGCCAAACCATTTAAGACTGCCGAGCTCGTGGCGCGCCTCCGCGCCCTTAATCGCCGCCCAGCCCTCCAAGATGACCGCCTAATTAACTTTGCCGACCTCTCCTATAATATGGAGGAGCGCACCTTAAATGGTGAGGAGCTCACCGAAAAAGAAGGAGAGCTAATAGAAACTCTCATGAAAAATCCTGACCGTACCCAGTCGAAAGATTATCTCTTAAACCATATTTGGGGCAGCGATAACTACGGCGGCGATAATTACGTAGAGGTCTACATTTCTCACCTTCGCGATAAGCTTAAGAAAATCGGCTCTAAAACACAGATTAAAACCCTGCGCGGCCTGGGCTATAAGCTCGTCGCAAAAGAACTGGAGTAGTATAATAATAATATGTCACGTTTTAAGAGATTAAATTCCAAAATAGCTAAGGCGAAAAATCTGCCCAAAGACCAAGAGCCGGCCATGTTTAAAAAGCTAAAGCGTCGCTTTATTATTAACAGCGTCGTTGCGTCTACTGCAGTTCTGCTTATCGCCTTTTCTACAATTTATGCCATTGCTTATAACGCCACCATGGGCGGCGGCCGCCCGCCGCGCAGCGAGTTCCATGGCCGGGTTCCAGATGACATTTCTACCATGTTTGAACAGCAATTAGAGGATGAGCGCAAAAGCCATCTCGATACGCTACTGCTTACGCTAATTATTACCGGTATCAGCTTAGAGATCATCGTCATTATCTTTTCTATCCTTCATGCCGAGTCTTCCATTAAGCCTGTCCGCGATGCTTACGAGGCCCAGAAGAATTTTATTGCTAATGCCTCGCACGAGATAAAAACTCCGCTCGCCGTAATTCAGGCTAATTTAGAGGCGGCGGATATCCAGGGTAATCAGTGGATTGATAATGTCGCTAAGAAAACCGAAGAGCTTACTGCGCTTAATAATCAGCTTCTCAGTCTAGCTCGGATGGAATCCCATACTGACGAGATAAAACCAGAGAAAATAAATCTCCAGGCCACCATAGAAGACGTTACGAGCTGCTATTTGCCAAAGCTCGCGGAAAAAGGTGCCAAGCTAAAAATCGTCGCCGAGAAAGATAACTATGAGCACACGGTCAATCTCCCTGAGTTTAAGCAGCTCCTAAATATTTTGGTAGATAATGCCGTTAAATACTGCGACAAAAAAATCACCATTACGATTTCCGAAAAGCAGGTCGCCGTTAAAAACGATGGTACCACCATCCCGCAAGAAAACCTCTCCCATATCTTCGACCGTTTTTACCAAACTGATAAAACCAAATCCGGCGTAGGCCTGGGCCTCGCCATCGGCAAAACCATTGCAGACCACAATAAGTGGCACCTTACGGTAGACTCAGACAAGAAAAGCACTACTTTTACACTTGGGTTATAATTTGTGCTATAATATATAGGTGTTTAAATTACTCAGATTTTTGAAACCCTACTGGTGGCAGGCGATTATATTAATCGCCAGCACTGGCCTGCAAACTTGGTCTACCTTGCAGCTACCAGCCTTAATGTCTGACATTGTCAACCAAGGGATTGTCTATGAGGATACTGCCAAAATCTGGTCTTCTGGCGGGCTGATGCTTGTTTGGGCGGTACTTGCCATTATCGGCGCAATTATTTCATCTCTGTTTTCATCGCGCATCGGCACAGCTATCGCGCGTGATATGCGTAATGAACTTTATGCTAAGATTATGACTTTCTCCGTCTCGGAGATAGATAAATACTCTACCGCCTCTCTCATTACTCGTACTACTAATGATGTCATCCAGGTTCAGCAGACTATGGTAATGGCGCTTTCCATGCTCCTGCGCGCGCCGATGATGGCTATCACGGCGATTTTCCAGGCCATCGCCACCGCGCCAAATATGACTTGGATTATCGGGCTGGCCGTAATCGTGGTTTTGGCGCTTGTCATTTTAATTCTCGCCATCGTTATGCCAAAGTTCAAGATTTTCCAGCAGCTCTTAGACCGCATTACGCTCCTCACTCGTGAGAACCTTACCGGCCTCCGCGTCATCCGTGCTTTTAACAACGAGAGCCATGAAAAGCGCAAGTTTGAGGTGGCCAACCGCGAGATTACCGGCGTTTATCTTTTCATCAACAAGGTTATGGCCTTAACGAGCCCGCTGATTATGCTAGTTTTCAACGGCACTACCCTGCTCTGTATCTGGATTGGTATTACTCTCATGCAAGAGAATTTCAGTTATCTTGGCAATATGATGGCTTTCATGCAATACGCCATCCAAGTAGTGATGTCTTTCTTATTCCTCACAATTTTGTTGGTCATTTTGCCGCGCGCTAACGTCTCGGCTGGCCGTATTAACGCTATTCTGCGTACACATCCAAAAGTTTCTTGGCACAAGAAAACCGAGGGCTCCCCGGCGTCATCCCCGTCTGTAGAGTTTAAAAATGTTTCCTTTACCTATGAGGGGGCAGAGGCTAACGTTTTGAATAACATTTCCCTGAAAGCTAAAGCCGGCGAGACTTTGGCCTTTATTGGCTCTACTGGCTCTGGTAAGTCTACGCTGATAAACCTTATCCCTAGACTTTATGATTCTACTTCTGGCGAAGTTCTAGTTAACGGTGTTAATGTTAAAGATTACGCAGAAGACGATTTAATGAAACGTATCGGTTACATCCCCCAGCGCGCTGTCCTGTTTTCCGGCAACATTAAAAGCAATATTACTTTTGGCAATATCGTCGCCGACAAGGTTCAGATAGAAAAGGCCGCCCGGGTTTCGCAGGCTAAAGAATTTATCGAAAAGCTAGAAGATGAGTATAATTCACACATCGCCCAGGGCGGTACTAATGTCTCTGGTGGTCAGAAGCAACGTCTCTCCATCGCCCGTGCTATCGCCAAAAATCCAGAAATCTACATCTTTGACGATGCTTTCTCCGCTCTAGACTTAAAGACTGATGCCAAGCTCCGCCAAGAGTTAAAGAAGGTTACTGAAAACGCTGTAGTCTTAATTGTCGCCCAGCGCGTCTCAACGATTAAAGACGCCAATGAAATCGTGGTGCTTGATAATGGCAAAATTGCCGGCAAGGGCAAACATTATGAGCTATTAAATACCTGCAAAGTCTACCAAGAAATCGTCAAGTCTCAATTCTCAGACCAAGAATACGCCGCCGAGCTCAGCCTCGCCAAGAAAGGAGCCCATGCCTAGACCAGTAAAAGCCGATAAGCCACGCAATATGAAGACGGCTATGAAAGATTTACTCCGCGCGCTCAAGCCTTGGCGGGTATCCGTTATCGCGGCCTGTATCTTTGCTGCCGGCTCCACCGCGCTTGCGATTTTTGGGCCGTCGCTCCTCGGCAATATTACTACAGACGCTGTAACCAGCCTCACCACCAGCCCAGACCACCAAATAGATTGGCCGCCAATCATCCGCATCGTAATCACATTGATTGTACTTTATGTCATCTCCGCCGTTTTTAGTTATTTAGAAAACTACCTCATTGGCCGCGTCACAGCTAGGCTTGGCCAAGATTTGCGCACTAAGATTTTAGACAAAATCGGCCGGCTGCCAATCTCTTATTTCGACCAGCACCAGTTTGGCGATACGCTCTCGCGGATGTCTAATGATATTGATATCATGACAGAGTCTTTACAAAACTCTTTGTCTGATACTATTAGCAATATCGTAATGCTTATAGGTACTTTGGTCATGATGCTAACTATTTCGCCGCTTCTGTCGTTAGTAGCGGTAGTCACTATCCCGGTATCACTCGTCTTTGTCAGCAAAACGGCGGGCTTTGCGCAAAAACATTTCCGCGCTCAACAAAACACCCTTGGCCGGCTCAATAGCAATATCGAAGAAAGCTATTCCGGCAGTATTGTCATCAAGACAAACTCTCATGTAAAAGCTTCCACCGCCGAGTTCTCAAAAGTCAATGACGAGCTCTATGCCGCTGGCTGGAAGGCCCAGTTCTTTAGCTCGCTTGCCTTCCCAGTTACGCATTTCTTTACAAACCTTGGCTACGTCGCTATCTGTGTAATTGGTGGTTTCCAGGTTATCAGTAAGGCTATCACTATTGGTAACATCCAGGCCTTCATCCAATATGTCAACCAGTTTAACCGTCCTATTACTAGTCTCGCTCAAATTGCCAGTACCATCCAGCTCTCTCTCGCGGCCTCAGAGCGCGTCTTTACCTTCCTAGAAGAAAAGGAGGAGGCACCAGATTACGAGCCGGCCCGCACTATCGAAAAGATTAAGGGCAAGGTAGATTTCCATCATATGAGCTTTTCCTATACGTCCGATAAGCCGGTTATTAAAAACTTTTCTGCCACTGTTTCGCCGGGCAGCCGCGTGGCGCTCGTTGGCCCAACTGGCGCTGGTAAGACCACGGTTATTAATCTCTTGATGCGGTTTTATGATCCTACTTCTGGCTATATTACTATAGACGGCACCCCAACTGCCGAGATGAAGCGCTCGGATGTCCGTGCTCTCTTTGGGATGGTGCTCCAAGATACTTGGCTGTTCTCTGGCACGATCGAAGAAAACCTAAAGTACGGCAACGAAAAAGCTACCCATGAGGATATCGTCAAAGCTTGTAAAGAATGCTACGTTCATCATATTATAGAAGGTTTACCAAAGGGCTATAAGACTAAAATTTCTGAGGATAGTGATAATATTTCTGCTGGCGAAAAGCAGCTTCTTACCATCGCTCGCGCTATGATTGCCAATCCGCCGATGCTGATTTTAGATGAGGCCACTTCCAATGTTGACACACGTACCGAGCAACTCATTCAAAACGCGATGAATAAGCTCACCAAGGGCCGCACCTCATTCTTTATTGCTCACCGCCTTTCTACTATCCGCGATGCCGATCTAATTCTCGTTATGAAGGAGGGGAACATCATTGAGCAGGGCACTCACGCAGAGCTTCTCGCGCAAAACGGCTTCTACGCCGAACTTTACAATTCGCAGTTTACAAATTAATGATATAATAATCTAAACAGGAGGATTTATGAAAGATATACCAACTTGGGATGAATACTTTATGGGTATCGCAGATCGTGCGGCCGAGCGCTCTAAAGATCCATCTACGCAGCTCGGCTGCGTCATTGTTGACACTAACCATCGTCCAGTTTCCTTTGGTTATAATGGCATGATCCAGGGTGCAGATGAGTCTAAGATGACGCTTTCTGAGCGCCCAATGAAATATTATTTTGCGATTCATTCCGAGATGAACGCTCTGCTTTTTGCTAAGCGCGATGTTTCTGGCTGTACTTTGTATAATACCGTCGCGACCTGTGAAAATTGTCTAAAGTATTGCCTTCAGGCTGGGATTAAGCGCTTTGTCTATCGCCGCCTCAGGGTAAGTTCTCATTATGAGGCCAGAAAGCAGTCTATGACCAACATAGAGACCGACGAGGCCGTCATCCGCCTCCTTGCCTCCATGCCAGAAGTAGAGACTTTAAACCTCTCAAACGGCAAAACCTACCCCCAAGACATTCTCGATTCGTACGAAGAAGGCTCAGAAGAACGCAAGCGGCTAGAGAAATGGCTTTAGTAGGAGCGTCGCCAGAGGCTTTTCGAGGGGATCCAGAAGAACGCAAGCGGCCAGGAGAAATGGTTCTAGAAAGATGCTAAATGGGTGTTTCTGAAGGGGGTGCGGAGCGCGGCAGCGCGAGCAGTAGCGCCAAAACCCCTGTGGCGACAGGGGTTTTGGACGCGCCCCGAAGAAATACCCATTAGCATCTTATTCATAGCTAAATCTCAAACAACTTTCTCAGCTGTGCTTGCACTTCGTCAATCGTGCCGGATGCATCTAGTGTTGGGACGGCAAAATCTTTTGCCACCTGCTTGTAGCCAGCGTTAAGCCTTTTCTGGAACTCTCCGCCCTTAGACTTCCAAAACTCTGCCGAGCGCTCTTGTGTGCCGAGCCGCTTTAGTTGATTTTCTTCGTCTATTGTAAAGATAACAATATTATCAGGTTGGAAATACCTTTCTGGCATTACCTCCTTATGTAGCTTGGTAATCAAACTCCGTGAAACGCCGGATGCGTAACCGATATAGATCAGAGTAGAGAACCAGTTGCGCGTGGTAATTACCGTTTCGCCGTTTAGCAAGGCCGGCTCGGCTAACTTCTTCCACTGCTCGTAGCGGTTGATGAGATACAAAAGCGCGTGTGTACGTGGTTCAATGTCTTGGTCTGTACCGTAGTTTAGTTTAGCGATGGTTTTTATAAACTCATTCTCGCTGCCCGTGCCGCTCTCGGAATACGTTACTACCTTCTCGCCTTTTTTAGCGAGATATTCCGCCAAAAGTCTAGCCTGTGTATCTTTACCTGTAGCGTCTTGGCCTTCAATTACGATGTATCTTCCTGTCATCTATACTCCTTTCCTCTATCTTACCATACTATTTCCGTTTTGCCGTGCTCTTTTAAATAAGCGTTAGTTTTAGAAAACGGCCGCGAGCCAAAGAACCCAGCATGTGCCGAGAGTGGGGAAGGGTGCGCGGACTCTAAAACTAAATGGCGATGTGTATCAATCAAAGATTTTTTCGCTCTAGCATCCCGCCCCCAGAGAATAAAGACTAAATTTTCGCGCGTATCATTAAGGTATTTGATGACCGCTTCTGTAAAAATCTCCCAGCCGCGCCCGCGGTGTGAGCCGGCCTTGTGCGCCTCTACCGTCAAGACGTTATTAAGAAGTAAAACTCCCTGCTCTTGCCAGCTTTTTAGCGAGCCAGATTTGTTAGCGTGCTGCCCAATATCACTATCTATTTCTTTGTAGATATTTATGAGGCTAGGCGGGATTTTTTCGGTGCTAGGCACAGAAAAAGCCAAGCCATGTGCCGCCCCCGGGGTATGATAAGGATCTTGCCCTAGTATTACTACTTTTACTGCATTTAAATCCGTTGTAAAAGCCCTAAATACCAGTGGCTTGGGCGGATAAATGGTTTTCTTAGCGTACTCCGATTTTAAAAACTCGGCTAGTTCTAAGAAATAAGGTTTACTAAACTCCGCCTCTAAAAATGGTTTCCAGCTATTGTGCATCGGGGCCCTTTTCTTGCCCGCCCTTGTCTGCCGTGATGCCATCCGCGACATCTTCTATCGCCGTATCGGCAATCACGCTGTTTATTTTATCTAAGTTTTGAGAGCCATTTTGTGACTTACCCGTCTTGCCACACTTAGCTGCGCATCTTGCAATGATAATCCCACCAACGACGAGCACTAAGAAGCTTCCGGCCGCAGCCAGGATAAAGCCAAGCGTACTATAATCGTCTACCGTCTCAGTCTCTTTCTGGACATTTTCTTGTTCGGTAGATTGGAATACCGTCTCAGTCTTGCGGCCCGTTGGTGGAGTGGCCTCATTAATGTCTGCCGCTACGCCGTTAATATATAATTTATGGCCATTTGCATAAATGTTAGTATGGTTTAAATCGCTCTCTACCGCCGAGACATAACTATCCCCGTCTAGTACAATGACCGAATCGGCCGACAAGCTAAGCTTTACATTAGCGGCGGTATTATCGCCGTTAATCACGCCTTGATAAAAGCTATCGTCTTCCATCCGCATTTCGAGCGAGGATATATTGTCTAACACGATGTTACCCTTTATCTCTTGTTGCTTAGCCGTAAGGGTGACTACGCCGCCATTGGCGCCAGTATTGCCCCACCCGCCGGCTTGCGCCCGCAGGAAATCGCCAGAATTATTAACAAGCACGGTATTTTCTAGGTTAATCTCTGCGGTGGTGTTAGTAATAAAGAAGCTGTCGCCGTTTTTGGTGGTGAGCTTAGAGTTTTTAGCGGAGAAACTGCCCACGCCCTCATCTGCATCGCCAGACATAGACTGATAAATAAAGACACCTTTATACGTCTCGCTCTTGCCATTATGCTGAACGTTATTTGCAATCATCTCCACGGTATCTAGACTAACCGAGTTTTTGCCCTCAATCACCACGCCTTCAGAAACGGTGGATTCTAGCGTAGCTTTGCTTACGTTTACGTTAGCAGTAGAGTAAATCACTGGCGAGCCCACCCCGTGGGAGGTATAAGTGCCGCCCTCAATATTCATTGTGCCGCCACCACGGTCACTTCTAATTGGTGCAGAAGAATTGCCCTCTGTAGTAGCAGTAAGATATGTCGCAGTCAGCTGGCCGCCACCTGTTACCATAATCGCGCCAGAGTTATTAGCCTTCGTGTGGACTGTGGCATTAGAGATGTTTAATACGCCCGTACCGTAAGCGAAAAAGCCGTTTGCGTGGGCGCCGTCTGTCGTCAAGGTGCCACCAGTTATGTTTAGCGTGCCGCCAGAGACGAAAACCGCTGCATTTGTGCCGTAAAAATCTGCATTATCCCCGTCTGCTGCTCCAGTCTTAGTAATAGTAGGATTTGTAAGCGTAACCGTGCCAGCAGTCATTAAGATAGCGTTCTCACTGTCGCCAGTACTCTCATATGTACCAGCATCCATCGCCATATCTTCTGTGATTGTTAATACACCAGAGTGAGTAACGGCGGTGTTAGTAGAGTTGCCGCCCAGCGTGCCATTTGGATCTCCCTGCCCCGGGGCGCCATCGCTAGAAGGCGGGGCCTGCGGCGGCTCGGCATAAACGGCCGGCACCAAAATAGCCGTGGTTAAGCCTGCGACCAGCGACAGCCCAATAATCGTTGATTTTTTACCCATAATGTTAACTCCACTTAGTTATATCTAGTATAACCATTTTAAGGTTTTTTCGCAAGACAATTTTGCCGACGGGCGGGCTTTGTTGTGTAGGATTAACGAACATATGAGAATTATTCCTCAATCTGTTTATTCTTAAAGTCTTCTAATACTTGTTTTGGCGTCTTGTAATTTAGTGGTCTCATAGGACGATTATTGGTTTTATCTTGATGTCTTTTTAATCTTCTT
>JAFUCF010000011.1 GCA_017459845.1 Candidatus Saccharimonadota bacterium
GAAATTAGTTAAGCCTAGTATCACTAAAGTTGCAATATCTACGCTCACTCCTGCTGAGATAAGCTACAAAAATAGTATTAACGCAAAGAAGAATAAAAATTCACCATGGAGACAATTTAATCCAAATTTTACTAATCGCGACCGTGCCGAATGGGATAATAAGAATGTACCCAGTAGATGGTAAAACCATGACAAAACGACATTTTAACGTAATAAACTATGCGACATTTTCAAATAATATTGACAGGGTTTTCCATAGGTTTGGAAACCCTTACTACTTAAGCCCTTTCTGGGAAAAGATAATCTAAATAGTCTTTGAGCATCCGCGAGCCGGAGATAACGGGCAAGAAATTAATAAGCTCCGTCTTTAAAATAAGCTCTAAATCGAAATCATTACCCCATGCGGCGGCTGCCTCCTCCATGCGGGTATAGAGGTTTTCTATTTCTTCTAGTTCGCTCTCGCCGGCAATATTCAGATAGGCGCTGGCCGGGCAATCCGCCACGCCACCATCGTGGGTAGAAATCAGAATACCAAAGTTTACAATGTCCTTCATCCAAGACGTGCCACAAGCCTCTAAGCCAACGATTGGCGTGTTGATAGAGATGTTCGAGCCGACGGACAAAGCCCGGCCTAGCTCCTCGTCGTAATCTGGGAGGTAATGGACGCGCGCCTTTAAGACTGGATCGCTATCTATCGTCTTTAAGACTTCTGTCAGGCGGCCGGTCATAGTAACGTCACCCTCATGGACGCGACCAGAGAGGATGTAATGAGCGTTGTACTTCTCTAAAATGTTTTTCAAACGGACGGGATCGCTAAATGGCAGCCATGGGCGTTTGTAATCTACGAAACGGCGCTTAAATTCAAAGAGCAAACCATCCTCATCGATATGAATGTGGTTACCGTATTGATCTACGCGGTGCTCTAAAACGCTGTTTAGTTCCCTACGGCCGGCGAGCTTAATCTCTCTAATATCCTCGGCGCTGATATTCTCTAGCTTAGCTTCATAATCTGCGGTTGGGAGGAAGAACTTGTCTAAGATACCCTCGGCCTTTAGATAGTCTACTGCCTCCTTGGATGTCCAGGTTGGGATGTCGATACCGTTAGTGACAGCTTTAAACTTAACTTTTTTGCCAGAAATCTCGCGGTAGTTTGCTACGCGCGCGTGAAGTTTGGATACACCAGAGCGAAGCTCGGCAATCTCTATCGTGACAGTAGAGAGCTTAATGTAGCCATTATCAAATTTATCAGAAAGCCATTTTTTAACAGCGGAAGATTTAAGATTTGGGAAGACGAAGCGCTCAAACTGCGCATAGTTAAAGGTAGCCTCGGCCGCCTGGACAAGGGTATGGTTAGTGTAGAGCGTGTGCTTTCTAGTGTAGACGACAGCTTCGTAAAAATCCATGCCGTTGGAGGCGAGCTCGTCTAACCTAGCAAGCGCAGCAAAGAATGTGGCAACCTCGTTAAGCTGCATAATGGCCGGCTTAAGCCCAGCGAGCTTCAGAGCCTGGTAACCGCCAAAGCCTAGAGCTACCTCTTGGTACAAACGATGGTCGCCCCCAGAGTCGCCAGAGTAGAGCTCGCCAAATCCCGGCTCTGTAATACATAAGAGGCGCGTAGAGCCAAGGACCTTCTCTATTACATCTAGTTTTACTAAGCCGCTACCGGCCTTAATGTTAACGGTGTCAAGAAAAGTAAACCCATAGTCTTTGTAATCCACAGGGATAGACTCGGTACTGTTTTGGAAGAAGAAACCATTGGTGTTGTCTATCGTACAACGCTGATGTTGTTCTGACGGGTAAAATGGAGTGATGAGCGTAAGTGGTACATTCATCTGTTCTGCAACGCGGCGCGTATCGGCCGCGAGGACACCTAGGCCGCCGCCACCTCTAATGCCGTTCTTTTTGTCGTAAAGTTCAATCGTCCAGTAAGTGTATGGGCGTTCGGCAGAGAGGGCTTTTTGAAGATGCTCACGATTTATCGCGGCATAAAAATCTTCTACATCTTCTATGTTATCTAATGGATGCAATAAGCCCGGCTCTTTCCCTGGTTTAATACCAGGCGCAAGAGGCTGTTCTTTTAATAGTTTCTTATCTTCCATAATATGATTATTATAGCATAAGCGATTTGGGATGAAAAGGTCTTGAAAAGGGGCGTGAAATATGGTAGTATTAAAGGGTAGTTCTAAACACTGGGGATTCGCCAAGTGGTAAGGCACTGGGTTCTGGTCCCAGCATTCGGGGGTTCGAATCCCTCATCCCCAGCCATTAAGGAATTTATCATCATTGACCAGAAAATTGAAGGGCTCTCTACAGAGGTGGAAGAGTCTTTTTTGTGCCCCAATTTCTAGGTTCGTAAAAATTCTACGAGCTAAAATGTCTTTTTCGAGCGAAGAACCAGCTCTCATCTTATCGGCACCGTTTAATATCAGGTTCGTAAAGTTTTCTTGGCTCATTCGTAGCTGGTCTGGATCGAAAATCCTAGCCTCAACTTTTTGAAGCTCCTCGTTCAAGTCAATTATTTTGGTCTGAGTATCTTCGAGCTGTTCGTTGATTTGATCTAATACGATTTTAGGAGTATTAGGGTTCTCCAAAAGCTTCCCGTAACGCTCTGAGAGCTCCCGTAAGGCTCTTTCGAGCTTGGACTTGGTTGCGGTAAGGCTGTGGCGTTCAAATTGCAAATCATCGAGCTTTTTGTTGATATATTTTTCGACTCTGCGTGAATAGCTTTTATAATCCGGTTCGGATGCTTTGAGAGTTTCTAGAACGCTGCACATATAATCTATGACTATCTTTCCACGAACTTGTCCTTGTGGATGAGAACATTCTGGATTACGGCAACAATAATACAAGAAATAATCGCCATGACGACTTTTGCTACGGCTCGCATACATGAAACGACCACATTCTTTGCACCTAATAAACTTACGAAATGGAATAAATACTTGCTCTTTATCTATCTCGCCTTCTTTTAGAAGAGGATGGGTTCTACGAGCTTTGAATTTCGTGTCTTCTTGAACGGCTAGATATTCAGCCTCGGAAATCATGGGCTTAAAGTTTGGAGTAACTTCTCTTAAATCAACCTTAGCGCCAGCTTGGATTAAAATGCCGTAATAAAATGGATCTTTAAGAATGCGGCTAATAGTTCCTTTGTCCATGCCCACACGCTTAGAGACTTTGTTTCTTTCATTGATTTTGGTCATCATATGGACATCGTGGAGCTTAACATAGGCGAGAGCATCTCTCTGAGTGCCGCCATCAATAACAATATCCCAAACCTTACGAATATGATTAAAGTTTTCATCTGGCTCATATAGACCAGTCGTATTATTCCTTTGGTAGCCCCATTTGCGAACGCCAGAAGACTTGCCTTGTTGAAGATTGGAATCCATACCACGCTTAACATTCTCGCTAAGATGTTCTGAGTACTCCTTTGACATGGTAAAAAGAATACCGAGTAGCATCTTGCCACTCGCTGTATTCTCGAAGTTCATGGTCGGGAATTTGAGGTCTTTGATAACATCATTATCGACCATATCGACAATCATGCCAGATTCGAGCGAATTACGAGAAAGCCTATCTGGATGCCAAGCAATAATGCCATCATATTTCTTTTTCTCGAAATCTTTGAGCATCTTAGTAAACAATGGGCGATTCTTAGATTTCTTTGCAGATGCAGCCTCTTTTACTACATCGACAACAATAAGACCTTTGGCTCGGGCAAAGTTCATGCAGTCTTCGATTTGGTCTGGAATTGATTTGACTTGAGCTCGACTATCTTCGGAAGACTTGCGAGCATATAAGACATATCTTAGGGCAGGTGGATCATTGTTAACTCTAATCTCAACCACGACAAACAATCCTTATTTATTACTTACTATTATACCATATTTTGTAGGTTTTTCATCTGTTACGGATGCAAAAAGCGGCTAACGAAATGCTAGCCACTTAATACTAATAGTAAAATAAAACTCTTCCGCTCTTGCTCATTTCGCAAACGGAATTTTGTTTTATTCTTTCTGGAGTAACTTCTATGCTATCGAGTATAGAGAGTGTCTCCATAAGGTTCTTAATGCCATCTTCGCTACAATCGTCCATGGCAGACTCCTGCGCTCGTGTCGAGGCTAGAATAGCGCTATTTCTAGCCCAGTCTGCGAAGCCCACTCATTCGCTTGTCGTAGCCAACAAAAAAGCCCGAAATGTATTTCTACATTCGAGCACTATTGACTACTTATATTTTACCATAAGCAGCCACCTTTTGTCCGCCTTTTTGCGACACGATAGCCGAGTTTCGTCCGATTTTTACGGCTGAAGCCATCCACATTTCGTCCACATTTAATGGGGATAAATGTTGTAAATATGGCGGCATTTTTCGACCGATTTTCTTCCGACTTTTTTAGGGGTAGAATGCTGTAATTCTTACAACAGTATTTGTGTATACCCGATTTATAAAGGAGTGAAAATATGTTATAATATTGTCAATTTAACCTAGGCAACTCATGCTAGAAGATGAATATCCAGATATAGCAAAAGAATGGGATGAAGCCCGTAATTCATCGGAAGGGTTATCTATTCATGATATATCGACCGGATCAGGTAGAAAAGTCTGGTGGATTTGTAAAAATGGGCATAGCTATCAATGTTCTCCCTACAATAGATGTAAGCGACATAATGGCTGCACATATTGCTCTGGCAAGGCTATCTTAGCTGGCTATAATGATCTAGCAACATTATTTCCGACCTTACTTAGAGAATGGGACTATAAGAAGAATAGTGAGCTAGGCATTCTTCCTAATGAAATTGGCTTAAGCAACCGCAGAAAAGTCTGGTGGATTTGTAAAAATGGACATAGTTTTGATTCGCTTATATATCCCAGAACCAAGGGTGTCGGTTGTCCGTATTGTGCCGGAAAAAGAGCCGTTAAAGGCGTTAATGATTTTGCCACATTGCACCCAGAGCTACTAAAAGAATGGGATTATGATAGAAATGCTGAAGTAGGCATCAAACCAGATGAAATGCTTATTGGTTCCCAGAAAAAGGTTTATTGGATTTGCGAAAAAGGACATAGTTACGGGAGAAGTATTTACGATAAGTTAAATGGCAGAGGGCATTGCCCATTTTGTACTAATAGAAAAGTCTTAAAGGGCTTTAATGACTTCGCCACTAAATATCCAGGCTTACTAAAAGAATGGAACTACAAAAAGAATGATGAACTAGGCTTAAAACCCGATGAAATAGCAGATAGCAATAAGAAAGTTTGGTGGAAATGCGAGAAGGGACACGAGTGGAGCTCCGTAATTAGAAGTAGAGCTAATGGATGTGGGTGCCCTATATGCTCAAATAATCAAATCTTAAAGGGTTTTAATGATTTAGCGACAACTAATCCTGAGCTGTTGGAAGAATGGAACTATGAGAAAAACAAAAATATATCACCATTCGAAATAAGCTATGGCTCAACTAAGAAGGTTTGGTGGAAATGCAAAAATGGTCATGAATACTGCGTTCCCGTAGCGCAGAAAATAAGGCAGAATATTAAGTGCCCTATTTGCGCAAATCAACAAGTCCTTAAAGGATACAATGATTTTGCAACCAAACACCCACAACTATTGAAGGAATGGGATTTTGAGAAGAATGATAAGTTGGGTATAAAACCTGATGAAATAGTCATGGGCGGCAGACAAAAAGTATGGTGGAAGTGTGAAAGAGGACATGAATGGCAATGTGCGATAAATGCGAGAATTAGAAACAATAAACTATATAACAGATGTCCTACTTGTTCAAGCTATCTCAGGACATCGATACCAGAAAAGATTATTTACTACTATCTAAAGAAGAAATATCCTAAAACTATCGCAAACTATAAGCCAGAATGGCTAAGACCAAAAGAAATAGATATTTTTATTCCTGAATTGAATGTCGGGATCGAATATGATGGCTATTACTATCATGGAAATTCTAAAAGGGATATTGAAAAAGATAATCTTTGCCTAGCTAAAGGGATTAATTTAGTAAGGATTCGTGAAAAGAGAGCCAAGCCGATTATTACAAATGCTACGGTTTACACGATAAAAATTGACAACAACAGAGATTATTCATATGTGGGGGACGCACTTAGCTTTTTGAGCGAATATTTGAGAATCGATATAGATTATGACATCAACAGAGATATAGATGACATAATATCAATGATTGATTTTATTGAAAAAGAAAACTGTATTACTAAAACAAATCCCGAAGTACTCAAAGAATGGGATTATGAGAATAATGAAAAGTTAGGAATAAACCCGGAATTCTTTAGTAGTGGAAGCTCGATGAAAGTCTGGTGGAAATGTAAAAACGGGCACTCTTATAAAGCTGTCATCTCTACGAAAATTAATCAAGGCACTGGATGCCCATATTGCTCAACGCCTCCTCGCAAAGTGCTAACTGGCTTTAATGATCTAGCCACTACCGAGCCGGAAATATTAAAGAAATGGGACTTTAAAAAGAATAAAGTTAAGCCAACCGAAATAACTAGGTATGCTAATAAAAAAGTATGGCTACTGTGCGATAAGGGACATAGCTACGATGTGACTCTATTAAACTTGAGTGACGGGGGTTGCCCTTATTGCTCTGGGCATCGAGTTTTATCTGGCTTTAATGATTTAGCTACGACAAATCCTGAATTATTAGACGAGTGGGACTATGAGAAAAACGAGATTAAGCCAAATAAAGTAGGCAAAGGGCAACAACGCAAAGTATGGTGGAAATGCCCAAAAGGTCATAGCTATAGTGCCGCAATTGTGAATCGTGTAAAAGCGAAATCGGGTTGCCCTTATTGTTC
Organism: Candidatus Saccharimonadota bacterium; assembly: GCA_017459845.1. Lineage (GTDB taxonomy): Bacteria > Patescibacteriota > Saccharimonadia > Saccharimonadales > Saccharimonadaceae > Nanosyncoccus. The sequence continues at coordinate 6,821 of JAFUCF010000011.1, forward strand.
TGGTCGCAAAATTCTGGTCGGTTTCAATGATATAGCTACTATTCATCCGCAAATATTGGAAGTATGGGACTACGAAAAGAACGAGATTAAGCCAACTGAGATTAGTAAAGGCTCAGACAAGAAGGTATGGCTTAAATGTAATAAAGGTCATAGCTATGAGACTACAATCCCAAATTATCTGAAGGGGAACAAGTGTACATATTGTGCTAGCAGAAAGGTATTGAGGGGATTCAATGACATAGCTACTACTGACGCGGATGTTCTTAAAGTTTGGAATGATAAAAAATACTCGCCCTATGAACTGACTAGAAAGAGTCCAAGAACAATAGCCTGCGCCTGCCCTAAGTGTAGACACGAATGGACAACGAAAGTGTACAATTTGACCAATCAACGAAAATGCCCTGGTTGTAAGAAAAGTTTAATTGATCTATAGAATCGAAACATTAATAAAAAGGAGTAAATATGAAGCCAGATCCAAATATTATTCATCCGATAGCTAACTATGATAAGGAAATCTATATTAAGCCGACGATTAAGAATCCTAACATTATCGTTGGAGATTTTTCCTATATTGCAGACTCCGATTTCGAGAGTCATGTAACTCATCACTATGAACACATTGGGGATAAGCTAATAATTGGTAAATTCTGCCAAATTGCGACTGGTGTTGAATTTATGATGAACGGCGCAAACCATCAAAGAAATGCAGTAACTACCTTCCCATTCTATACACTTGAAGGATGGGAGCAGACTCCACCTAGCATTGAAGATCTGCAAATTAAGGGTGATACGGTTATCGGAAACGATGTATGGATTGGACAAAATGCGACAATCTTACCAGGCGTACATATAGGCGATGGAGCAATTATTGGGGCGAATAGCGTAATTCGAGAGGATGTGGAGCCGTATACGGTAGTGATAGGTAACCCAGCAAAGGTGCTTCGTAAAAGATTTGATAAAGAGCTAATAGCTCTGCTCGAAGAGTTCAAGTGGTGGGATAAGAGCGTAGAAGAGATTAATAACCTAATCCCATTATTGACATCAAGCGACTTAGGCAAGGTTAAGTCCGAGATTTCTTCGCTTATTAATAAATAGTTTCAGAGAGAGTTTACGCACAGGATGGCTTGCTATGAGGGGAGCCGCCACCTGATGGAAAACTCTCTTTTTCTTTCATGGGTTCGTAGTATATTTCCTTGCGGACTAGCTTAATACTTATAATCTAGAATTAAGTTGCCAGAACTCCTTATGTAATCTTCTGGGGCGAATGTTTCTTGCGGATGTTCGACAAGCCAGTCGATGACTAGATAGATTGGTTCGTGATTTGTCACTCTAGGACAGCCAAGTTAAAAAAGATAGCCCGAAGGGCTATATTTTTTAGCTTGCTTTAGAATGAGAGGGATGCGAACCCGGAGGGTTCGACCGAACAACGAAGCGAAGCAACGGCAAAAACGAAGTTTTTGGCTTTGCGAGCAAGGCAGTTCGGAAGGCGCGAAGCGCCTAATCCCTCATCCCAACTATTTGACGCAGAAAAGGGAGCTTTTACGAAGTAAAAGCGATATCCCTCATCCCCAGCCATTAGATTTGAAAGGCGCCATCTAGGCGTTTTTTCGTGCGCGCTGGCTATAAGCCCTCTTTGCACAATAGACGAGCGAAACTGCGGCGACTATAGCAAGAGATATGGTTATTACGGCCGCATTGTTGTTTTGCCCAAGGTTATTGTCATCGCCTTCGCCTGAATTTGGAGCTTTAGGGATAACAGGCTTTGTAGTGTCGCTTTCTTTTGGTTCTTCCTGCTCCTCTGGCTCTTCTTTAGGCTCTACCATTTGGCTAGACCTAAAGGCCACGCGATTTTCTTCCATAGGCGCAAAGGCCATGGCATAAATGCGGCCGTCATGCCCTAATGCGATTATACTAGATAATAGAGCATCGCTGAGCCTGCGCTCGTATGGCACAAACTGGCCATCTTCAAGGACGAAGGTATCTGTACCAGCAGCATAATTGGCTGGACCAACTAGTACTAGCTTATCCCCTACTGCTGCAAGGTCCATTGCAAACTGTGGAACTACAGCTTTAATTCGATTACTAAATAGGGCATCTTCTGCTAATTTTCCAAACGCATCCGTTAATGTTTCTACGCTGCCATCTGGTTTGACTAGCTGCAACACCGGCATGGAGGTCTTATTAGTATCTGTATACCCCATAACATACAGACCATCTTTAGTTGTCTGGGCAGTTTCTCCGTAAACTGGGACATTCAATGTGGCAAATGGTTTTATGGCGCCACTTTTGTAGTCATAGGTATATAACTTATCGCTTGGCCCAGGCTGAACATTATTTATAGCGTAGGTGATAACTAACTGCCCATTATGGTTTTCTAGGGAAAGTGCCGTTACACCCATTGAACCTAGCTCACTTAAATCTAACTCCTCCCAATTGTTACCTGCGATATCATAGACATACCCCTTTGGCACGTCCCCATTTGTGCCGAATGCGAATATTTTCCCATCTATCGCTGCGCCCTTAGCCGTGTAAAAATCTGCTGGGATGCTTGCCATCTTTTGCCAACTGTCCGCCGCAAAATCATACCGATAGAGATAAGTCATTTTCGTGACAAAACCCGAAGATGTTCCAGCCATTAAATACATATAGCCATCATGTTCTACTGCAAAGCCATTAAGGCTATTATTGTTGAAAGATGCGATATCATCACTCTTCTCAAAATCTGGCACTAAGGAGAGAGTGTTTTCATATACCTTGTCAGAGGTGCTAGAGTAAAGCATCCGTTTAGTGCTTTGGCCGCCCCTTTCCGCTGGTGCAGTTACAGTTACATAGAATAGGCCTTTTGGTGCTGCGCCCGCAAAGTTAATAATAATCTGGTCGCTACTAATCACGGAATTAGTAGTGACATTTATTTCATTAGAATCATCGTATGGACCGGCTTTAGTTAGGGTAATTTTGCTGCCAGCTACGAAGTTCTTGCCTTCTAGGATAAACTGGCTGTCCTTTGCAATAGTGTCTGTAATTACTGGTGCATATGCTGTACTATTGATCGATAGGTCAATAATGCCACCGGTCTTAGATGGAAACTCAGTTAGGGAAATCTTGCGAACGCGTGAGAGTAACATGGTTTTAGCTACATCCGCAGTTGGCGTACTAGTAGCATTGCCAAGTAGGACCGCTAGGGCGCCCGTGGCACCTGGTGTAGACATGGATGTACCACTCATGTATTTGTAGCTCACCGTTGCTGTTTTGTCGCCAATGCCAAGAGCATCCATGTAGAAGGTGTAATCAGACTCTACCTGGGAGCTTAGAATCATCACCATGGTAAAATCTGTGTAATCTGTATTGTCTGGCAGATTGTAATTACAATACCCTATACCACTTCCAGGCGATGTTTCATCACAATCTATTGGCGCGGCAGTGCCCATCTTTCCATCGGTAGTTTTAACCATGATGCCGAGGTTCTTCATTTCGGAATCTGTAGTCATGGCGTAATTCTGGTCGGTAGAGAGGTAGAAGCCTAGCATTTTAGAACCAAGCCCATTTACATTAGCGCTTATATCACCTAGGCTCATCATAGTATAATAACGATATAGCGGCGCCGAATACTCGTAACTACCCTGGTTAAGTTTTAGCGCCACGGAGTGGCTGCCATCTTTTACTTTTTTATCACTAAGAGATGGGGTGATAGGCACTAGGTTGCCATTTAACTCTTGCTGGACAGAGATATTAGTAAGGTCTGCCTCATCTTCAAAGCTATTGCGATAATTATTTGAAATCGCCAGAGAGTCAAATGGCTCTTGAGCAGACCCGGTTGGCACAGTGGACATAATGTTACTACCTGGGGCATACACATCCACAATTGTATCGCTATAATTACTAAAATCAGAACGCTTGCCATTTTCGGTACTAGAACCAATCACTAGCACATATGGGCTTTCGTAAACCGTGCTGGAAGGCAGTTTAAAATTAAGGTCTAGATTTTGGCTGTCGTTGCCGGCTGCAAAGAGGCTGACCGCCCCAAGTTCGCCAACCTCATTCACAATGGCCTTCATCGCTAGAGAACCCTGTGCGCCAGACCAAGAGTTGTTGATGGCCTGAATCTTAACGCCCATCTCCATCAATTTTTTAATTTGAGCATAACCTTTGATGGAGGCTATCACATCTACCTTGCCTTCTGAGTTGGCGTTACGAACATCTATAAACTTTACCTTGGAGGCAACGCCGCTAATCCCGTAGTCATTCCACGCTGCCCCGATGATACCCGCAACATGTGTACCATGAGCGTGTAGTTTTTCATCATTGATGTTATCACATCTAAGCTCGCTACATCCAGTGGCGGCCTGTTCATCGGCTGACAAATGATACATCTTTTCCCGTAAATCGGCGTGTTGGTTATCTATACCGCTATCCATCACGGCTACGATTACCTCGTGCGCCATGTTGCCACCATTTTCGTTCCAGTGTGGGATGTTCATGCCATAACCACCTACATTACCCCATTGCATACCTGTGCGGTCAGAATCATCGGTGAGCGCACTAGTTAATTGCCCAGCGTATGGCTCTATATCAGAAGTTTCAGCGATATAGTTTGGCTCGGCAAAAACTACTGCACTATCACCTCGCAAAGCCTCCATAATTTCACGCGTAGTCATATCGTCTCGACGAATTATTTCAATGCTGATATCTTTATTCGCGCTTTCATTATCGGATAATTCCAGAGAGTCTTCTGATACGGTGGTGATTTCATCTCCCGTGTCTGATAATTCTTGCCCACCAAATAGTCTCGTGAAAGTTAAAGATTTTTTGCTACTATCTATACCTACAACAACTTCACCTTCTACGTAATCGCCCCCTAAGAGCTCCTCTATGTGTTCGTCCCAGCGATACTCTTGTATGGATGCTGTATTTGTTGCCATGGCACTGACTGGAATGTTTGCACTAACTAGCCCGGCAATCGCTAATGCAATTAGGGATTTGTGAAAAAACGATTTCATATGACACTCCTTATTCTTTATTAAAATATATCATTCCAGCCCCACCATTGTCAAGGAAATTTGGGCTGGTTTTTCCGTATAGAAACCCCCGATTTACAGGGGGTTTCTGATGTTTATACACTTATTAACGAAGATGCTAAAAACAGACGCCATTTTTGTTCAAGTTTTTCAAAAAACTTAAATTTCTAGCTTAAGCTTATTAGATTGCTCGCTTGAATGATTTTATTTGCTTTTTGCCAAAGTATTAGCACTAAAGATGGCCGAGACGAGGTAGACTATGATACCTAGCTCACGAAGATCTTTACGATCTAAATTTTTCTTACCTTGTGGTCTACCAAGGACAATTTGTCCGATAGTTTTACCATTGTCATCTTGGAGCTCACCAATAGCTCTGATATCTAGGCGATCACAGAAAGAAGCTGTGGTTTTTGGTAAAGTCTGCCAAACGTTACGCTCAGCCGGACCAAGCTTCTTAATCTCTCTAATTTCATCCGAGGTGATATCTAATGCAGACGAACCATAGAGACGATCCCCTATTAAGAAACCAACATACCCGAAGTGAAGATAAGAAGACAAGAAACCGGCAAGATCGACTGGGTTGGCCTTTTGTCCAACCATACTAGTTAGTTTTTTAGTCATATACGGTAAATCAATCTGTTTCGTGTAAACAAGAGACCGGGCGAAAGCCGTGATTTCACTTAGTACTGGGGTGAATATCAATACCGCAATAACCATTACGAAGTTTAGTAGGATAATCTCCACAGATGGATAGGTAGACTTGAAGATGGCGAAGAAGAATACGAAGAACAGGCCAAAGTAAATCGTTACAACAATAGCCATTAAAGTAATGTAAGAGAAAACCTTGATACCCTTAGAGGAGAGGGAGATAAGGCGGTATTTTAAAATTGCATAGTAGTAAAATAAGACTGCAGTAGATGTTGCGACTGGCCCAATCCAAATAAGACCATACTCGCCATTAAGCGGGAGGAGCAAATCAAATATACCACCAAGCCCACCAGCAATAGCGAGGCCAGCAAAGAGGATTTCCATCCCGCGCTTTTCTTGTTTAGTACGAGCCTTTTTTGTAGCAATTAACGCCGCAATGATGAAGGCTACGACAGATAGCCCACAAATGATCATATAGGCCATCATGTACATTGTATTAGCAAATACGACGGAGTTACCGTTGGCTTTGTCTAAAATGATTTCCGCAAAGAGACGAGAAGGATCAATCGCTAATGAGACAGAAAGCCAAATCATTAACATGATTAAAATACCGGCAAAAAGCCAAGTGGCACGGCGCTTCCAGCCGACGTAGAGAAAGAGCATACTAGTATCTACCAGAATTGACAGATACATTAAGGTAAGACAAATTTTTGCACGGTCCATTTCCCCTGGCTGAGTATTTAGAAAAGCCGTCATAGAAAACGACCAAGTAGCAGCGCCAACCATGGCGAGGAAGTAGGCAAAAGAAGCCTTTTCCTTGCTTTTAGTAGAGCCAAAAAGGACTACAAAACCCGATAATAGCGTTAATACACCAGTTAATATAAGTAAAATGTTGACTATCTGCATATTCCTCCTAATTAGTTTTAGTTTACCATAGGCAAAATAAAAATACAAGAAAATCGCCCGCAGATTGCGAGCGATTTCTTTGAATGTGCTAGATTTAATTATTTACGGACTGCGGCAAAAACTACCCCGACATCCTGGTTGTGAATTACAATGTCTTTAGCGATCAGAGCGTCCAGGGGAGCATCCTTCAGGAGCTCCTCTTTTACAAAAGACTTGATGGTCTCATTGTCTTTTAACAAAGTCATAGTGACTTTACCTCTAGCCCAGGCCATCGGGAGTAAAAGCTTCTCCCAATCACGATGGGCACAGTTAAGGTCGAAAACCATCACTCCGCCAGAGTTCAAATTGGCGACCGCCCTCGTTAAAAATTCTCGCGCGGCAGTGTAATCCTCCATGGTGAAAGTATAGACAATACGACCTAAACTTTCTGCATAGTCAGCATTGTAGGACACTTCATTATAGATCATCTCTTCGTTGGGAGCGTTGAAAAATGCATAATGGTGACGATCGTAAATATGCGGGAACAGAGTATCCGCTTTGACGCTAGGATCTATATCAATACAAATACCCAGTTGTGCTCCATCAAGCGGGGAGATAAAACGCGTAGCAAACATCCGGCCACAATTGTAAAAAACCGATTTGCCAGGCTGAAGTAAATTTAACATATCTCCAGAGAAAGCCGACCTAATACGAATGTACTTAAATAGGTCTTCTCTTCGCGCCGTCTCATAATATGCGTCCTCAGGTGTAATCTTGTCATATTTTAAGTCAATAGTCATCCCATGAAGAAATGCCGGCTCTAAAGCCAGACTGCTAGGCATAGCTATCAGTAAGGGAGCTAAAAATCTCGACTTGATCCCTCCCTGGTACATGACTTCTGCTACTCCAGGGTTCTCAAGGAGCTTCTCCAACCTGCCCCACCACGCGTGGCTCTCCATAAATTCTGTACTAGCACCATTCCTGATGAGTTGGGCACGGATCTCTGCGATAACCTTAGGATCCGAATCATATGCGTTCGAACCATGTTCGCGAGCCGCCACCCATTTCCTTGCGTCTTCTACTGCTCGTCTAACGTGCTTCTCGTAATAATCTCGCGGAAATTCCGCAGCATCCGATTCGAGCGGATCCCTAAGAGCAAGACGCTCAATCTGTTTGACGACTTGTGCATCCATAATATAAACCTCCTTTTCAAGATACTTAGACCAACTCTACTGCGGAGTATTATACCATGTATTGCGAAAAAATAATAGTAGTAATTTATACACTAGTAAAATTTACAAGTTTATGATTTTAATATTCACGTAGAAAGAAGAAGACTGAGGACGAGATGGCGAAAATAGCCAGTTCAGCAAGGATAAACCATTCAGAAAGGATAACGGCGGCAAAAGAATTATCAAACATGGCGTCCACGGTAGAATCTAAAAGACCAGTGTTCGGAACATATACTACGACTTCGCCGAGTGGAGCAAGGAATGCTTCATTAACATCACCAGAGACAATATGGCTGATCAGACGAGAGGTTTTGTCTTCTTTATTCTCGGGCTTTAAGTCTGCGTTTGCTGGAGTCTCGTCGGCCGGCTCTTGCTCGGTAGGTACACGCGGATTTTCCGGCTCAGTTGACATTTCTGGCTCGGTAGGAGCCTCTGGCTCAGACGGGATTACTGGCTCAGCAGGAGTTTCTGGTGTTTCTGGTTCAACTGGAGTTTCTGGCGCTTCTGGTTCAACTGGAGTTTCTGGCGCTTCTGGTTCAACTGGGGTTTCTGGCGTTTCTACCTCTACGGGTTTTTCCGGCACCTCCGGCTCGATAGGTTTTTCCGGCACCTCCGGCTCTACTGGCTCTTCTGCTGGGGCGGGAGTCGGCTCATTCTTTTCTCTCTCAAACATTACGCTAGATGCATCATACGAAAATCCTTCAGCGCTAGTACAATTCGGGGCATTTTCTGGGCAAATCGTTTCAGAGAGAAAGGCAGTCTTATTTTTAAGTTCAACCGTTTCAGCTTGTGGTTGGTAGTAGTATTTTAGATAGATTGTGTCGCCCGCTTCACCACTCGGAGAAAGTTTTAGTTTTTCTGCAAGCGCAAAATTATCCTTTGTAGTACCTGGAGCAGAGATTTCAAGCGATCGCCAAGAAAATTCATCGTTTGGCGTGTAAGTATAAGATAAGGTATCACTACTAAGATTAGCAAAGCCAGCTGAAAGATTATTGCCAGATTCGTCCTTTTCGTCGATGAAGGCCGAGATATGAGTGAGGTAAATCGGATTAGAAGGATCGGAATTAGAGATTTGGGCGCGATAGGCAGCAACGGTGTTGTCGATATTATCACCGTTTACTTCCGACTTAGCCGAAATTGGCCACTCCATATTGGAAATAGTGATTTTGCAGTTAGCAGCAGAGGTAGAGCGCTCTGCATAGAAGAAATCGAGGTTTACAACGTCACCTTGCTTTAAACCAATATTTTGATAGGTGTCTGGAGCAGTGGCTTCTTCAACGTGCGACGTGATATGACCATTTTCATTGATTTTAAAATAACCCGAAACGGCAGAATGGACGCCGCCAAGGTCTAGGACAAGATGACCGTTTAAGAAAACCCAAACGTCATCATCGCCAGTAAAGTCAAAACGTTCTGTACCGTCCATAGCGATTTTAATTGGGATACTGAGGTGGGCTGTATAAGAAAAATTGTGACCGTTTATACTTAAATCACTTCGGCTTACACTATCTTTTGCGGTACGGACGTCATCGAGTGGAAAGAAATTCGCTCCATTACCATTTGGCGCAAAGACATAAGTGTTCTTACCTGTCTTAGTAAAAGTCAGCTCGCGATCATAGCGCTTAGAAACTTGTACACCATTTATAGAAGTTTCGTGGAACCAACGGTAGAATGGATCAGTGCTTAAGACTGGATCATTGCTTAAGACATACCTTGAGGCAAAGTTAATACTTCCATTTGGTTCTTGGTGCATGGCGACTGGCAGGCCGTCAGCCCCTAGTGTAGATTTCACAATACCCTGCTGAAAACTCCCACAATAAGAACTATTGTACCCACACCACTCAAATTGGTGATTATTCTTGACAGAGACGCCCGTGCGACGGTTGTAGTTTAAATCGGAAGAGGCATCCATTTTTTGGTCAAAATAAGTAATCGGGACGGTAATTTCGTCCGGAGAACCAAGAGTCGAAACTGTCCAAGAGGCTGGGATGCCATTTTCATTAGCTAGGGCCGTAAGCGTAAGAGACCGAACACTTGTAGTAATAGCCGTGCCAATAAGAAAAGCTAGCGAAATAAGAGCAACGTTGCGCGCAATAATCGCAATTTGGTGTAATCTTAGAGAATGTAAGGCATTTTTAGTAAGCCGCCTTTGCTCCTGTTTGGCAGAAGCAGCTATCTCATTCGCATCTTTTTGTTGTTTATTTAGCGTCACTTTTGTTATTGCTTTCTTAACCTACTTATGTTAAACTAATTTTAGTACACAATCAAATGGAGGTCAAGTGGAGTTTAGTATTATCTTAGTTACGATTTTATCCATTCTCTCCGCTTTTTCAGCGGCGGCTTTATTAGTCGCCCTCTACAACCGAAAGCCTCTACGCCGAACCGCCAGAATAACGAAGGTTCATACTCTTGGGCTCTGCCTAGCTGGTCTAGTTATCCTCGGCTTTCCGCTTTTTTGTATATTGATGCCGTTGACTGGAGTAGTTAACGCGTGGGTTTATGAGGTAGTTCTGATCGAGATTACAATCATCGCATATTATATATTATCTCTTTACTATAGAACCCTACAGCTTAGCAATCTCTTACAAAAAATAGTAGCCTACATTGTAGTTATGTCGGCGGTGGCAATGATTTATATGGTAGTGTTTTATCTAGTCTATAAGTGGCTTTTTAAGATACATAATGCTCCGTCTGAAGTATTTGTATTAAATTTTGTAATGATTATTATAGTACTAATACTACTTCCTTTAATCTGGGAGTTGTTTGGATTTGTGCGCTCACTAGTTTCCTCTTCAACGGTAGATTTAACCTATGTTGTAAAGAAACTTAGTAAATTTGCTACTAGTAATGTTAAGGCAGATGAAGTTGCGGATTTCTTAGCGGATTATATGCATTTTCAGTATATTGGGATATTTTTAGAGGGGAAACTATATAGCTCAAAAAATATAGACCTTTCCGAAGAAGAGCTGCTTAAAATTAGTCGATTAAGAGCGGCCGAAAAATTTTGGCAAGAAGTACCAGAAGAAATTAAAGCTCATGGAGTTTTCGCTATCGCAGAGTTAAAAAATGCACGGGGCGCGGCATATGGACAAATCTTAATTGGTGCGCCAGTTGGGAAAAAGATGCCAGAACATAAAGACTTAGTACAGATGGAAATGGTTGTAAATCTAGTTGCAGCAGTCTTAGATTCGGAGCAGCGCGTAGGGTATAAAAGAAAAGGTTGGAGGAAGAAATGACAGCGACAATGCTTAAGCAGACAAAGATGAGAATTTTGCTGTCTGTAAATGCAGCGGCAATATTAGTAGCGGGAGTTTTAATCGCCGGCGCAATTTGGTTGCCAAAAGAGACCACTCTTCGGGTAGTCTCAGAACGAAGCGATATTCTAGAAGACGAAGGCTCAGAAGTACAGATGATTGATTCGGTAACAGATTATCTAGAAGCTGTAAAAAACGGCGAAATTAGTCCAACAAGTGGCTCGATTGGCGGAGGGTATTCAGGTGGTTCAAGCAGTGGTGGAGCAACGACGAGCGCGGGCTCAGACGACGTGCCAAACACTGACGGTGCATATTCTTATGTCCTAGGCACAGTGGCCCAGGCGACAGAGCGCGCCTCTTCTGGCAACGTTCCATCTGGCGAGCTATGGAACGAAGCTTCAACAACGCTTTATCAAAGCGCCGATAAAGACATTTGTATTGATGGCTCCCTCTCCGGACTAGGAGATATGTATTGGCAGACGAGTAATCCTGGGGTAATCGCTGGGTTTTATGCCTCGGCGCGTGAGAAACTAGGCTATACATCTGACCGCTGTAGATACCCAAAGATTGTTGGCACAGGCACAACTACGATTACCGCTGGTACTTATGATGGTTTGAGGCGAGACGAGATAACCGTGACAGTAATTCCAGTCCCGACAGAGCAGTGGAAGTGGGAGGTATTAAATCTAGTTAACAACGAGCGGGCGAAGAATGGTCTTGGTGCGCTTTCTTGGGGTTCTGCTTGCGAGGGTGCGGCTCAGACACGTGCAGTGGAAATAATCTCTTCGTATTCACACACTCGTCCGGATGGGAGTTCTTGGAGCACAGCCTGTGCTATTCCGTCTTACGGCGGTACGACTGGCGAGAACTTGGCCGCTGGTAGCACTACCGCTTCGCCGGCTTCAGTGGTGGCAACTTGGATGGCGTCCGATACTCACCGGGCAAACATCTTGAACGGGACGTTCACAAATCTTGCAATTGGCTTTGTGTTTGATCCATCTACGCCATATCGTACTTATTGGAGCCAAATTTTCTCTACCTTCTAATTTCGTGCTTGATTTTTTAAAACATTAGCTTTATAATAGCCATTAGATAAAAGGCTATAGAACATAAAAATGAAAAACAAAAATAATCAGTCTTTACATGTCGTGGAGAATCATGTACAGACTCTAACCAAAAAAACTCAAATATTAAGAATTGCCGCACTTATAGCAATGTTTGGCATTTCGTTCTCCGCTGCCAATGTTTTTGCTACGAACGCAAAGTGTTCCTATAAGGATAGTGATACTTTTGTGGTGACTTGCGAGAAACAAGATGCCACCACACCGCAAACAGAAACCCAGCCTGCAGCGCAACCATCCAGCGAGACTCAGCTGGCGCCCGTATCTCAAGCAGAACAGCCTGCAGAACCGGTAGCACAGGAGGAAGACATAGCCGTACCGATTGTTGGCGATACTGAAGAATCATACGTGGAGCCTCTGGGCGAAACTGCATCTTGGTACCCTGACCAACCGAATTACGATAATGTTGTAAGTTACCAATATGGAAAATCAACTGAATTTGTAGCAAGCTTGGCCAATCCAGAAGAAGGTATCACGACAAGTGATATAGTACTTATTGTCATCATCGTACTAAGCCTAATGACAATTGTTGCTGCAGCGATGATGCTAACTGGGAGAGCAGTAACTAGCCGCGTAGCGGTAAAACGTAAGGATTTCATCAAAAAATAGCTGAAACTTTTGGACATTTGTGGTAAACTTGTTTTATGGCTACTACAAGTAAAGAGTCCAGGACTTCTCTTGCGACAAAAACCCATCTTTCTGAAGCCCTAAAAGAGCTAATGGAAAGCCGAAAATTTAGCAAAATTAGCGTATCTGATTTAGTAAAGACGGCGGGGGTAAATCGCAAAACTTTCTATTATCATTTTCATAGTATCTCCGAGCTTTTAGCCTGGACGTTTGGGAGAGAAGCCTTTTCGAAACTTAGTTCTTATGATTTCCCTACTGATTACGAGGTGGCGCTAAATTTCGCAATGGATTACTTAGAAAAAAATCGCCGTTTAATTAAATCGGCAACGGATTCTATTGGGCGGAACGAAATACGGCGCTTCTTATACGATGATCTACACAAGGTGATTCTAAGGCAAGTAAAATACTCTATGCCAGATGAGCCAGAGGATTTCCAAGAATTTACCTCGGAGTTTTACTCCGAGGCAATGGCTGGTATGCTCCTTAGATGGGTTGATGATCCAGATGGTTACAACCGCGATAGACTAGTAGAACACTTTAGGCGTCTGTTTCGCTACTATCTTCAGAATCCTCAATCGCGTTGAGTAATGAATCTTCTACATTTTGTTTCTTCTTCTTTGTAGCTGCTTTCTGCAAGACAATGTCTATTTCGTAGCCAGTAAGCTTAGAGGCTAGACGGACATTTTGGCCTTGTTTACCAATAGCAATAGATTGTTGCTCCTCAGAGACGTAAACCTTAGCTTTCTTACCCTCTACTTCTACCTTGTTGACCTCAGCTGGGCTAAGAGCCTCGCGGATATACTCAGAAACGTTCTCGCTCCAGGTGATAATATCAATCTTCTCACGGTCGCCAATCTCATTCATGACGGCTTGAACGCGAACGCCGCGGCCACCTACAAAGGTGCCTACCGGATCTACGCCCGGCACAGACGTCATAACTGCGATTTTAGTACGGCGGCCGGCCTCGCGGGCGATGCCCATAATCTCTACCGAGCCAGTCTCTAGCTCTGGTACTTCTTGACGAAAGAGTTGCTCGACAAATTCTGCTGAGCCACGAGATACTACGAGCTGTGGCCCCTTTTCATTATCGCGATCTATTTCTTTAATAAGCACTTTAATACGGCTACCTACGCTATAAAATTCTCCGTCAATTTGTTCTGATCTTGGCATAATGGCAGTAGCACGGCCAAGATCAACTAAGACAATCTTCGGTAAGACTTTTGAGACAGTGCCAGTAACAATGGTACCAATCTTATCTTCAAACATCACCATAACAGCATTTCGCTCGGCCTCACGAAGTTTTTGGACGACTACTTGTTTAGCCGTCTGGGATGCAACACGACCAAAGCTTGTTACATCATGTTCTTCTTCTACGATATCACCTTCCTTAGCACCTTTAGCCTCTGACTCTGGGATTTCCGTGTCTGGATCATAGGCTAGGCCATCCTCAATTACTGTCCTTGCTACATAGACTTTAGCGGTGCCCGTATTCATATCTAAAACTGCACGTACTTCCATCTCGCGTGTGCCATTATCACGGCGCCAGGCTGCGGCAATGGCAGTCTGGATAACATCTAAAATGACTTCTTCTGGCAGATTTTTCTCTTCAGCAATCACCTTAACCATGGCAGACATTTGCTTCAAATCTAATTCTTCCATTTTCTCCTTTCATTAAATAAGCCGGGCCTTTTATGGTCCGGACGATTAAGTATATAAGTATTATAGCAAACTTATTGATTTTTGACAAGAAAAAACCGCGTTTCCACACGGTTTTTTCATAATTTGGCATCTTGCTAGTTTCCCGCTATTGCAGTATAATCGCCGCTACCAGGCTTGACTTCTGTGTTCGGGATGAGAACAGGTATTTCCCTGGCGCTATGGATACCAAATTGCGCGAAGCGCAAGAGACAAATCTTTTAAAAAAGATTTTTCTCTTCCTCTTTCAGAAAAACTATTCCTTTCAAAGCCAGGCGCATGTCCTTGCTTTGAAATGATTATTACTTTCGGAATTTTCAATTCCGAAAGAGGACGGCATTGTTTCTACTCAAACAATATGCTTAAGTAGGCTATTGATACCCATTAAAGATGCTTGAAATTTAAATGTATCTCCGGTACTTCTAGTACCGATTGCTAGTTACGTCTAATTTAGTCTGCATAAAAAGGTCAATGGACCTATTAGTACGCTTCGGCTACACAGATTACTCTGCTTCCACCTTGCGCCTATCAACCAGATCATCTTTCTGGAGTCTCCTAGGGAATTCTAATCTTGGAGTGGGCTTCGCGCTTAATATGCTTTCAGCGCTTATCTCTTCCGAACATAGCTACTCGGCAATGCAGCAGGTGGCCACAACCGATACACTAGAGGTTCGTCCATCCTGGTCCTCTCGTACTAGGGACAGATCTCCTCAAAATTCCTGACGATCATGCCGGATATAAACCGAACTGTCTCACGACGATCTGAACCCAGCTCGCGTAC
>JAFUCF010000012.1 GCA_017459845.1 Candidatus Saccharimonadota bacterium
AAGAAGATTAAAAAGACATCAAGATAAAACCAATAATCGTCCTATGAGACCACTAAATTACAAGACGCCAAAACAAGTATTAGAAGACTTTAAGAATAAACAGATTGAGGAATAATTCTCATATGTTCGTTAATCCTACATTTATCGTGCTACATAGCCGGGCAAAGTAGTAGAGTAGTTATCTGAACTCAAGTATTCATCGCGCCGCGAAACCAGGCGAAGTAGCAGAGTAGGCATCTGAGCTCAACTATTCATCGCGCCGCATTAAAAATACAACTGTTAGCCTAATCAAGAAACTCCTATATTTGGTCGTTTCTTTCTTAGGTAACAGTTGTATTTTTACGGGCGATAAATTTTGATTTCGCTCAGATAGCTACTCTACTACTTCGCCTTCTACAGCGTCGTCACCTTTTTTGTCGTCAGATTTTTTGGCTTCGTCGGACTTTGGGGCTTCTTGCTGGTACATTTTTGCGCCGATTGGCATAATTTTGTTTGATAGCTCTTTAGCGGCTGCCTCTAGCTTGTCTTTATCAGCTTCTTTGTCTTCTAGGACTGCTTTAGCAGCTTTGACGGCTTCTTCAATCGTCTTCTTGTCTTCGTCGCTGATTTTATCTTTGTATTCATCTGGCATCTTTTCAGCTTGGTAAACAGCGTTTTCTAGCTGGTTTCTAGCATCTACAGACTCGCGTTTCTTCTTGTCTTCCTCAGCATGGGCCTCTGCCTCGGCGCGAGCCTTTTCAATATCATCTTTACTCATATTACCAGAGTTTTGGATGGTAATAGACTGCTCTTTACCGGTGCCTTTATCTTTGGCGGTGACATTTAAGATGCCGTTGGCGTCAAGGTTAAAGGTAACTTCAATCTGTGGGACACCACGTGGGGCTGGAGCGATACCGTCTAGAATAAAGCGGCCAAGAGATTTGTTGTCATTTGCAAATTCACGCTCACCCTGCAAAACGTGGATTTCTACAGATGGTTGGTTGTCGGCGGCCGTACTGAAGACCTCAGACTTGCTGGTTGGGATGGTAGTATTTCTTTCAATGAGCTTAGTGCTGACACCGCCCATTGTTTCTATACCAAGAGATAACGGGGTAACATCAAGCAAGAGAACATCTTTGACATCGCCCTGAAGCACGCCGCCTTGGATAGCTGCGCCGACGGCTACAACCTCGTCTGGGTTGACACCCTGCATTGGATCTTTACCAAAGAATTTCTTGACTCTCTCTACGACAGCTGGCATACGAGTCATACCGCCAACCATCACAACTTCGTCAATATCCTTAGCCTCTAGCTTAGCATCCTTTAGAGCCTTCTTAACTGGCTCCTCCAAACGGTCTAAGAGCGGGGAGACGAGCTCCTCTAGCTTAGCGCGAGTGAGGGTGTGCTCAAAGTGCTTTGGGCCATCCTCATCGGCGGTAAGGAATGGGAGGTTAATGTCTGTAGAAGTAGCGCTTGAAAGCTCTTTCTTGGCCTTCTCTGCCTCATCCTTAATGCGCTGCATAGCGGCGGCATCATCTTTAATATCAATGCCGGACTCTTTCTTGAATTCATCAAGAAGATAGTTAACAATGATGTTATCGAAATCTTCACCACCAAGGTGAGTATCACCGTTGGTAGACTTTACCTCAAAGACACCATCGCCAAGCTCCAAGATGGAGACATCAAAGGTACCACCACCAAGGTCAAAGACTACAATCTGCTCGTCTTTCTTAGACTCTAGGCCATAGGCAAGAGCGGCGGCTGTTGGCTCGTTAATGATGCGCTTGACTTCTAGGCCGGCGATTTTGCCAGCGTCTTTGGTGGCTTGGCGCTGAGAATCGTCAAAGTAGGCTGGGACAGTAATAATAGCCTCTGTAACCTTCTCGCCAAGGAAAGCCTCGGCATCGGCCTTAATTTTAGAAAGCACCATTGCAGAGATTTCCTCTGGAGTATATTCTTTGCCGTCCATTTCTACTGCGGCTTGATTGCCTTTCTTAACAATCTTATATGGCATAATGTCTAAATCGTGCTGGACTTCTTTATCCTCGTATTTGCGGCCGATAAGGCGCTTGATGCCATAAATAGTATTCTTTGGGTTAGTAACGCGTTGGCGCTGCGCAACTTTACCAACAAGCCGATCGCCTTTCTTGGTGACAGCTACAACTGATGGGGTGGTGCGATCACCCTCTGCGTTTGTGATGACTTCTGGCTTACCAGCAACCATGTAGGCAAAAGCCGAGTTGGTGGTGCCAAGGTCAATACCAATTATTTTACTCATATATTATCTCCTTTTCTTTATACTTAGCACTCGTATTCTGTGAGTGCTAGTTCTTGTCTCATATTATAGCAAACTAGCAATCAAATTTCAAGAGTGCTAAAACAGGGGTGGAGAGAAAATTACGAGGATTTTTTGGCCTTTTCCAGGCGTTTACTAAGAAATGCAACAATTTCTTTGCGATATTGGAAACCGATAAAGACTAATCCCGCTAGAACGATCGCGATAATAGCGCCAACCGCGATGAAAGAAGTGGCGCCGCCAGTCGCTGGGACTTCTACATCGTAATCGGCACCATCGTTGTTTTTTATCTTGCGGCAGCGGTTGGTCTCAGGGTTACGTTCGTAGCCCTCCATGCATTCTTTCAATGTGGATGTTGACGACTCGGCCTTCTTACAACGGTTGGTCTCAGGATTTCTAATTTGGCCGTCCGTACAGGCCTTGTAACACTTGCCGGCGGAGGCTACGTATTCATAGCCCTCTTTGCAAGTGGCAGAACTTGAGATGTTCGAGCTATTAGACTTAGTGCTGCCAGAAGTAGAGCTTGAGCTATCATCGGATTGGATTTTGCGGCAACGGTTAGTCTCGGGATTGCGCTCTTGACCTTCAGTGCAGGCCTTATAGCATTTACCGGCAGACTCTACGTATTCATATCCTTCTTGGCAAGTAGAGGTAGACGAAATAGATGAGCCCCACGGCCTGGAGGAGCTTGGCGAGCTAGAAGAACCCGACGTGCTAGAACCTGAATTGCTAGGATTGCTGGAGGGCGGTGCGGACGCACTAGAACCGCCGCTGGTATCATCTACCTGAATTTTGCGGCAACGGTTGGTCTCGGGGTTACGCTCTTGACCTTCAGCACAAGCCTTATAGCATTTGCCGATAGATTCTACATACTCGTAGCCCTCCTTGCAGGTAGTTGGAGAAACACTATGGTTTTCTTCGACTGGAGAATTCTCCCTTGTGCGGATTTTGCGGCAACGGTTGGTCTCGGGGTTGCGCTCCCAGCCAGTGTTGCATTTTTTATAACATTTACCAACTGATTCTACATATTCATAACCCTCCTGACATTCTGGCGGCGAGGATGGTTCGGCGGCGTAGATATTTGCTGGTTTTAGTGGAAGGAGCATGGACGTAAGGCCCAAAAAAATACTGAGTGCGCGAGGCGCAAAATGGTGAAAAATTGTCATGTTCCAATCGTAATATAATTTTAAAAAAAGTTGCAACCACGACCATTTTAGAAAAACGTTTGATTGTAATTTTTAACAGTGGTTGAGATGTTGTAAATAATGTTTTTTGTTACTCTTATGTTTATATTAATTCTTATGGTATAATTAAGGTAATGAAGGAGATTATCGATATTTTAGTGATACTGCTTGCGGCGATAACCTCGGCAAGTTTACAGCTTGGGACTGGCACGTTGCTGATGCTCTATCACGAGTCTCTTGGCAGAAAAATACCCCAAAAAACAAGAAGGATCACCTGGGGCTATATTTTTGGAGCGTTCTTATTCTCTACTTTGGTTTTAGCTACAACGGCCTTAATTATTCTTGTATGTAATGGCAACCCACTTGGGGAGAATGGCCTGATCGTATTGGTAAGCTTAGCAATAGTGGTAGCGCTACTGGTCTTGCTCTTTTATTATCGTAAGGGGAGAAATACGATGCTTTGGGTGCCCGACTGGATAGCCAAGTATCTAAAGAAGCGTGCGGCAAAAGCAGACAGTAGCGCGGAGGCGGTGGCGCTGGGGATAATGACAGCTTTTGGAGAACTGCCGTTTGCCGTTGTACTTACAATAATTGCTGCTAATTCCCTACTTTCTTTACCACGAACGTTAATAATTATAGCATTAGCAGGATACGCAATGATTGTAATTATGCCTTTAATTATTACGAAAATGGTTATAAAAAATGGTAAGAATTTAGTAGCAATTCAAAAATGGCGTATTGAAAATAAAATGTTTTTCAGAGTTTTTACAGGAGTTTGTTATTTAGTAATGGCGGCCTTCCTAGTCGCTTTTAAAATTATGGGAGTATAATAATGGCTTTAATTGAAAAAGTAAAAACTAGACGACGATATAGTAAGGCGGTTGCTGAAGAAAAGATAATGACTAGCCGGGCAAGTAAGACTAAAGTGAAGTTTTCTAAAAAGAAACTGGTTGCAGAAATTCTGTTTGAAGCAAGGGTGTTGAATCGGCATCTTGGAGCGGCAAAAATAATTGCAGAAAGGGTGGCAGACGAGGTAGAAACATGGGCAAGCGAACGCTCTTTTATAACGGAAGATGATATTACACAGGTGGCCAGCAAGAAAATTGCAAAATACGATAAAGATTTAGCTTATATTTTTAAAAATCGTGGTAAAATAATATAAAGATGGGAAAAAAGATTGATTACGACGTTATAATAATTGGTGGTGGCGCAGCTGGGGTAACTGCCGCGCGAAATCTTGCTAAGGCAAAAAAGCACGTTGCCATTGTTGAAGAGAGAAAACTCGGTGGGGCGAATCTTAATTATCGTGATATTCCATATGCGGCAGCACTGAACTTTTCACATTTATATACAGAAGCGATGGCGGGAGTGAAGTTTGGGATTACCTCTACTAACCTACGCTATAATTATCCAACTGCTCTTAAAGCACAATTACGCGCAATAGTCAAATCTGGCGAGAACTACACAAAGAAATCTCTGGAAGACGAAGGTATTACCTGTATTGCTGGGAGAGCACACTTTGTCTCTGCCCACGAGATTTCAATCCGTAAGCGAACTACTGCTTCCCCGACGATAGAAGAAGTTAAGGCCGGGCTGGCTGGACAGACTTTGACGGCGAACAAGTTTTTAATCGCTACGGGGGCTGTTCCGAAAATATCAGGTATCACTGGGCTAAATGAGGCAAAGCATTATACTCCGGAGACGATCTTGAAAATTGAAAAACTGCCAAAGAGTATGTTAGTGATTGGCGGTGGTGCAAGCGGGGTGGAAATTGCCGAATACTTTGCAGGGTTAGGCGTAAAAGTAGTGTTAGTAGAACTAGCAGAGAGATTGTTACCTCGTGAAGATGAAGAAGTCGGGCAGCTTTTGGCGGCACACCTAGAAAAGAAGTTAGGCGTAAAGATTTTAACTAAAACTCGCGCCGTGGCTGCGCAAAGCGACACGATTTCTACAAAAATTACTTTGTCTCATGGTGGACAAGAGAAGACCGTACGCGTAGAGTGCGTTGTAGCAGCGGTTGGTTCAGAGCCAAATACTGATCTTGGGCTGAAGAACGCCGGTGTAAGGTATGACAAAAAAGGTATTTACGTTGAGAAATCATTACAAACTACTGCGAAAAATATATATGCGGCTGGTGATGTTATCGGTGGAGATAGCGCAACTGAGCTAGCAAATTATGAGGCTGGGGTTGCAGCGGCTAATATTGTTGGTAAGAATAGGAATATGGTAAATTACAACGGTTTTACCAGGGTAGTAAATACTAACCCGCAGATTGCTACGGTGGGGATGACAGAAGACGATTTAATGAAACGCGACGTAAAATACGGTAAGGCATTGTTACCACTTTCGGCGGTTTCGGCAGCGGCTACTTCAGAACAGAAGCTTGGGTTTATCAAAATGCTGTCTAATAACCAAGGGAAAATACTTGGTACTACTTTGATGTGTCCAAATGCAGCGGCTTATCTGCAAGAGGTTGCACTTTGCGTCAGACACGGTCTTTCTGTGGTAGAGATAGCAAGTACGCCACACTTAAATACTGAATGGGGTGAGCTCGTAAGACTAGCCGCGAAGAAGCTAGTCTAGTAATCTTGACGAACAGAGTTTTTTGGTGTATACTCGTAGGTATATCGCGGGGTAGAGCAGCCTGGTAGCTCGTTTGGCTCATAACCAAAAGGTCGTTGGTTCAAATCCAACCCCCGCCACCACGATAAGCCTCCAGTGAGGCCTTTTTTACTTGGGAACCAACGTAGCGTCCCAAGGGGCTAGCGTTGGTTCAAATCCAACCCCCGCCACCACGATAAGCCTCCAGTGAGGTTTTTTAAATTGGGAACCAACGTAGCGTCCCAAGGGGCTAGCGTTGGTTCAAATCCAACCCCCGCCACCACGATAAGCCTCCAGTGAGGCCTTTTTTGTGCTATTATCAGGCGCCAAATAGGAACGACATCCACTTCTCAAAATTGGTGCGTGTATCTTCTTGATCTTGGGTGATAATATTGTTATTCTCGGATTGATGTTTAGTCTTGGCGCGCTCTGTATTCTTAGGGAGGTAGACCATAATTTCACCATCGTACATTTTATTCTGCTTAGCACGGGCGGCAAGCTCTTGGTATTCTTCTGAGGCATAGTATTGGTTTTCTAGCTCAGCGGACTCTACTTCTAATTCTAAAATCCTCAGTTCCTTCTGGCGGGAAGAAACCCGCTGCTCTAGCTCCCAGTTTCTAGCAACGGAAGATATCGTGCCCCAAACACAGGCAGCAAAGAAAAGCAGCGCTACGACAAAAAGGAATTTGTCCAGCGGGAAATCGTGCTTGATGTTGTATTTTATCTTACGCAATTTATTCTGCATAGACACTAATATTATAGCACAAGTGTTTTACTTTTAGTGTTGGCGGTGATAAAATATAAATGGTTGGGGGCATAGCTCAGTGGTTAGAGCAGTCGGCTCATAACCGATTGGTCCCTGGTTCAAGCCCAGGTGCCCCCACCAGATTTTATATAAAGCCGATTTTTCGCCATTTCGCCCCTGTAATTCGCTGTTAAGTACCTTGCGAAGTTCAGGGGCTAATTTTTTTGACGATTTTTCGATAAAATCGAGCCATGGATACGGCTCTACCTCTATATTTTTGGCTGTTAATACCCTTGCCTCTAGTTTGATATCTTCTTCAAGTTTGACTGACCTGTACTTGCCTTTTTATGGAAATATGATATAGTATTATGCAGAGGCGTTAGTGCCTTGTGTTTTTACAGATAGTAGAAAGGGTGGTGAAAAATGACTATTGACATAATCGTGCCGGTTTTTAATGGTGGAAGAAGCATCAAGAGGTGTATAATGAGTGTACTTCGCAACAGCGAACAGTGTCCAAAAGGAGTGTCAACCAATCTAGTGATTGTAGATGACGGATCAACCGACGAGACATCCAGTATTATAGCACGAATTCAGGCCGAGTATGGCTCGGTTCAATACCTAAAGCAAGCAAATTCTGGCGTAGCGTCAGCAAGAAACTATGGGATTGATAAAGCTACTGGGGATTACATTGTTTTTCTAGATGCCGACGATTGGCTTCCTGATCATAGCATCCAGAGACTACTTAAGTGCGCCTTGGAAAACGATACAGATATTGCTATAGGCAAAAGCCGATATTATCTCGGTAAAATACCTGTTACGAGTACGTCTGAGACTTGGCATGCAATTTCGCCTGGAGTAATTGACATAGCAAAGGACAATTTCTTAGTTGAAATAACCCCAGGGATACGTGCGAAGATTTTTAGCCGTAGTCTATTTGAGCATTCTCGTTTTCCAAAAGATAGAATAAAATGGGAGGACTTAGCGCTAGTCCCTGCATTAATTGCTAAGTCTGGAATAGTTTCATATGTAGATGATGTAGTCTACAATTATACTGTTCACATGAATACTACAGTAAAAGATTTTCTTTTTCAGTGCAACGTCTTAGACATAATTAAAAGCCTAGACATCCTCAAAGAAAATCTTCAGCAATTTGATGTCTATGATAGACTGACGGCAGAGTACAACTCTATGCTTACTCTCCATACGCTGTTCAGGGCAGAAAATGTTGTAACATGGATAAATGCTAATAGACATGAAAAGAAAAAGATTACTCGCAAACTTATCCATGAACTTAATCGACGCTATGCAGACTGGAAAAATGACGCGGTGCTCACTGATCCTGAAAAACGTTACAAAGATTTATTCTTTAATTTCATGTTGAATAAATGCTATCTGTAAACACCTGTGAAACCGGGCCTTAGTGGCCCGGTTCTTAATTATCCTCGCTATTTCTGAACAATTCGCCCCCACCAGAATTAAAGAAGTCCACTAGGACTTATTTTTATTCTTGAGCTCTAGACAAGGAGGCTATACTTTACAACCTCCTGATTACGACAACATTTTGATCTTTATCAAAATAATACTCGAAATGATACTCGTTTTTGTCGTCTCTTATATCAAATAAGTATTTACTTGTACCGCTACCACTAATTTTTAGATTATATCCTTCTTCGTTCTGAATTACTTCGGCGCCACCTTTATTACTACCAGACCAGTACGTAACAATCGGCTCACCAACAAACTCAATGTTATTCTCTTCGAAAATGGTATTATTATATAATTCGTATGGTATGTTAGTATTAAGTATTGAAATAATATAGATAATAGCTGCAATTGCTGTAACAATTCCAGTAATGAGGCGTGGTTTTTTACTTTTTAGAATTACAAAAATAAGAACAGGGATCGCTGAGAAACAATAAATAACAGAGATGAGGTGATTTGGGAAATGCTCACCAAAACCACTAATATACGCAATACCAGTAATCGCAAGATAGGCGGTCATAACTGAAAGAATTAAACCAGAATACCACTTATCTTTTTTGATATACCAGCCAATAAAAGCACCCGGAAAAGTGAGAATAGTAACTTTAAACCAGAAAGGATAGTAGCCGAAGAGACTCCACCCCATACTGTTAAATGGAACTTGGACGAGATAGACAAGCGGTTGAGAAATGAGGAAAAAGACGAAGGTTTTAAGTGCAGCCTCAAGCGGCTTTTTACAGTTAACGATAACGAGAATGGCCGGGAGAACCCACCATTCGGGCGTGACGGCAATATCATGGAAAGAGTTACCATCTGGTACAAGCATAGCCATAAAAGCAGTGTAAACACCCATGATAATAGCAAAGATAACCAGTCTTGGCCAAGTTAGCGTAATGCCTCCAAACAGCTTTTCGAGAACCTTTTTCATATTAACATTATAACATTTTCTTCGACATATTCATCCTGTAAATTGATAATAGGCTTGGCCGTTATTGCCATAATAATCCAAGATGCGGGTATCGGTATCCATGCTATAAAAACACAAATCGGTATTGTATCGATTTGTGTTTTAAAGGACCTTACTGCCTCGAGAGTTTTCTTTTTAAGACATAGCAGGCGGAGGCTACAATTACTATCGTGAATATGGATGTATATGCCACTAGCTGAGCCTCCTGGACCGTGGCGTTATCGCCAGTATTTGGGACGGCCGGTGCCGGTATACTATCTTCGTTTTCTATGATGACAACTGTTTCAGCGGATTCATCTTCCCTACTTTCTTCTTCCTCCTTCTCTTCTGGTTTATCTTCTTCTGGCTCATCATCAATCACAATTAAACTCTTTAAAATTGGCATAATGCTCTCTGGGATGTGCCCGTAAACTAAGTTTTTAAAGTTGGAGGCAAGGGAGTAGGTGTAATATAACGAATAGTTACTACCAAAGGTATCTTGAGTGTATTTTGCGTCGGCAACGATAAGCGGCGCTAGGGCCTTGACTAGTTTTGGAAGGTTCTCTTTTATAACGGAGTATTCTGCCATTGTTACCTTTGGTACCTCACCGAAGTTGTTTTCGTAATCTTCATATTCGCCCATGTACCTTGAGAGGTAGGAAATGAAATCGTCGATATCGGCTTCTACGGCGGTACCCCTTAGGATTTTAACTAAATCTTGGTAAGGCGGGAAATTGCCTAGTATTTCTGCTAGGGTGCTACCAGGATATGTACCGCTTAGTAAATCAGCAAAAGCGTTACCGGCTACCATACCAGCAAGGCCACTATCTGTATTCTTAAGAAAATCTGTAAACTCACTTTGTTTGTCTAAGGTGCGTAGCTGATAAAGTTGCATGATGGCCGAAAGTGGCGACTTAACTTCCGAATTGAAGTACTCGCGCGTTAGGCCATGCGCAATCATAAATCCAAACCAATCGTCCATAAATTCTTTGCCATTTTCTTTGCCGACTTCTTTAGTTAATCCTTCATTAGACGAAAGGAGATTGAGCGCTCTAGAGCTGTCCGTTAAATCGGAGATATCAACTACGGAGGTGCCAATTTCTAAGTCGGCGGGGTGTATTTCTTCATAAACGCCCGTATTGTAGAACCCCCAAAGTTCTGGGAATACGTACCCGAGTAGGAGATCGTTCCCGTCTTTTACGTCGTGAATGTTGGAATACTGAGTTTCTTCTACACTAGCTTTTGGCGCACCAAAAGTGTACGCATACAAGTTTTCTGGAGAGAGCTTGAAGCTAGCAATATTATCATTAATGTTTTTAGCTGCTAGATCAACAACGGCACCACCGCGAGAATAACCCACAATCCAGAGTTTGTAATTACTGAGATTCCGACTAGCAATGTATTGGCTTAGCCTGTCTGTGATGAGACTTGCAGACTCGGCAAAGCCAGCATGATCGCCGCTCGTGCCGACATTGAAATTCGATAGCCACTCGGTCATATAGTTATAATTGCGTGGGGCAACGACTACTAGTTTTTCCCCGCTCATTAGCGTCTTCTCAGCGATGGTCGTGCCCATGGAATGCCCATCAATCTCAGAACTAACATCCCATGACTCATAGTCGTGGAAGCCAAGTTGATTAAGAAGATCCCAGAGCTTAGGGTTTGCAACATCCGATTCTATAGGATAGCCATCTGATAAGTTTTCATAGCCAGCCAAAGCCAAAGCATAAGATAGGGCGCGTAGCTCTGGATGCTCCCCTGCTGACGGCTCATCAAAGAATGTATCGCTATATTCTATGGTGCCTGTTTCGTCTAGGGCATCATAGACCGAGCCCCAAGGGTTATCAGGATCTTCAATGAACCCATAGTACGGGTATGTTACGGTGAACTTTTCGGCTGCCTGGACGTTTAGGGCTAGTGGGTTTAACAAAGAAACACCAACAACCAAGCCTACGCTGGCGGCGAGTATATTGCGGCGGCTAATCATTTATTCTCCTCTTTCATTATTGTTTTTGTATTCATCGAAATATGACCTTTTCTTTATTATAGCATAAGAATAATTTTTATGTGTTTTTATTTGCTTTACTGCAGTTAATGAGGCCGTCTATATTGTGGTTGGCAAGGATTTTAACCTCGCCTTTATCATTGGTAACCTCGGTGGTTTTGAGGCCAATACTAGTGACCGTGCCCTTGAAGCCATCGGCTTGGAGAATAACTGTATCGCCAACGCTAAACTGGTCTTCGGCGATAATGGCGATGCCAGCAATGAAATCTTTTATCATATCTTGGAAAGCTAGGCCGACAATTGCGGTCATAATGCCAAGGCCAGCAAGCAGGGAAGTGACGTTTACCCCAATATCTGCGAGAATTACAAGCAAGACAATAATTAGCATTAAGTATCTCAAAACGCTTAAAATCATCTGCGAAACCGTTTTAATCCGTTGCTTCTGAGCGCCAGTGGCCTTCTTGCCACCGGCCCGCTCAAAAGAAACCTTCAAGATACGGCGCAAAATGAGATAGATAATGAAAACAACAATCAAGTAGATTACTGAGTTAACTATTTTTTTAACGCTAATTTCTGTCCCGAAAAAGTTTAACATATGTTACCCTAAGCTTTCTCAATTAACTCCGTGCTGTTTACATCAAAGTCAGAAAGAGCGGCTTTCTTGATAGCTGGATCCTCATAAGTATTCCAATAGTAAGTATTAGTAGCGGTAGAATAACCGCCTGTGTAAACTGTCTTTTCAAAATCACCACTAGCCATGGCGGCGGCACCATCAATCATTGCGACACCAGTAAGAGTGTGGAACAAGCGAGAAACGTTCTCCTCCTCGGTAGATTTGGTTGGATAATGGGTGTTAAGGTATGCTACGCGAACAAAGCGAGATGGGGAATAATAGTCACCAGGAATACCGCGCATTAGAGAGCCTGAGCCAAAAGCGGTCATCTCGGCCTTACCCCAAACAACCTTCTCTGGCTGTGGGCTAGAGAGGTTAAGATAGTTGCGGAGATTTTCTTTGTGCCAGCCATAGCCGGGCTGGTTAGTAAGAACATCTACATCGTTATGGAAAATCTCCAGGCCATTTTTTGTATATTCTACAACTATACTGCGGTCTTTATCGCCGATAATCCAATGGAGGAGAGAAACCGGATATTTATCATTAATAGGCTTAGCTACGATAGCTACATCTTTTAGAGCCCGCTCAACCTCATCTACGGTGGAGAAGTTCATCGCTACCCAAAGAGGGAATTCATAAGCTGCCAAGTTAGTCTTGCCATCAACTGGGGATTGTTCATATTGTGCATAGCCCGGGAAGTTGAGGCCAGCCACAGCGAGGCCAGAATCATTACCGCAGTCAAAGTATAGCGGTACGTTTTCCTGGACAATACCCATGCCAATAACAGCAAATCTTGGGTGAGCCTCGCCCACGAAAGCATAATGATAATTATAGCCCTTTGGGGTAACTACAATTCTCTGCCCGTAGCCAACTGACCAATCTAGATTACGGCCAAAATACATATGGCCTTTATCGTCACTAAAACGTACTCCTGTACACATAATTCCTCCTTAAAAAGTATTGCATCTATTATACCATAGTGTTTATGCTTATACAAACAAAAAGGCCGGGATTTGCTCAGCCGGCCTTCGTAATCTATACTGACTATTTCTTCTTGGAAAGAGTCAAGAAACCATTCCTTGGGTTTTCATTGACAACGCGATCCTCTGGAAGATCACAAGGAGTGCCCTTGCCGCCATCTTCAGTCTTGGTGAAGAAATAGATTGTCTGTGGCTTGCCACCGCGGAGAGTGACCTCGGACTTTCTTAGATAATAAGTTGTACCTTTGCTGTTGACATGTTTGTAAGCCATGTTCCTCCTTAGTTGATTGTATTTCTATCTTATATCTCTTTACAATACCTGTCAAGGTTTTTCTAGCTTGATTGTAAATTCTACCTAGCGTCTCGCATAATCAGCTCGTAACTTGGGTATTTTGGGGCCCTGTCTTCAAAAGCAATCCCATAAATTTCTTAAGGAAATTTATGGGCCCCTCTTTTGAAGCCACCCCAAAATAGCCCTAAGTAGGTCACTGATTATGCTTGGCTATGTTTTATCCTCAGCGTTATTCTCAAGGTGAGCCAGACGAAGAAACGGATGATAATAACAATGAGGAGGATAAGAGTAAGGAGGGAAACAATGCCAGACGGGGTGAAGGTGAGAATAGGGGAGATGAAATCATAGCGGTAGAGGGAGGTGGATGGCAAGCTGACTGTTACGTCAGAATCTATCGTATCCGTGGCAGGATACTTGCTGAGCTCGTTTTGGTAACAAGCGATATACTCTGAAGTGTTCCAATCCCAGCCGTTTTCATGGGCGAGCGGCTGACAAACGGACATGGCCTGCGCGTAAATGTTGCCGTTGGGATTGGCATATACGCCTGCCGCCTCTTGGGCTTGGATTTTCATGGCAGTAGCAGTACGTTCGTAGGATTTAGCTAAATAGATTTCGCCAGAGCCAAAGTAGAGGACAAAGTTGCCGTTTTTTTCTTCTATATTAACGACATTATGACTTTCTACAAAAGATTTAAGCTCGTTTAGGGCGGCTTTAGTTTTTTCGGCATCGCCAGTTTCGTCGGCGGCAACGACTGCATTCTTTAAATCGTTCATTTTGAGATGGTCGTAGCGAAGAAGGGTAGCAGAAATAAAAGCCAGCGGAATGAAAATTAGAACAAGCTGCCAGGTTTTGATTTTAGGGATTTTCTTAAAAGGTTTCTTCATGCTTCTCTCTAGGCCCACTAAGCCAATTATGTTATAATTATAACATGAATATTTATATTGCGGGAATTTCTGGAACAGGGATGGGGCCATTAGCTTTGATGGCAAAGGCGGCGGGATTTACCGTTTTTGGCTCAGACCTTAATGAAGGGGCAGTGGCGGCAGAATTACATAGAGAAAACATACCGGTAAAATTTGGGGCGCAGGATGGCGCCTTTCTTAGAAAATGCTACGAGGAGGAGGGGGTAGACTGGTTTGTCCATACCTCGGCGATGGGGAAAGATGCACCAGAGCTAAAAATGGCTGAAAGGCTGGGGGTGAGAATCACAAAGCGCGATGAGTTGATTGCATATCTTGTTAATAAGCTAGGGCTCAAAATGGTGGCCGTGGCAGGGACGCACGGCAAAACAACTACCACAGCCCTTATTACTTGGGCATCGCTACAGCTAGGTTTGCCGGTAGCTTATCTCGTCGGCTCTACGCTTCCCTTTGCAGAAGCCGGGGCTTACTCACCAGATTCAAAATTTTTAGTCTATGAGGCGGACGAGTATGACCGCAATTTTTTGAAGTTTTACCCATGGGCAGCAGTGATTACGACGGTTTCTTATGACCACCCGGATATTTATCCAACAAAAGAGGATTACAAAGCGGCATTTGATAAATTCATTTCTCAGAGCGATCGTCTGATTTCAATCCCAAGCGAGCCGGATGATGAGTATCTAGCTGCGGTAAAGCAGCTAAACCTGGCCGGGGAAAAGCGGCGATACGATGCCGAGTTGGCATTAAACGCCGTGATGGCAATGTGCGAGGAAGTGGGAAAAGAAGTAAGCACTTCAGAAATTGTAGAGATACTAAATCAATTCCCGGGCGTAGGGAGAAGGTTTGAGAGAATCTCACCCGGAGTTTACTCTGATTATGGGCATCATCCAGAAGAAATTGAAGCCACGGTACAGATTGCGATAGAAGAAGCAACGCGCCTTGGGCTAAAAGGTGTGGTAGTGGTTTACGAGCCGCACCAGAACGTCCGCCAACACGAAGTGATTGATGGGTACCACAAAGCGTTTGAAGGGGCGAAACATATTTTTTGGCTACCAACCTATCTCACCCGCGAAAACCCAGAGCTCAAGGTATTACAGCCGGCAGATTTTATCGCACGGCTAGACAATTCAGCCGAGGCTGAGCCGGGGGAGGTTAGCAGAGAACTATACGAAAAGCTCCGACAATATTTAGAAGACGGTTTCTTATTGCTCTTTATGTCGGCCGGCCCGCTTGACGCTTGGGTGAGAGAGCAGGATTGGAAATAGATAGACGTGGAGCGCGTTTGGCAACCCGCCGAAGAAAAACAGCGTAAAAGCAAATGCAACTAGTACGCTTATAAGAAGCGCGTCTGGTCTAATCCAATAGATAATAAAACCAACGGTAAGAGCAGCTAACAGAAAGCCGACAAGGCCTAGCTCTAGTAAAATAGACGCATACTGATTTTGGACGATTTCTTTAGAAAAACCTAGCTCTGGGTGCTTTTCATATAACTTAATCCCTGCTGAGCCGAGGCCGGTGCCAAAGAGAAGATTAGTAGGAGAATCATTCCAAACATCTAGAGCATCACGCGTGAGCTCGGAGCGGAAAGCGCTGGATTCCTCAACGTAGCCGTCAAAACTAGATTGCGTAGTTTCTGATTGTACTTCTGGAGCTGAACTAGTAGACACGGCTAATGATTCAGTTGGGGAAGTTTGACTTGAAGCATCCGTTAGCTCGGCCGGCCGCAAATCTATCTTACCAAGCGAAAGCTGGTGGATGCTCTTGGAAACGCCCGTCCAAAAAGTATCGCTCGTAGGGGAAAGCTCTGCAAAAATACCCTGAATACAGAGTACGAAAAGAAAACAGCCTAAGGCAATAGGGATGATTAAGAAAGCCCTGCGATTAAAAGAGCCTTTATTTGACTTTTTCTTAATATATTTTATAACAGGGAATTGCGCGAGGAAAATTAGCCCTAACCCGATAATAAGAGCATAAATAGCGCCACGCGAGAAAGTGAGAAAGATAGTGGAGATTAAAAAGATGGTAAAGATAGTCTGCCAGGCTTTCTTGAAAAGAGGATTTTTAGTAACTATCCCGTACACCGCTAGTAGGGCCGGGGCGAGCAAGAGGTTACCCGCGAATTGCGGCTCTATAGCAAAGCCATTAGGATGCGGATAGCCAAAAGAGAGGTAAGTGCAGCCGCGGCAAAGCAAAGTGACCGAGCGGCTGAGACCAAGCAAATCAAGAACACATTGTAGCCAACAGAATAGAGAAAACCCAATGCCGGCCAAGATGAGAATCTTTTGTAAGGTTTTTAACTTGGCTGGGTGCGTTTTAATAAAGTGATAAATGTTTAACCCAACAAAGACGAGGAGGAGAAGAAGGCCGGAAGTTAGGAGAGCACGGAGGTGGTTGGCGCTCCAGATAGAAGATAGTAGGGCATATACAGGGAATAATGAAAGTAAGAAAAGCTTTTTACCGTAAAACTTAATAAGCGACTTTAGGTTTATAAGGCTAACTATGGCAAAGAGTACCAGCCAGATTTCAGCAAGGGAAAACTCAAAGTTGGTAGTATCAGTAGAGCCAATTGAGATGACGGGGTGGTAAGAAAAGAATAGAGCAATTGGGCCAGCCAAAAGGAGCGCCCACTGCAAGGTTTGAAGGGAATTAACGAACCCCGATTTTTTCATCTATGTACTCCTTCATTTTAGCTTTAAAAATTTCTGTATCATAGGGAAGAGCGGTGGCGGAGATTTTGGAAGGGGAAAATACCTTAGGGCTAGTTTTTCTTAAATCACAAAAGCGGTTAATACAACTAGCAAGAGAATCGGCCGTCTGATGGTCAAAGAATAAACCGTTTTCGCCATCCTTGATGTAATCTAGGGCGCCGCCTTTTTTGTAAGCCAAGACTGGGCAGCCGGCTGCGAGAGCTTCTACTGGCGCAATCCCAAAAGGCTCTTGGCTAGGGAAAAGATAGCCTTTGGCGTTTTTAAGATAGGTTTTTAGCTCGTCTTTATCCATTTTAGAGAGAAAAACAATATTGTCATGGCCTTTAGCCATACTTTGAAGTTTCCTGAGCTCTGGGCCATCGCCGATTAAGACTAAATTTTGGTGGGTTTTAATACAAGCCGCTATGGCAAGATCCAGGCGCTTCCAGTTAACCATACGAGAAGTAGTAATGAAATAACCATCTGAACAAAAATCTTGCTCAAGAATTTGACTATTTGACATTTTTATTGTTTTATTATGGTTTTTATTTATTTGACTTTTCCCTACTTTGTTTTGTGATAAGTTTTCCACAGGGCTTGAATTTTCCCACATAAATGTTTTAGTATCAACTGGCGGGTAAATTACGGTTGCTTCCCTCTTATAAAAGCGCTTGATTTCCTGTTTGGCGTAGTTGGAAATAGTGATGTAATAATCTGGGAGTTTGGCAGCCGCGTAATCTTTTTTACGCATAGGTTTGACAAAAAGCTTTAGGCCTAGCCGGGCAAGCGGGTTAAGAAGGCCAAAGCCGGGATCTTTGAGGTACTGATCATATAAACCCCAATAGTACTGGGTAGGGACGTGACAAAAGCATATATGAGTAGTTTTTCCACGGCTTGTGGAAATCTCTGTTCGGTTTTTTAAATTTTGTTCGGTTTTAATCTTATCTTTGTGAGTTTTGACATATTTTGCCTCGGCCCCCGTAACAGAAATTACTAAGTCGTAATCCGTGAGGTCTAGTTTTTTGAAATAGCGAGCCCGGATTGGGCCAATAAATTTGCGGAGGCAATTGGGAAAATGCTGAAGGTAGCCGGTGCGGACATCGGCGTCTTTGAACCAGGTAATTCCCTTTGGATCGTATTTGGATGTATAGATAGGGGCAGATGGGAACATCTGGTGAAGCTCTAATAAAACCTTTTCCGCGCCACCAAAGTTTATAAGCCAGTCGCAGGCTAAGGCGACCTTTAAATCACTAGGCGCGCAAGCTGGCTCGTCCCGCAGGTGTTTTGTGGTCCTGTCCCGCACATCCCCAATAATCCTCGCCCGAGCTTCGCTCGTGCTCGGCTTTTGGGGGCCCCGTGCGGACCACCCCAAAACAGCCTTGCGAGGGTTACCAGCTTGCTTGTCGTCACTCATTTTGCGCCTCGGCCGGTTATAACCACGGCGATGGTGCGGAGAAGGATTTGGAGGTCTAGCCAGAATGACCAATTCTGGATGTAGTATAGGTCTAGGGCGCGGCGCTCCTCAAAGGATATGTCGCGGCGGCCGGAGACTTGAGCAAGTCCGGTAAGACCGGATTTGACCGAGAGAAGCAAGGAGCGGTCGCCATAATCGCGTAGCTCGCCAGGTACTAAGGCGCGCGGGCCAACCAGCGAAATATCGCCCTTTAAGACGTTGATAAGCTGAGGGAGTTCGTCTAGAGAAGTACGGCGAATAAAATGGCCAATCTTGGTGACGCGCGGATCATCCTTGATGTAATCGCCACCGCTGCGATACTTTTCGATTAACTCTGGGCGGCCCATTTTAGCAAAGGCCTCCTCAGGGGAAAGCCCAGAATACTCTGGCTTTATAGAGCGGAACTTATAAATCTTCACCTTTTTATTGTAACGGCTAAGACGATATTCTGCGTAAAAGGCCGAGTGCTTAATGTCTGATAACTTAACAATGAGCCAGATAACACCCATAGGAATAGCGGCGATGATGACTGCGATGAGACCAAGTACAATATCCATAATGCGTTTTACGATGCGGGCAGAGCCAACAAGCGGAGTGACCTTGACTAGCATAGCCGGCGTGCCGCCGATAAGCTCTAGCTCCCCAATATGGGAAGACAACGAAGATTCTGTTGGGACAAAATAATAACGCATGTGATGCTTGATAGACTCCGCATAGACATATTCTGTCCTTTCCTCATCTGTCTGGAAGATAACATCGGCATCAGTCTCCTCCAATGCGGCGGCAAGGGAGCTAAATTGGTACTTGCGGAGCTCCTCTGGGACAAAGCTATTACCGGCGACAATCCCCTTCAGCCGGAAGCCATCTTCTGGGAAATCTACAATATGTTCTATTAAGCGCTCGGTATTTTTATTGTTGCCAATAATAATAGTGCCGATGCCGCTGGTAAGGCGGGTATTGAGAGCACGGCGCAGGAAACGGGCGATGAACCGAACAAAGAGCAGCATTACGAAACAGAAAATGAGCGCCCAAAGCGCAACCGCGCGACTTGGGAAAAGACTGGCCTTAGTAAAGAACTGGTAGGAAACAAGTATCATCATGCCTAAAACTGAGGCGGCAAAGGCACGGGCAATTTCTGGCAAACGAGAGCGGCCGTTGTATACCTTACGACTGTATAACCCAACGAGAGCTAAGATAATCCACCAAATCGGGATGAGCACGAGGACGGACAGAAGAAATGTCCAGGGATCCTTTTCAAAGTAAAATGGCCGGGAATCAAGATTAGTACGTACGAGATAAGCAAAGAAAAAGGAAGCCACAATCGCCAACGCATCGCCAAACATTAACCATAGGACGTAAACTAAACCTGGTTCTTTTTTCATATATGATAATATTATACCACGTATGGGGAGAAAGCCCTAATGATAGGCGCTTGCCCTGACTTTTGGAAAGTTTTGTGGTAGTATATTACTATGAAAGTGTTAATTACTGGTGGTACTGGCTACATTGGCTCTCACACAGCGGTGGAGTTGATTCAGGCGGGGTACGAAATAGAAATCTTAGACAACCTCTTTAATTCTAAGGAGACGGTGCTAGATAAAATCAAAGAGATAACTGGCATACGGCCGGTTTTTCATGAGGTGGATTTATTGGATTATCAGAAAACTTCTGAGGTGCTAGCACGAGGTTTTGATATGGTAATACACTTTGCTGGGCTGAAGGCCGTGGCGGAGAGCGTAGAAAAGCCACTCTGGTATTACGAAAATAATATTGAGGGGACGCTAAACTTGCTCAAGGCGATGAAAAAGACTGGCTGTAATTCCCTAATTTTCTCATCCTCTGCGACTGTTTATGGCGACCAAGGTGTAACTAGGTTAGATGAGAGTATGGAAACTGGGAAAGGTATCACAAACCCTTATGGTCAAACCAAGTTTATGATTGAGCAAATATTACAAGACGCTTGCGTGGCAGACCAAGATTTATCCGTAGTCTTATTACGTTATTTTAACCCAGTAGGGGCGCACCCGTCTGGGTTAATTGGCGAGGAGCCAAAAGGTATACCAAACAACCTAATGCCAATTGTGATGAAGGTGGCTACTGGGGAGATACCTGCGCTATCAGTATACGGAGACGATTACCCAACGCCGGATGGTACTTGTATTAGAGACTACATTCATGTAGTAGATTTAGCGCGGGGGCATTTGGCGGCGATGGAACATATGCAAAAAGGTTGTACGGTTTACAATCTAGGTACTGGCAAAGGTACTTCTGTACTGGAGATGATTAAGGCCTTTGAAGATGCAAGCGGAAAAACCTTACCTTATCAAATCGCACCAAGGAGAGCAGGTGATTTACCAGAACTGATTGCGGTGCCAGATAAGGCAGAAAAAGAGTTGGGCTGGAAAGCCACACTGACAATTGATGATGCGATGAGAGATACGCTTAAGTTTTTAGGTAGATAACTATTTGAAAACGATGAGTTTGCTTAGGACATAGTTTAAGATAATTACTACTACTTGGGCTGCGGTTTTAGAGACAAGCTCATTGGTGTGCATAACCTCGATTGTGAGGTTTAGGAGTACAATTTCAATGCCAAGCGTGGCGAGACGAGCGAGCACAAACATGATGAACTCGCGGGTGGATTCTTTTTTACCCTTACCGCCCGTCTTAAACACGAAGAATTTGTTAGAGATGTAAACGAAAATAATAGTAATCACCCAGGCAATGACGTTGCTGATCGTGATATCTAGGCCAAGCATACGGCAAAGAGTGAATGTGCCAATATTAACAACGGTGCCGAAGCCACCAGCAATAATATAATTGATTATTTCTTCGTACTGTTTGTAGAGCGCTAGCAGCTTCTTAAACATAATACTATTATTATACCACAACAAAGATTGCTCGGATGGGGGTTCCGGGCAATCTTAGTATATGTTTTTGTTTATGCTTATATTATAGCCTAGGAGGCGGCAAAAGTCTAGAGCTTTTCTGACAAAAATCGTTTTAATAAGAATGTTAAGAAATATGGAAAAGTATAGAATTTACCGTTAAACCCTATGTTTTTGTATCCTAGCTTGATACCATATTTGATATCCTTGTATTTCTCTTCATCAATAAGGTGGTTCAGAGACGGCGTCGGGCCATCATTTGCCTTTACTTCTACCGGAACAAGCGTATTTGCGTCGCGCAAGAAAAAGTCCATTTCTATAGTGCTCTTTTCGTTTTTATAGAAGAACAGTGGCTCACCAGATTTCCTAAGTTCGTCGGCAACAATATTTTCATAGATTGCACCCTTATAGGTATTAAAATTCTGGTTGTTTCGCAAATCTTCTTGTGCCTCATCATCTAGAGAGCCTATTAGAAGACCAGAATCTCTGAAATAAAGCCTATAATTGTCTGGGTTATAATTTCCTTTGAGTGGTAGACTGGCACTTTCAAGGCAATAGCAAACATTGACAATTCCGGCGCGATCTAGCCAGTCGACTACCCCAATATACTCTCTGTTTCTTGCATTGTTGCTAATTTTAGAAATTTGGAACTTTTTATTTTCATTCCCAAGGAATACTGGTATCTTTCGATAGACATTGAGAATTTTAGTCTGTTCTAGGCCAGAGGCGTATTTTGTAATATCTTCTTCGTAATCTGTAATGATTTGCCGTTGCAAGGCAAGTGTCCCCTCGTAATTCTTTTGCTTCATAAAAGTAAAAACAATCTCAGGCATACCACCGACTATCATATATTCTTTGAAATTATCAAACATGACTTCAATTTCTGTACTTGAAAGCGGCTCAATAGACTTCATATGTTTGAAAAGATTTTCAATCTGTTCCCCGCTATATCCTTTGGCCCAAAGAAACTCTTCAAAATCTAGCGAATTCATTTCGTAATCTTCCTTGTTGCCGACACTGTTTGATTCGATTTCATTGTAATTTAGCCCCATCATGGAACCAGAACATATCACATCGTAACGCCCATCTTCATTAAAAGATTTGAGGGAGGTCGCGCAACTTGGGCAGTCTTGCAATTCATCGAAAAAGAGCAGCGTGCCCCCTGGCTCGAATGATAAATTTGGGTTAATAAGAGAGATATTTTTAATGATTGTATCAACTTCAAAGCCATCATCGAAGATTTTTTTGTACTGACTTTGGAGTGCGAAATTAATTGTTATAATATTATGGTAATGGTTTTTGGCAAAATGAGTAACAGCTTCCGTTTTGCCGATTTGCCTTGCACCCCTAATGATAAGAGGTTTATGTTCTGGATTGTTTTTCCAATCAATAAGGAATTGATCAATTTTTCTAGTTAATCTTTCCATTTCTTCTCCTTTTCCCCTATTATATCACAAAATTCCTGCGAATTTAGACCAATTTTACACATTTTTCCAGCTATTTTTTGGGTATTTTACACACTTTTCCAGGTGGTTGAGATTTTCCTTGACTTTTTTTGTTTTTTGTGTTAAAATATGCCCATTGTGGGAAATACGGTAAATACGCGAGATAAACGTTGCGAAAGAACAAGAGCGGCGGTGGAAAAGTCGCTCTTTTATTATTATATGGAGCACCCATTTTTTGAACAGCCACCGGTCATATATCTGTGTAGGATGGCTAATATCTCCACGCCCACCTTTTACCGGCATTTTAAGGGGGTGTACGAGGTTGTAGAGACTAGCCATGAGGCGATGAGAAACGAGCTAGTTGGATTGGTAAAATCTAGTAATTCACTGAAAACTAGTCTTTTTAAGCTATTCCACTTCATACGGAAACACGAGATATATTACCGGATGAATATATATCAGATGAGTTTTCGGCCGTTTAAGCAAATTGTAGAGGTTTTTGAACCAAAAATAACAGCGAGCCTGTCAAAAGATATACAACAGAAAAGCTATTATGAAATCGAAAGCTACCTCATTGTTGAGCTTTCATGGTGGATAGTCAAAGATGGCTTCGACGACAGTTTAGTAGAAATGCATATAAAGGCTATTTTAGACTTTATGGAGCGAAAAGCTAAAGAATACCGGGGTTAATTCCCTAGTTTATAGAGCAGGTAAATGTTACCGCTAGCATCTTGGGCATAAGACATACTGCCGCCGCCTGCCCCGCTGGTGGTGGCCACGGTGCCGTGATAGAATTTTACAATATTTACTAAGCCTTCTTTTTGGCCAAATGATTTGAATTCGCCGCTTTCTGCAGCCTCTTTGACTGGGATATACTCTACCGTGCCATCTTCCATCAAGAAAAGAATTTCTTCACTCCCTAGCGTTTGGCCCGCGCTGGCAATAAAGACATCTGAAATATTTTTAGTGAACTCTAGTTCATAAACTGCATTGTTATCTGCACGATTTTCAGAAACGAGGGTATGAGTGGAGCCATAGTACGTATTTAAATCCTGCCAGTTAACTGTGACCGAAGCAGTATTGACGCCGGCTGCAGAGGCAACAACTTGTACCATATTACTATTAGAATTTGGTGCGCTGATTGAATCCGAGTAAAGTGCGCCGTAAACCTCGCCCTCTGTGCCATTGACAATCTTTTCTTGGCTAAAATAGAGGTGGTTGAGCTCAGCGGCAATCTGCCCTGACGCATTATTGGTAAAATCTTGGCTGGTAGCAGTATTAGAAGTAGGCGTATTATTGGATGATGCTGGAGATTTACTTCGCTCTGCTGCCCAGAGAACACCAAAAGTGATGGCGGCGGCGAGCATCAAAACCATTAGGCAAGCCATGAGAATATTGGCCTTATTTAGTTTCTTTTTCTTGGTTGGCTCAAGGCCAGCACCTAAAGTTTGTTCCATAAAATAATACCCTTATTACTTATGGTTATATTATAGCACGGAATGATTATTTGCGGAATTTTACGATGATTTCAGCCGGGAGTAACTTGAAGATATTTGTATATTTTAATTTGGCGGTGAATTTTTGGTTGCTTCTAGCAACGGCGAAGGCATGGGAGATATGGAAGCGGCACTTTAAAAGAAAAAGCAGCCGCCTTTCACGAAACTTATACGGGCCAATTTCTTGGGCAAAGTGTTGAAAATCTTTGAAGCTGTTTAACCAATTTTTCCAAACAAGAGAAGACTCACGGACGGTACTAGTCTCTGTGCCATAGTGATAAAGATAAGTAGCCTCTAGAACATAGCTAATTTTTAGTTCGTGGTTTTTAATAAGCGTGGCAAGATAATCCAAAACGAATTTAGTATCCTCTGCAAACTTTTTGTTAGTATCAAACCGAATGTTTCCCTTTTTAATGATATCATTCCTAAAGGCTTTGTTAGTGGCGGCATATAGACGGCCGTCTCTTACATCTTGGCGTAGAACAAAAGATAAATCAGTATCGTTTGGCTTTCTTTTGACGGGCGGGTTTACATACGTATCGTGAGATTTATCGTTATAAATACGGTGATAACGGTAGCCGCAAGAAACAAGCCCGGCGCCTTTTTCGTATTCATTGGTGAGCTTGGTGAAATGAGACGGCAAGACGTCGTCATCCGAATCAATGAAAAAAACATACTTACCGGTGGCATTTTTAAGGGCGAGGTTACGAGCGCTAGAAGCGCCCTGATTTTTCTGGGAAAAAACGCGGAGGCGCTTATCTTTTGCGGCGATGGCTCTTAGAATTTTGAGCGAATCGTCGGTAGAGCCATCGTCTACGACGAGGATTTCTAGGTTTTTATACTTATCTTTTTGAATGGATTCGTAAAGCGCAAGAAAAGCCTCGCCGGTGTTGTAGACTGGGATGATGAGGGAGAGTAGTGGCTTATCCATATGGATATTATAGCACGCACGGCGCTAGAAAAGAACTTTCTTAAGAGAAAAGACCAGATTAGAGGCTGAGCCAGTATTGTCTACCACCTAGAATATCATAATTTACTAACTTGTAGGCATCGGTCGCTTTGCCAGAAGGCTCTTTATTATCTAAGTAATATGGAGTGAGAATTGGGTTCTCGCTGCAAGTTTTTTCTAATAGTGTTTGCCAGGCGTTGCGGCGCAAATTCAAAGTGCCATACAAGGCATTTGGCAGGCAGTTTGGAGTAGTAGTCGGGAGAGTAACATTCTCAGAGCGTATTTCTAAGGTATCTTGCTCGCCCGTGGCAAGTTCTTCTTTGGCTGGCTCGCCAAATTCTTTGAGAAAATCTTTGCCAAATTGACTATTGGCGTAATCACCTGGCATGGCAAAATTCGACCAAATAAAATACGGTGTAAGCTGGGTAAGCTGGGCCGCGTTCTCGTCTTCTCCCTGGTGAGTAATAGAGAAAATACCTGGGGCATGATCGCCGTAGAATAATACTACGGTTTTTTCGTCTAGATTATTTAAGTTCTCTAAGAACTCTCCTAAGTAGCCATCAGCACGATAAGCCGATTCCAGATAGGCCAAAATGGTATCACAGAAATTCTGATCCCAGCCTGGCACAGAAAAGGTAAAATGGTAATCAGAATCATCATAATTTGATTTGTAGTACGGGGCATGATTTTGCATTGTGATGACGCTGACAAATTGCTTTTCTTTGGAGCCTCTAAGGACGTCGAGCGTTTCATTGTAAACTGACTGATCATTAATATAAAGGGAGTTACCATCATGCGTTTGATGTTTCATTTCTAAATCAGTAATGAACGTGTCAAAGCCCTCCTTCTTCAATGCGATGTCCCGTTTATACATACCGCCCGTGAAGGAGTGAATAGCTGTAGTATTATATCCAGCCGCCTTGGCGTCTTTTGCGTAGGAAATGATGCTATTCATTTTTGGTAGCAAATCGGTAAACGGAACAGTTTTGGCCCAAAAATTAGATAAACCTGTATCAACCTCGAATTCAATATTCGCGGTACCGCCACCGTAGTCAGGAGAATACATATAGCCAGCTGGGTATTTTGTCATCAGCTCATGGAAAATTGGCAGAGGATCTTCACCCTCAAATGGGTAGTCATCTTGAATCAATGAAGTATCATAGTATGATTCGTTTAATACGACGACGATATTATAGTCAGCGTCTTTTAACGATTTCTTGCTAGCGTTTGGCTCGGAACCGGCTTCTTTTGAATATTCGGTTTTAATCTTTGAAATAGTGTCTTTACTGTAGTTAGCTGGCTGCTCTAAAGTAGTTTTATTGATGTTATAAAGAAATCCTAGTACAAACCCATTATTATTATAATTTACTGATTGGTTCCAAGCGACGAACTTGGTATTATCTAACCAATCAACTTCTTGATAGGCGCTCCCGCCAAGGTGAGTAACGAAATTACTAGCAGAATGGAGGCCCCATATAGAGAGTGGGATTATTAGAATGCGTGGAATTAAAAAGACGGCTAAGTGTTTTTCTATGAGTTTTTTGTGATTAGCTCTAGCTTTCTTGGTTTTGAACTTCTTTTTTAGCGAGACCTTGGGGAGAGCTGGAATAATCTCTAACCTTGCTTTTGTGAGATAATCCAAGATGAACCCTAGTGCGACTGCCAGTACAGAGGCAAGAATTACCCGCACTAACTCACCAAAATCAATAAACTTCGTTAGCGTGCCAGCTTGATCGGTTAGCTGGAAATCTTCTGGCAGAAGCGGCGTGCCACGAAATGAAACTTTAGTGTTATTGATATATGTAATGATGGTAATAATGGCAAAAGCAATACCTATCGTACGGAATGGCCGGTGGAAAACCCCATAAATTAACGCAACTAGGCAAAAGATTATCAGCGTGGAGTACCAAAAAATGTGGGGCTTTTCTTCCCAAAAATCCCAGGCAGCCTCGGCGTTATTGCCAAGTACCCGGTACTCCATATACCACATGAGAAAAACTGTAGCTAAAGCGAGAATTCCCCACCTGATGAATATTATATATATTATTCTTCCTAAATATTGAAATAACTTCTTGGAGTTACCCATGTATATATTATAACACGTTGTTTGACTAGGAGCGGTTAAAAGTGTATAATAAAGCCAATGAGTAAAGATGTTGCCATCCTAATACCTTGTTACAATGAAAGCAAGACAATTGAGAAAGTCGTGAAAGATTTTAAAGA
Organism: Candidatus Saccharimonadota bacterium; assembly: GCA_017459845.1. Taxonomy (GTDB): domain Bacteria; phylum Patescibacteriota; class Saccharimonadia; order Saccharimonadales; family Saccharimonadaceae; genus Nanosyncoccus. Next base: position 27,185 of record JAFUCF010000012.1, read on the forward strand.
AGCTTTGAAAGATGCAAAAGTATATGTTTTTGATAATAATTCTTCAGATGGTTCCGCAGAAATAGCAAAAAAAGCGGGCGCAATCGTCTATAAAGAAACAAGGCAAGGTAAAGGCAATGTAGTCCGGACAATGTTTAGAGAGATTGAGGCGGACTGCTACATTATGGTGGATGGAGATGACACTTACCCCGCTGATGCAGCAAAAGAAATGTGTAAATTAGTCTTGGAAGATGATGTCGATATGGTAGTAGGCGATAGGTTGTCGTCTACTTATTTTGTAGAAAATAAGCGGATGTTTCATAACTTTGGGAACAAGCTCGTGCGTGGGCTAATAAACCTGATATTTCATAGCAACATCCGAGACATCATGACTGGGTATCGAGCCTTTTCGCGTGATTTCGTAAAGACTTTTCCGGTTTTATCAGAAGGCTTTGAAATTGAAACAGAAATGACCATTCACGCTCTAGATAAGCGAATGGTGGTTAGTGAAATTCCAATCCAATACCGGGATCGCAAGGCGGGAAGTGAATCTAAGCTTAATACTGTTAGCGATGGAATGAAGGTTCTACTAACTATAATGCATCTTTTTGAAGAATATCGGCCGCTATTGTTTTTTGGATTGATTAGCCTAGTGTTTTTCATACTTGCGCTGATATTTGGAATTCCAGTTTTTATAGAATTCTTGCAGACACGCCTAGTGCCGAGATTCCCTACCCTGATTTTGGCAGGAGTATTATTTACACTTTCAGTTTTAACTTTACTTTGCGGGATAATTTTGGACGTAGTTGTGCGGAAGCATCGCCAGGTGTTTGAGCTTTTCTTGCTTTCTTCTCGGAATAAAGATAAGTAATGAGCATCAGCATAGCTGGTGTGGTATAGGTGATTGGATAAAGATACCTCACCCCCTCTGGGTTGGTGGAGACCGGTGCTAGGTAACAGCCAATGATGAGTGATAACAAAACTGGCACAGAGAGAAGATAATATTTTTTGTCTGTAGCCTTGCGACAAACAAAGAGGCTGACAATAATAAAATAAGGTAGAACCGTCGCTAGGAAGCAGAAAGTTAGGAGAAAACCAATCACAGGGATATTATAGATAAACTGGTAAACATTATCAAAGATAGAGGAAGTAGCTTTAAAAAATGCACTCCGCTCCGTGGCGGACTCTGGGATATAATAATCATTCTGTTGAGTATGCCAATCCATATTAGTTAGTGGCATATAAAGTGAAAATGAAAACCACCCCGCTAGTTGATCAACGGTGGCAGCAAGATAAGTGCCTGGGAATCTTAGGCCTTGAGATAGCCAGACTTTAAGATAGTTAGCATAATCAGATTTTTCACCCCGCGCTTCATAACCTTTTACTGGATCAGCATTTGAGGGGTTGTAATCTTCGGCCAGAGTATCGTATTCTAAAACCTTTGAGATAACTGCTTTTTCCTCTGCGGTGACGCTATCCGGATGATCTTTAACAAGCCTGGCAGTCTGTTGGAAGGGCAATGACAGCATCTCTTGCGTCCCACTTTCTTCTATGTGAAAAGTGTAGCGGAATACTGGCAGAAGAATAAAATTTAAGCCAAAAACAGCTAAGATGGGGACAAGCAGTTTTTTACGATTCTCTTTTTGGAAGATTAGCACCATGATAAGCGAACCTAGCATTACGTAAGCACCGGCTTTTTTAGATAAAATGCAGAAAAAGCATACTGTAAGAAAAATCACCATGAATTTTTGGCGCTTCAAACAGGCGCCTTTAGTACGCAATATTTCAATAAAGCCGATAATGAACAGAAGATAAATCCAGGCAAAGAGCGCATCCTTTGAAATTGTCTGGACGCTTGAAACAAAAATCGGGAAAAAGCAGTAGACCAAGAGAAAGATAAGTGAAACTTTGGTATTCTGGCCGAAGTTCTTCCTGAAGTAAGTGATGGAATATGCAAAAGCTAAACTTGTAAAGATAGCTTGGAGTAATACGTAAATAAAAAATGCAACGTGCCAATTACCAAATAGCCGCGCGGCGGGCAAAATGATAATGCTCATGTAGGCCGAATCAAAGACGGGGTGATGAGCGCTAATAGTCCAAGAATTATCCCGGAGATTCATTACTTGGTTGAGCTGGCCCCAAGAATCGTTCACCATAGTACCAGGATAAAGCATAATCAAAGCTGGTAACCAACATAAGAAAATAATCATGGCTAAAATAATGGTGCTATGCTTTGACTTAAAGATAAAAGCCGATAATTTGGGAACCATCTTCATGTAGCTTTATTTTAGCATATTTTAGATAAATATGGTACAATTGTAGTATATGGAAGGTCTGAGAAATCGCAGAAATAGAATCCTGTTACGAGAGCTAATTAAAACTGATTTTAAACTGAGATACCAGGGCTCTACGCTTGGTTACCTTTGGGCTGTTTTGAAGCCGCTTTTGATGTTTGCAATTCTTTATGTGGTGTTTTCTAAAATCCTCCGTTTTGGTGGTGAAATACCGCATTATCCAGTATATCTATTGACCGGTACGGTTTTTTGGAACTTTTTTACAGAATGTACTTTCCAAGGTATTCACGCCATTGAGGATAGAGGCGATTTAATTAGAAAAATCAGCTTCCCTAAATATATTGTTGTACTTTCTGCTACGTCCACTGCGGTAATTAACTTGTTGATTAACGTCGGCGTGATTTTCGTGTTTGCGCTAATTAACGGTTGCACTCCTTCCCTTTCTTGGCTTTTAGTAATTCCATCAATTATAGAGCTTTACGCGCTGGCGCTGGGTATTTCACTTTGGCTGGGAGCAGTCAATGTTAGACTTAGGGATATAGGCTCTATTTGGGAAGTTTTAACTCAGGCGCTCTTTTATGCCGTACCTATTATTTATCCGATTTCAATGGTGACGGCCGTATCTTCAACGGCGGCGAATATTATCTTAGTAAACCCGATTGCACAGGTGATTCAGGATGTTCGCTATAACGTTGTGACTGACCAAACAGTAACGACTTGGGGGTTTACTGGCGTAGTATGGGGGCTGGTATCCGTCTTAATTGTGATTGTGATACTGATTTTTGGCGCGTTGTATTTTAGGAAGCGTTCTAAGCGTTTTGCGGAGGAAGTTTAAAGTGAAGCGAGTGGACGAATACCTAAAAAAGATGAGCAAAGAAGCCCGGGAGGAGCTAGAGCAAGATGATTATGCGTTGAAAGTCACTAATCTGCACAAGGATTTTCGTTTGCCAACCGAGAGGGCTTGGGGGCTAAAACAGGCCATCTTTAACCGCATAAAAGGAATTAAAGGATTTCGGACGCAGCATGTACTGAGAGGTATTGACTTTACCGTAGCAAAGGGCGAGTTTCTAGGTATCGTGGGGCGGAATGGTAGCGGAAAGTCTACTTTATTAAAAGTACTCGCTGGGATTTATGTACCAGAAAAGGGCTCAGTAAGAGTGAATGGGAACTTAGTGCCGTTTATTGAGCTGGGCGTAGGGTTTAACCCAGAACTAACCGGGCGCGAGAATGTCTATTTAAACGGTGCTTTACTTGGTTTTTCAAATGCAGATATGGATAAGATGTACGACGATATCGTAGACTTTGCGGAGCTACGCGATTTTATGGATCAAAAGTTGAAGAACTATTCTTCTGGTATGCAGGTAAGATTGGCGTTTTCTATTGCTATCCGGGCGCGAGGTGATATTCTGATTTTAGACGAAGTGTTGGCCGTGGGAGATGCGGCCTTCCAGGAAAAATGCAATGAGTACTTCAAGAGTTTACATGGCCAACAAACGGTTATTCTAGTGACGCATGATATGGCTAACGTAGAAAAGTTCTGCGATAGAGCGATTTTGATTGAAGAAGGCGTAATTGCCTGTGAAGGCAAGCCGGAAAAAGTCACTAAAGCGTATATGAAGCTTTGGGAAGATTAGTACTAGAGTTTGTACAACAGACTAAGACCGTTGATGTGTTAATTCTTAATTTTACGAAAGATACGATAGAGGGATGGTACTTTTACGAGTTTTAGGTACAACTTTAATTTGCGTGTCAGAAATGGATTGTGGCGATATGTTTTAGAAAGCTTTTGGATTCTTAAAACAGTTTCTTTCCAAAGGCCTTTATTTTCTATCCGCCCGGCCGCAATGTTATCTAGATAGCCAAAAAGTGAAAGCAGATATGAAACTTCGGCTGCTTGTTTCAGCGCTATATCATCTTTAAAATAAGCAATCGATTCTTTTGCAGCACGTTCTTTCTGTTTGAGACGCGCTAAAACATCTTGTTTAGCAGTAATAGAACTAGACCTTTGACGATAGTAATATAAAGACACATCTACTACTACAATTTGTTTTGCGGCAGCATAAAGCTTATAGGTAGTCAGATTATCTTCATGAAGCTCGCCAACTGGAAAAGTGATGTTTTTAAAAACTGCTTTTTTGTAAAGTTTATTACAGGCTATGATATCGATATTTTCTTGCCCAACAAGTAGTTTTGAAGTTGCCGTCACTCTGTCATAAGTGACCATTTTTGTTGCAGTTTTGGTAGTTTTTGGTAGATTGTCTTTATCAAACTCGTGAAAGCCGCATACAGCAATATCAGAATTAGTTTTCTCTAATGCTTCATATAATGTACTTAAGAATCTCTTTGCAACAAGATCATCTCCATCTATAAAGGCAAGATACTCGCCCCTTGCACGCTTTATTCCGTTGTTACGAGCTGCGGATAAGCCGGCGTTTTTTTGGTGAAGAACTTTAATTATATTTGGATGAGCCTTTTCTAATTGGTCGCATATTTTTGGAGTGTTATCGGTGGAACCATCGTTTACGAGTATTATTTCATAATTCTGATATTCTTGGCTTAAAACAGAATTTACGCAATCTTTGACATAAGAATCTATGTTGTACGCTGGTATAATGACTGAGATTAATGGAGAATCCATAATTTACTTTATAGCCGTTTTAAATTTACTTTTCAAGGATGTAAACATTTCACGCAAGGTGCGGCGGGCGCCACTCATTTTTATGTAGTTGTTAATTGATGTGGGGGAAGACTTAACCGTAATCTCGATCAACTTAGGAGCGCAAATGTCTGATAAATATTTTTTAATATATTTATTGTCGTGATTAAACTGCAATGCTCTAAGTTTTTCGCTGAAAATAGCAATATATTTTAGCCGGTCTTTACGACTTTCAATGTCTGCAATCGTATAAATTAAGATAACCAAAAGCTGGTGCGGAATTAATGCTCCTTCTAGTTTTTCTAGAAGCTTTGTGTTACCATCTACGCCGTCAAAACACATTTTAACTGTGTCAAATACGGCTAGGCGGTTTTCATTGAATACCCCACCATTACCCTGAATTGACGACTCGCGCTGAATGTAATTATAGTAAGGCGCACTGATGTGTGTGATTTTAGTAGCTCGTGCCGCAACGAGTGGGATAACTGCAATGTCTTCGTTATTGAGGCCTTCTGGGAATGTAATACCATCAAAGAGACTACGCTTAAATATTTTGTTACAAGCTGAGGCGGCAAGATCTGTGCCCAGGAGCTTCAACAAGGGATCTTTATAAGAATCATTAGCAGTGGAATTCCAAATTTTGCGAGGCTCTACGGCAAGTGGATCATGATGATTGGGAGCTGGCGGGTAGACAACCATGATGTCGCAATAAACTAAATCCGACTCGGTAGTAATAGCCTTTTTTAACATTGTGGAATATGCATTGCGTGAAACGTAATCATCTGGATCTAGAAAAGTGACAAACTCGCCTGAGGCTATCTTGAGCCCGGCATTTCTAGCAGCAGAAAGACCAGAATTATTTGCAAGCTTTTGGTATTTTATTTCTGGATGAATTTTCATGTACTCGCGGATGATTTCCTCGCTACCATCTGGAGAATCATCATCGATGACAATGACTTCTGTCTTCTTAGGGAGATTCGTAAAGACAGAGTCAAAACAGATTTTGAGATATTCCTCTACGTTATACACAGGAATAATAATTGATAGTAAAACAGGAGTTTTAGTATAGCGGTGCAAAACAACATCTTTATAGTGTAGCTCGTCTGCTAGGCCCCAATTACGCAATAGCTCTTCACGGCGCTTTTTTATTAGCTGTTTGGATCTAGGCGGGAGGTGTACCATACTGGCGATTTCGTCTTGGACGGCGATAATTTCGTTGTAGTGGGTAAAATTATCTGTGGTTTTTGAAACAGAGCCATTATGGGAACGATATGTATTTAAAGACTCGGCATGATATGCAATGCTGCCGTGGTTTAAAATCTTTGCATAGAAATACCAATCCCCTGCCAACCGATACGTACTGGCAGTTTTAAGGTATTTGGAATATGGCAAAATCAACTTGCCGCCATCTTGATTTCGTAATTTAAATACTACCCCTGAAACATTAACAATAGTATTGTTGGTAGCCAAAACGTCAGCCATTTCTGCTTTGCCATCGTTGATGTAGCTTTTCCGCCAGTGGCCAGTTTCATCATAGTCAACCCAGGGACGAAAATTAGACATTAAGGTATAGCCCTCGTCGTCTATCATCTTGGATTCCGCGTATGACATAACCACTTTTTGGTCTTTTTCAAAACCTTGCATGACGGCGTTTAGGAAGTGCTTATTACATAAATCGTCTGCCTCACAAATCCATAAATAATCACCAGTGGCATTTTCAAATGCTTTGGCCCATTGCTTAAAAACTTTACCACTATTTTCCTCATTAGGGATGCACCTGGTTTTAATCCCGGGGTGAGTTTGTTTTAGTTCTGAAAAAATTTTTTTGATAACAGCCAGACTGTCATCAGTTGAAGCATCATCTAAAATAATCAACTCATAGATTGGATAGGTTTGGCCAATAATTGACTTTACCCTCTCTGGGAGATACCTTGCATAATTGTAATTTGGGATGACAGCGGTAACTTTGGCGGGAGACTTGGTGACAAAGTATTTCCGGAAAGAAAAATGAAAATAGCGAACAGAAAAGGCAAAGACTGCTAAAATTGGCGGTACAAGCGGGACGAAGGTTAGCAAGAAAAACATGATGGTAAAATTATGAGCAAGAATTACACCATAAAGAACAGCAGCGATTGCTACAATACTTACCCTAATAATGTTACGCGTACGAAAAGGATTTTGCCGATCAAAATAATGCAAAACGTAGACAACAAAGACTGGCACAACAAAGGCAAAGAAGCCAATACTTGTGCGATAAGCTAGGTAAAGTGGCGGCGTCATGATTGCCGCTAGGCCTAGCGCAATGATAGCAGCATAGTCCCCCTTTTTAAATGCGGCTAGCGCCATGAGCGTGATAATCATAACTAGGTATAAAAAGATGTTCAGTATTACTACTGGATTAATTGGCCCAATGATAAGGCCAACAACTAGGACAACGGCTGCTACAAGAAGCGCAACGAGTGCTAGCCTGTCTGCAAAAAAGCCTATAAAATCCTTCACTCTTTTCATGGTACCAATTATACCATAGAATTATTTTTTGATGAACGACTTATTACTACTCTGTTTAACGTTTTCTGGAGGAGTGCCACCCTTCTTAACTACGAAGATTTGAATTGCTTCTAACCGCTTGGCTAAACCCTCTGAGCCTGCCGCCTCCCCGTTTTTAGACCATGCAAGCCAACCATAATCTTGAACATGAGCACGATAATAGATATCGTATGATTTAGCGGTATTATTATCAAGCTTAATCTTGATGGCTTCTAAGCGCTTTGACTTACCTGTAGTGCCGGTAGTATCAGCATCACCCTTCCATTCTTTTTCCCATCCTAGGTCTTGAACGTGGGACATATAGTAAACGTGAGCTCCTTCCGGTAAATTAGCTAGTTTAATATGCATGGCCTCCAAGCGCTTTGACTCGCCAACCGTACCGGATACCGTACCGTTTGCCACTGGCAACCAGCCACCCTCCCATCCGTAGTCCTCAAGATGTGACTGGTAAAGAACGCCTGGCATTGATTGTTCTGTAATGCCAATATAGGTTTCATCTGGCTCGCGCGTCTTACCAGAAACATTTTGTGTACTACCAAACCAATTGGTGTAAAGCGTATAGAAGTTGTAATTGCCGTAGGCACTGCAACCGTCTGAGCGGCCGGCGAGGACGGCGGCGTTTGGCTGATATGGAGTATAGCGATAGAGGGAGGAAGTAGCAAGATTTTCTATATTTACGATACTGCCGCCACAAGAGGCGTCTTTATGATATTGAATATAGTTTCTACCTACCGGGTAGTTAGTCCAACCGCCGTTTAAGACAGAATGGAATAAGTAAGCGGCATTGGCAAGCTGAGCTTCTAGGCCGTAATACTTAGTATCGCACTCTGCAGTATCTGGGCAGCCAAAGCCCGTGGCGGCGCGATACTGAACCTCGTATGGCCACTTGTCAGTAATGAGGCTTTGCTCCTTTTCTAGAAGTACGATAAGAACCTTCGGATTGACATTATAGGACACGGCGGCATCCCAAATATGGTAGGCGGCAGATTTACCATTGATTGTCTCTTGGGCTAGACATACGAAATGGCCATCTTTGACATGGTAATAACCGCCGGTTACACCCTGCGGAGAATTAAAGTAGTAACGGCGATTATAGTTGATGCCATTCTTGGTAACATTGACATCTTCATACCAAAGTGCACCAACGGCAGAAGGCTCAGCAGATTGGTTACAAGTATTTTTAGAATTTAAGAACGACTGGATATCAGACACGGACATAGAATTATAATCAGCCATCACAGCATCAGAGATAATATTGCCCGCGTTAAAGCCTGCGGCCTCGGTCTTATCCTGACGAGAGGTAGCAAGAAAAGCAAGAGTAGCCGTGAAGACAAAAGCAAAAATACAGAAAATGACAAGACGTGCTTTGTTTAAACGGCGAGATGTACGCGGTGAGGCCGCTGGGAATTCTATGTCTATCATACGTTTACTTCCCCTTTAATTATGCCCTCTTTGCCGTCGCTTGACAAAGTTACCTCAATGTCATATTTGCCGTTAATAAGCAACTTGGTGGCGATGTCATAGCTGCAAGTACTGGTGGAGACGGCCGGAGTTATTTCATCGGTTAGGCTAAAGGTATCGCCAGTAGTAGGCGATTTAAGCTCTAAGTAACAGGTACCACCATTTAAATACTGGTCGATGGAGACACGGATGCTAACCGTTTCGCCGTCTGACTCGGCGTAATTGATAACGCCAGTAAGCCCATTACTCTCTACTGAATTATTTTCCATGCTGGCTGGCGTTTTACCCTCTATAATCTCTGGCTCCTTTGGAGTAGATTTTTCCGGCGATACTTCTTCTGTCTTTTCAGTACTTTTTGGTTCCTCTGCTGGCGCCTTTTTCTCCGTATCTGCAGTTGCCGTAGTTGCCTCATTATTATTGTCAGGCTGCGGAGTATTCTTGTTGCGATTTAGCATCGCGAAACCAAATGCTGCGGCGCCGGCAATAAGTAAAAGCACCACAACCGCAATAACCAAACGATAGCTGCGACGACGAATGCCTGGCCGCTCTGGATGCGACTCGGTTACTTCTGCGGATTTGGCGCTATTTTCCATACTATAATAATAACACAAAGTAGCTTTTTGTGCTAGCGGAATGCATTTTAATATAATGCCGTTATTTATACAACCCTAGATGCTTGTTTCCGTCGTAAATCATGGTTGGGATGCCTTTAGGCTTGATTTGATTTTCTACCACCTCGCGAATTTTCTTGATGTGGTCTGAGACCTCGGAGGATTTGGCTTTCTCCGTAATGGTTTTAATCTGGGCGTCGCTCAAACCCCATTCTTTAAACCAAGATTTAATAGTTTTTTCAGCGGTTTCTTCATCGTACTCATTATCAAAGAGATACTGATAGTTCTGGCCGCTCGTATTTTGGCCAGTATATATTTGATTAATTAATTTGAGGCTGAGATTCTTATACGCCGTGCCGTCTTGGCTTGCCGACGTTAATAAGAGCGCATAATAGTAATTAGTAATGAGCGGTGAATTCTTAAACTTTGGAGTGCCACCATCCGCCTCAATCACATAAAGCATAATATAGACTTTGTGGTTTTTGAGGAATTCTTCATCTTTCATCTGATTGCGGAAAGATGAAAGACAAACTGTACAGCCTGGATCCATAATGTCTAGCGCGGACGGGATGTTATCTTCACCATTATTTTGGCCAGATAGTTCATTGATGGTCTCAATAGGCGTAACAAGATAATCAGAGGCATTCCAATTCTTTAAACGATCTGGAATGGCAGCAAAAATCTCGCCCCATTCTGAAAACCAGTTTAGATTCTCCTCGTCTATAGAGCAAGATTCTGCGCCGAGGGCACAAGAGGCGGGATGAGAAACATTACAAGTGCCAAGCGCCCAAAGGGCGAGGCCGGCCTTTACGCCTTCTACGAGCGACCAAACCGTAATAACCACGATGAGCACACTGGCGATTTCTATAACTCTGCTAAGGGGTTTAACTGCCTTTGGCTTTTTTAGGGCAACTTTTTTAAGTAATACCGCCTTTACGTCATCCTGAAAACTAGTGTCGCATTTTCTAAAGGTAATGTGGCGAGTAAAACAATGCCAAGATTTTTTTAAGACCTTTAAATACTTTTTGCCTAAATCGCGTTTAAAAATGCTAATGAACGCGACAAAGATACCTATAACAATTAAAATAATAAATGCTGCAATGCAAACCATATATTTATTATATCATAGTAATTTTTACATCAGAATTACCACTATCTAGCCTTTGCTAGACGCTACTCGCCGCCCGCTACCGCCGAAAAAGCACAACAAATAGCCTATCTTCAGAGCGCTTATATTTGGCGCTCTTCAGATAGGTATTAGTTGTACTTTTTGCGGGGCGAGTAACGCATTGTCTAGCAAAGGCTAGGTGGTGGTAACAGACTGGCGTAGTTACAAGTTAGTTAGGGCTTGTTTTACTTTTTCAATGTCGGATGGGCGGGTGTGGTAGCCAAGGGAGAAGCGAAGGAGCGGCGGATAATGTTTGACGTGATCTAGATAGTAGTGGACGCAGAAGTAACCGGTGCGAACCATAATCCCCTGCTCAGCCAAGGCGGAGCCTAAAAAGTGAGAGTCAAAGCCTAGCTCGCTCCGGTCTACATAAAGCGAAATAGTAGGGTTAGGCAGTTCGTTAACGACGTGCAGGCTAGACTTACTCTTGAGGAACTCATAAAGCTCAGTATAGTTTTGCTCTAAATTACGATGGTCGTCTTTGCCTAAACCTTCTAACCAATCTATTGCCGCGCCGAGCGCAATTATCTCACCCCACGCCTGAAGGCCGGACTCAAACTTAGTGTAGGCGTGTTCTGGATCTTCAGATAGGAGGCTATAGGCCTCTTTATCTACATCGCTAACCATACCGCCACCAACAAAACCCGTTTCTATAAATGGCAAGAAATCCCGCCGCATAATGATGCCACCAAGAGAAGGGGCATACATTTTGTGGGCGGAAAAACAAATAGCATCGGCTGAGGTCTTCTCTAGGATATCCTTAGAGTGAGCCATAGCCTGAGCGGCGTCAATGATAAGGAAGCCACCGTTCTTATGAATATGCTTTTCTAGAGCTGTGATATTTTCTAGCCGACGGCCGTCAATATTGGAGGCGGCATTCACAACGACTAAGGCATGACTAAAATCGGTGGCATCAAGCGAGATGCTGCCATCATTATTTCTTGTGACAACCTCCCGCGAGATACCCGTACGCTTAGAGAAAGCCATGGTAGAGAGGAATGGAGAGTTATGCTCTATGTCGCTCGTAACAATTTTCTTAATGCCGGCCTTTTCTGGATTAAACTGGGACAAAACTAGGTTTAAACCGTAAGTAGTGTTAAGAGTAAATGACACGAAATATTCTTTTTTCTTAAGCTTTAGATATCTTAAGACCTTTTCGCGGGCGGCGTTGACTTTTTGGTCGGTGGTAACACCCCAAGGGTACTTTACCCGCTCGCCGCAAGAATTAAATTGCTTATAATATTCTGTCAAAGCTCTAATTACCGGCTCTGGGCGCAAGCTCTGGCAGGCAGAATCTAGATAAATATCATTTTCTTTGAGATAGTTAAAATCGTTCATAAGTTCCTCGATTTCTTTTTATTAATAATATAAAGCGGGCGACCGAGAGACTCGGCGTGGATACTAGAGATATAGAGCGCGGTGACGGCCTGAGAGATAAGAACAAGACCAACAAGAAAAGTAATGAGAATAGCCATCTGGAGGGTGCCTGGCCAGTAGAAATGAAGCGGATCGCCTAAGATATATTGATTAATTAGGCAAAAGAGGCCAAGTGCACCAGATAAAATTGTAATTATAATACCAATGTAGCCAAAGATAACAAGCGGAGTGGTAGACATAGAAACGAAGCTATCTATAGCAAGATGAAATAGTTTACCTAAATTATACGATGGTTTGCCGGCAAGCCGGACACCATAAGCATACTTAACGTATTTTTTATCATAGCCAAGCCAATCTATGAGGCCACGCGTGATGCGTTTATGTTCTGGGAGCTTGTTAAACTCGTCTATGACGGGGCGAGAAATGAGGCGGAAATCGGTGGAGCCAGCGACGGTATCATGGTTGCCCATTTTGCGGAGAAGCCAATAAAAGAGCCGACTACCAGTCTTGGCGATAAAACCATGTTTAGTATAATGATCGCGTACGCCGATAATAACATCATGGCCCTTCTCCCACTCTTTAATAAACTCTGGGATAAGCTTAGGTGGCTGTTGACCATCCGCATCTATGGTGATGGCGGCATCGCCCTTGGCATAAGCCAAACCGGCAGACAAAGCAATCTCTTTGCCAAAGTTACGCGAAAATGAAACAACCCGGAAATTTTTGGACCGATTGGCGTATTCATAAAGCAAATCTAATGTGCCGTCGGTAGAGCCATCATCTACGAAAACAAGCTCAAAATCATAGTTCTCTATTTTTTCTAACACTGGGAAAAGCTGATTTTCTAAAAAGCTAGAGAGACCAGCCACCTCATTGTGGGCAGGAATAACAATACTAATTAGTTCCTTACGCATCTTCCTCCAAATCTAGGCCGAGAATTACGGCGGCCTGTTTTAACACGGCTTTCTCGCTGTCTGACGCAAGCGATATTCTAAATTTAAAGAGCGCAGTAGTCTCTGGATAAGAAATATCAACGACCTCTAGAGAACGGGCCTCACCAGAACTCTTACGGAGCGCCCCGAGGTTTACAAGATTATCAACGTGTTCTGCCACAGAAGAAACAGATGAAAGGCCTAGGCCCGCCATGATGTCACGATATGAGGGCGCATAACCATTCTCCTCAATAAACTCTTTTATGAAGTCATAGACCGCAGTCTGCTTCTTAGTTAGTTTTACGCTCATATTATTATTATAACACCCCCCCCCGATTTACAATGTGAAAAAAATAGCAGGTTTTAAGTATATGGCGGGTTTTTATGATATAATAGAAAAAGTATAAGTGGAATTTTATGGCAAATAGAACGATTGATGGAATGAGAAGAAAGCCCGCTAAGCCAACTGCTGTTGGCGTGGAGGGGGTGCGCAATGTGCGAAAAAGGGTGGTAAGCCAGAACGGGCGCCCAGTAGCAGTAAGACGTGTACAGAGAGAGCCAGAAATACCCCCAGTTGTAAAAGCGACAACAAGAATTGAAGAGCCAGAAGTAAATTCGGCGAATAATATAGAGTTAACGGAGGAAGATGAATTGTTAGATAAAGCTTTTAGGGAAGAACCAAAGCGCACTAGCCGCAAACAGACTAGAGCCGATTTTGTGAAGCCGGTGAACGGGTTTGATATGGATTTATCTGAAGACGAAATCAAGAAGGACGCGCCAAAGAAGCGGCATATTTTAAGGACGGTTCTAATTATCATTTTGGTTTTGTTACTTGCGGGCGGCGCGGTGGCTTATTTCTGGGGTGATGATATTATTAGAAAGCTGACTGGCGGTAGGTCTGGCATGGGGGATTTGATTGGCGCCGTTGTGACAGATACCTATGTAGATTTGAAAAAGGACGAAAACGGACGTATTAATATCTTAGCCTTTGGCACTAGTGGCTGGACTATGGAAGACGAAACACATGATGGCGCAATGCTGACGGATTCTATCATGGCAATATCGATTGATCCTGAGGCAGGGGATGTGGCGATGGTCAATCTCCCAAGAGATTTGTATCTTGGGACAACCTGTACCTCTACTGGTAAAATCAATGAGGTTTATTGGTGCAACAATATCGATGATAAAGATGAAGATGGTGGGGCCAAAGCACTTGAAGAAGAAGTATCAAAGGTACTTGGAATTGACTTTCAATATTATATCCACCTAAACTGGGGGGCGCTAGTACAGATTGTAGATATTCTTGGCGGTATTACTGTAACACTTGATGAAGATATTAACGATGCTGGGTGGACAGAGGTAGTGATTAGCGCTGGGGTGCCAACTACTTTAAATGGCGAGCAGGCACTAGGCCTAGCAAGAGCAAGGCATGGCACCGTGTCTGGCGATTTTAGCCGGGCAGCTAGCCAACAAAAAATCTTAATCGCAATTAAAGACCGTATTCTAGAGAAGGGGTTGAGCATTACTGATATCATCGGTATTATGAACACAGTTGGCGACAACGTAAGGACGAATTTCTCGTTAGAAGAAATCAAGAGCGCCTTCCATACCGTAACTACAATTGACTTTAATAATATGCGCTCTATTTCCCTGTTAGACCAAGGTGATGGTACTAGCCTCGTTACTACTTCTTCCTTTGATCCAAGCGGGCTGGGGTATGAGGTATCATTCGTAGTGCCGGTAGCTGGCCGCTATAATTATACGGATATTCAGGATTTCGTGAAGAATCAACTTTCTAGCGATCCAATCGTACGAGAAGCGCCAAACGTCTTAGTACTTAATGGTACGGGCGAAAGCGGAGTGGCATCGGCTGAGAAGAGCAAACTTACCGCAGATGGTTTTGTGAAGATTGACGTGGATGATGCGCCAGAAGGATACTGGGAGGGCGTAAAGGTCTATGACGCTTCTGGCCGGACGCCGGGTAGCTTAGCAAAAATTGCAGCCAAGTTTAGCGTTGAACCGTCCACAAAGGTGCCAGCAGAAATAAATGCTACTGGTTATGATATCGTAATTATAATTGGTGTGACAAAAACTTCTGAAGAAGAATAGATTCTTCTTCGCCAAGCTCGGGGCTGACAACCTTAATGCGGTAAGAGCTGGCAGGGCGTTCTGGAGTGCCGAGCGATTCTAGCTTCTTTAGGGCGGCCTCAAAATACCACTCTACCGTATCTATGAGAATAGTTGGCTCGCCATCATCTTCGTACTGATAGCCAATGGTGTAAATAGCATTTTTAATAGGGAGGTAGGATAGGATGGGGTATTCTTGGCGTTCTTTATCCCCCTGCTCTATACTTATATTGCTCGCCTCGCCCTCGGCATCTCTTTCAGAGGCGGGCTTATCCATATTCAAGAAACCAATCAAAAGGAAGGCTGCTAGTGAGCCAAGTACAACAATTATCGCAACAATAATAATAGGGTTAAAATTCTTTGATTTCACTCTTTGATTATACTAATACTAATCTTTTTTGGCAATGATTAGATGGCGCTCGCGGCCCTCACCCTCGGAGTAAGTAGTGATATCGGAATAATCTTCTGCGAGTTTGTGAACGACGCGACGATCGGCCGGGCTGAGCTCGATAGTCATAGGCTCGCCTGTGCGGCGAACTTTAGCAATCCAATTCTCGGCTTTTTCTGCGATGCGCTCAGCACGAGCACGCTTGTAATCTGCGACATCTACGTTGACGCGGGTGATTTCAGCACCGCGAGCAACTAGGGCTTGGGATACGATATATTGTAGAGAGCGCAGGTTGTCAGCATTGCGGCCGATAAGTAAAGAGTTGAGACTTGTGGACGGGACTTCGAGCTGAATAACCTCATCATCACAGGTGCTATCAACGGCAACATTAATACCAAAAAAGCTCAGTAAATCCTCTAGGAACTTGGTGGCATAGCGGATGGCTTCATCTTTATTCATTATAATTATCTCCTTTTCTTTTTACTATCCTTTGCGGAGATGCGAGTGATTTTGGTGCCAGTCTTTTTGTTTTCTATGACCTCGGCCTCTTTGACCTTTTTAAGCTCTTTTAAGATTGCTTTGTCGGCAGATGCTTCCATTTTGTCTTCAGCTTTGTTTAAAACAATCTTCTGTTGGATGACGGTAATGATGTTAGTTAGGAGATAGTAGAATGAGAGAGAGCCTGGGAGGTTAAACATAATTAAGAACATCATCAGCGGCATCATAAAGCCCATTTGGCGCGACATCATCGCGTTCATATCGGCTTGGTCTGGCTCTTTGCCGGCTTTGGCCTCGGCCATGATTTGCTTGAAAGTCTTTTTATCCTTCTTGTTGTTACCAGTTGGGAGCTGCTGGCGGGAGACAAAGTATTGCATAAGGGCGGCAGAAATCGCAAAGAGCAGAACAACAATTTCGGAAATAGTAACTGGGCCAGAGAATACACCAGAAGCGGTAGCGCTTAAGTCTACAAGGTTAAATAGCTTAGGAGAGAAATCATAGGTAGCGTCATTATTGCCGTCTAGGCGAGCAGAAAGGTAGGAATCTTGCTTTTCAGCTAAATCGTGGATACGTTCTAGGCCCTGTACTGGCTCGTAGGCGCAATGAGAAATATTGGTATAACCACACATGCCACCGTTAGACGGGCGAGGATTGGCCACAACAGAGATAGCAGTATACAAAGCGATAAAGATTGGAAGCTGGATAAATAACATCAGGACAGAACGGAATGGCTTAATGTTGTTTCTCTTGTAGAGATCCATCATCTGCAAAGATTCCATCTGGCGGTTACCATTGCAGCGTTTCTTAATTTCAGCGAGCTCTGGCTGAATCTTACGCATTAACCTAGTCTGATGAAGCTGCTTTTTTACGAGCGGCCACATACAGAGTTTTACAAGCACGGTAAAGATGATAATCGCGAGACCAAAATCGCCGACAAAATTATAGATAACAAAAAGAACGTTGACGAGCGGCCTTACAATCAGAAAGTCAATTAACTCAAACATATTACGATTATATCATACTTTCCTTTAGAAGGCTAGAAACTAGGGATTTTAGCTCTGTAAACGGCATCGTTTCTAAGGCCTTTGAATACACCACGAAGATATTATCTTTTTTAAGAGACAAGTTTTGCTCGGCGCGAACCAGACGGATAGCCTCGTATACCCGGCGACGGATGCGATTCCTCTTAATAGCGGATTTAGCTACCTTTTTGGAGACAACTACGGCATAGCGCTCGCGGCCACGGGAATTAACTGCGTGTACAAGCGTGATATTAGGGCGGCGAATACTTTTGCCGTGCTGGTAGGTGTATCTTACGCCACCACGAGAGTGGAAGCGAAGTCTTTTGTTTAACATATTGTATATTATACCATAAAATCTATTTTTGTAGAGAGCGGAAGATGGCGCTCCTTTTTAACAAGGCCTTTGGGCTACCTTCGGCAACGAGGCGGCCATTATCTATCACTAAAACTTTGTCGGCGAGGTTCATAAGCTCTGGCTTATGAGTAATCATAATAATAGTATGATTTTTCTTGAGCTCTTTTAAGACTTTGATAATGCGCGCCGTGCTAGATGTATCAAGAGAAGACGTTACCTCATCAAACAACAAAACTTCTGAGCGCGAAAGCAAGGTGCGAGCAAGAGAAAGAAGTTGCTTTTCCCCGGCGGAGAGATTAGAACCATCGGCGATAAGCTTGGTGTCATAACCCTTTTCTAATTTCATGATGTCTTCGTGAATACCGGCCAATTTACAAGCTTTTATTTGGTTTGATTTATTGCTGTCTACAAGGCTAAGGTTTTCCCGGATGGTCATATCAAAGACGAATGGTTTTTGAGTGACAATACTAACATTGGTAGAATAGACATTTTTGGTAAAATCATAAATATTCGTATCATCTAATAATATTTCGCCGCGCTTAGTTTTATAAAGACGAAGGAGAAGGCGGAAGATAGTGGACTTGCCAGAACCAGATTTACCAACAATAGCTGTAATTTTGCCGGGTTTAGCCGTGAAGGAAATATTCTTGAGGCTTGGAGCCTTTTTTAGAGGATGGGTAAGCCTGGTGCCATCAGGGGCAAATTTTGGCGGTTCTTCGTATTTAAACGAGACGTTCTTAAACTCTACTAGACCGGTAATATCGTCCGTTTGGTTGCTACCAAACTCTAACATATGCGGAGTCTTGTAGTTTAGTAGCCGACGGAGACGCTCAATGGCGACGGAAGTACGCGAAATATTATCAATAGTCTCTGACATTTCATCAAAGCTACCGATAATATCTTCGTAGTAACCCAGTATCAACACTAAGAGAGAGACATTGTATTCGCCATTGAGGATGAGGCCGGCGGCAATGAGGTAGAGCAGGATGCGCCCAGAGCCCAGAATAATCGGAGTGAAGCCAACGGCGAAATCACGATGGAAACGCTGCTTTTTGTGATACTTGCGCCACAGGATTTTCTCCTGTTCAAGCTCGGTTTTTAATTTATCTTTGAGATTTAGAGTTTGAACCTCTTTGTAGCCATCTATAATCTGAGTATACAGGCCAGTTATTTCATCGACATGCTCATGTTGCGTAGTTAAGTAATGGTCGCGAAGCTTGGTGTGGCGGATAAATGATATAAGAGAGATTAATAAAAGCCCAGCCGCTATTAAGCCAATACGCCAGTCCACGAAGCATAAGATGGCCGCACTTAGGATAGTGCTGATAATGTTGGCAAAATAATCTATTAGAAAATCTGGGAACTGGCGAGCCTTGTCTACGTCGTTAAACGCGGTAGCAATAAGCTCTGAGCGAGAGATAGTAGTGGTAAAGCTCGGATCAAAAGTGACTAACTTTTCTAAGATGCGGCACTGCAAGCGATTGTGAATATCGTTAGCCGTTTTGTAATAGGCCCAGTAATTATAGTGACGACACAGTAAATATAATATAGACGAAAGGAAGAAGAGAGCTAAACTCCAGTAGGCCCTGGCGTAATTCTCGTTGGCTAAATTATCAACAATCAGCGAGGCGGTAAATGGAATGAGTAAGAAAGCAGAGATGCGCATGGTGGCAGAGACAAACAGATGGATTAGCCATTTTGGGCTGGTACATTTTAGGGAGAAGAAATGCTTGATGATACGATAATAATAGGTAAACATATAGTAGCTAAGCATTTACCACCTCCTTGCTAATAGACCTAAGCTGGAGAGCGCGATAGGTTTTGCTGGATTTCATTAGTTTAGAATGCGTACCGATAGCCTCTATTTCACCTTTGTTTAGAACAACGATGCGGTCGGCAAGGCGCATTAGCTCAGGCTTTTTAGTAATCATCAAGACGGTACGATCTTTTTCTAGACGCTTTAAAAGTGCTGGGACAAGCTTGGCGGTGTCTGGATCAAGGGAAGTAGTAATATCGTCTAGCAAAATAATTTCAGCGTCGGTGAGAATAGTCCTAGCGATAGATATCATCTGCTTCTGGCCGCCAGAGACGTTGGAGGCATTTTCTCTAAGAATAGTGTTGTAGCCCATTGGCAGGGTTTCAATAAAATTATGGATGCCAGCGATTTTACAAGCTTCAATTTGCTTTTTAATATTAGTGTCAACGAAGTCGAGATTATTGCGAATGCTAGTATTAAAAATAAACGGCGTTTGGTTAGCAACGGCTACACTCGATGTATATATCTCTTTGGAGAAATCTTTAATATTAATGTCGTCTAAATAGACCTTGCCCTTGGTCGGCTGGCGGAGGCGAAGTAGCACATTGAAAAGCATAGTTTTCCCTGCCCCTGGGAAACCAACAATGGCTACGGTTTCGTGAGGCTTAATGTTTAAGTTGATATTTTTTAGGATGCTCTTACGATTTATTACGAGCGAGACATTTTTAAACTCAATGTGGCCAGAGAGATTATCTTTTACGACGTTGCCAAACTGATACTCCTTTTCTGGATGATATTCTAAAATCGTACGTACGCGGTGGACAGAGGCGTTAGTAAGACGGATGTCTATGCAGGCATCAATAAAATCGTTGAGACAGGTAGTGACGGACTCATGATAACTAATAATCAAGACTAGTACATCAATAGCGATATTACCATTTACAAAGCCGATAATCAGTAAAAGATAGAGGATTGCTTGAAAGGCATAGAAAATATGCTTGCTATCATTATCGCGAATAGTTCTTTCAGCACGTTGCTTTTTGTATAATTTATCATAGCGTAGCTGAATTAAAGCTAATCTCCTTTTTAGCTTTGGCAACATATTGAAAGTCTTCACTTCTTGTAGGCCGCTTGCGGCTTGACCTAAGAAATTAGAGTAACGATCGTCTTCGCGGCGGGTTTTTTGCCAATAGAAATTATAGTTTTTATCGGCTTGATTGCGGACGTAGAAATAGATAACATTTGAGATGAAGAAGATAGCTGGGTAAATAAGCCCATACTCGCCGACGATAATAAAGATTGCGATAGTCTGAAATGGAGTGGTGAAAAACTCGGCCAGCTCATCCGCCATCTCGCTGATAGAGATGAGGTCTGAATTGATGGTGTTCATGAAAAAGCCTTTACTAATCTTGCGGGTAAAGTTTTGATCTACAGTGATTAGTTTGTTAAAGATTTGGTCGTGCAAGTGACAATAGCTATAATTGACATTCCATGAATAAGCCCGCCAATTAAGGTATAGTGCTAGGCGAAAGCCAAAATAAACGACTATGAATATAATAATATTACGATATGTTTCCTCGGCATTTTGGTCGGAAAGAGATTTGATAATCATGGCGCCAACAAAAGGCTGGGCGATTTCTAGCGCTTTGTAAGCGGCGGCAGTAAGAAGGCTAACTAGAAAAAGCAAAGGCTTTAGCTCGGCAATAGCCCAATACTCACGAATAAACCTCCAGTATTCTTTAAGCATTACTTTTATTATAGCACAAAAAGCCCGCTCTTTTTTGGGCGGGCTTTTTATTTATTTCTCGGACGCGTCGCCAGTGCTTACGCCAGGAGCATTGCGGGTGGTCATCTGGGTGGCGGTCCTTAAGAGACAGCGGACTGCGCTACCTTCTGTAGCATCGGTGCTGTTAATATCCCAGGTATCGCTATCGACGCCAGAACGGTGCGGGTTAAAGGCAGCCGGGCCGGTACCGCTGTTGTGAGTAGTAATGGTGTTCATAAAGTATGAGCCATACGAGCCAGCAGCTGCGGAAGTCGTACCCTTAGTGACATATTTATTATTGGCAAAGTCCCAAGCCCCGTTAAAGGTAAAGTGTGGGCCGTGATACGTAGCATCATCGTTAGCGGCAAAGGTAAAGGCAGTTTTCCAAGAATCGCTCTTACCGTCCCCACCGCCATTTGCGGTGCCAATGTTGTACTTTGCTAAATCCCATAGCTCGCCAGAAACGTTGCTAAATTGGTTGCTTAGTCTGCTGTAGGCATCTGGCATTTTATAGTGCGCAGGACAGATAGAATCTGGAAGAAGCGTGTTAGCAGACTGGTTGCTCCAGGTGCCGGCCGTGGCGGCCTTGTAGTTGTAAAGCGTGCTGTAACCAGATTGCGTATGATATCTTGCGCCAGACGTACCGCTCGTAGCGATTGTTAAGCTGGTGCTGCTTGTGACATCCGAGGTGGATGGATCTAGCGTAACTGTACCGGTTGGGGTATAGTTCATGTCTTCCAGCATCCAGCAGCGGCCATCAGCATATTTTCTAACGTGGTAGTCCTTGTTGTCGCGCTTATCTTTAAGGGCAAGCGTGTCTAGTACGTTCATGATGTCACACATTGCCGGAGTTAAATCTTGAAGATATGTAATATTCGGTGTCCAGATAGCATACAAAGTAATCGTTGGAATGTCTTTAGAAGTGTCTAGGCCACACTTACTTACGATATCAGAGACGCTGACGTTTGCTTGGCCACTAGTGTAATCCTTTGCGGTAGCGGTTTTCTTACAAGCCCAACCAACGAAGGAATAGTTGCTAATGGAGTAGCCGTTAGTGCTGAGGGTAACCGTGGTGTCATTTGCGCCGATATTCGTATTTGGGGTAGTGCCAGTGGCGGTAGTGCCAGTAGGGGCGTTAGCATCATAGACAATCTGCATCGGATTTTCTTCTTCATCGCCGTAGCAAAGCGCAGTTAATTCAACGTCTTTAGCTGGCATAACAAATTGGTAAATACCATTACTATTTGGGCCAGTGATGATAGAAACATTAATATCTTTACTGGACCATCCTAGGAACTGGCTGGTGGATGGGCAGTTTTGGCGGATGCTAACAGTAACGCCATCATTAAACCTACTCGTGGTTTCTGTGCCAGTGGTACCTACATACCCATTAAATGTGGTAACTTTGTAATTCGTTACTTCGTCTGTGTAAGCCGTGTAAATTACGCGACCATAATAAGTGCCATCTGGAAGGCTGTCGCCAACATTAACGCCATAGAACACTTTTGTAACATCAGTGTCGGCACTAGTAGAGGTCTTGTTTACGATGGTCTTAGGAGTAGTTGGGACGGCCCCCCAGATTTTGCCAGTAGTATCGGAACCAATCAAGCTCATTCCCCATTCATTGGTACTAAGGCTTGATAGGTTACTTGGATTAGTGCTGGTAATATCGCCGCTAGTAGAGCTAAGACAATCGCTCGTGCTGCCGCTTAGACAGAATTTGCTATTATCGGTCGAAACCTGGAGAGTATAACCTTTACCACCTGCACTAACCGAGACGTTGTCCGTAAGAGAGGCGGATTTTCCGCGCTCGGCATCGAAGGTCATTTCGGACGTGACGGATACACCAAGCTCAGTGCTAGCAGCATCGGCACTCCTTTCGTTCTGGCTAAACCCACGAGCGAGAATGGAGCTGCCTAAGAATGCTACGGCTAAAACTAAACTAGCGGTAACAAAAACTCTTGGGCGCATAGAAATATGGAAGGAGCCTCTGTCTGCAAAGGACATATGGCGATTCTTTTTGAGATATTTTGCTAGAAATACGCCTAAAGCTACGAGCCCAATGAGGATAAATAAGGTAGAAAAAACAGTCCCACTAACATTGTCGCCGCTCGTAGTATTTTCACCAGTATTTGGAGAACCAACGATGGTCGTTGTATTCCCTGGTGTTGGAGTTGGGGTAGGGGTTGGAGTAGGGCTACCCAAAGTAAATTTTAGTGTTGTTGTTGCGCTCATAAGCAAAAATCCTTTTGTTTTAATATGACCTGTTTTGTTTTATTCTAGCACAACCATTATAAGGACGTCAAGTATTTTTTAAATTTTGCTTAAGCGGCTTGAATTGCCCGGCATTTTATGTATAATATATTATATGAGAAAGGTAAGGGATGGATTTACGATACTTGAGATAATTTTGGTGTTAGCGATTTCCACGTTACTTTTTATGAGCATTTCAATTGGCCTTGGCCAGCGTATTTCTACTAGCCGTTATGAGACTGCGGTTAATGAGGCGGCAGAATACTTCCGGGGCGTATACTCGGCAGTGCTAAATACGGAAAATACTAGATTTGGGACAGAGGGTATACGAAACTATTGCACACTTGCTAGCGCGGCATTTTCTACAAGAAATGAAGATTTTTTTGCGACGCCGAATACTACTCTTTCAAACATAGCAGATAACCGTGAGGCGGGAGCTCCTGGTCGGAGCGACTGTGCAATTTATGGCAAACTACTGCTCTTCGGAGCAGAAGATAATACATCTTCAGATAATACGGCTGGGCGGGTTTTTGTATTTGATGTTGTTGGAGAAGTAATAAGCCCCAAAAAGGACGCTGATGGAACATCGCAGCTAGATAAGATGCAGGATTATACCACTATTGAGGCTTTATCTGCCTTACATGCTGATTATTTGGCGGCAGTGCCAGAAAACCCAGATTCGGCTAGCCCAACTTGTTACGTAGCGCCAGCTGGCAGCTATACAACTTACCAACCGAGTTGGGGGACGAAGTTCACAACTGCAGACTATGGAGATACTTCTAGTAGTACCAAGGATACTCCATTTGTTGGCATGGTAATGATTGTTCGTTCCCCGATTACGGGTAATGTTTCTACTTTCTTTGCAGAGCAAGATAGCGTCTTTTATAAAACAGCTACTGGCGGTTCGTCTTATACGCTAAACGATTTGGTCTCGCAGAATATGTCTATTTCGTGCTCGGGGTTAGAAAAAACCAGTATTGAGCCATTTTCGCTTTCTTCTTTTATGAGCGCCTTTTCTGAGGAGCAGAGAGTTGATGGTTTTTGTATGAGCTCTGATGATTTTTATGTTGCAGTCTCTAATAGGCGGAAGTTTATTAGATTTATACCTAATGGCCAAAATGCTTCCGCAGTAAAGTTGATAGAGTCTGACGTAGTAGATGATACACAGGAGGATTATAATCCATGCGCAAGAAGAGGCTAAACGCCAAACGCGGCGATACTTTACTTGAAGTAGTCTTTGCTTTTGTAATCTTTAGCCTAGTGTCCGTATTGTCTATAACTACAATGAACTCTGGCATAAAGGGCGCTGAAGCAGCATTAGAACTTAGTCTAGCGCGGACAGAAATTGATGCTCAGGCTGAAACATTGCGCTTTATTCAATCAGTATATGCATATGATAAGGGCTATAGAACACTTTGGAAAGCGCTTACTCTTGACGATTCTACTAAGGCTAGAAGCGTAGTGCTCGACAAGACAGAAGAAATTCCTACCCTTAATACCGCAGATTGTGCTCCGCTTTATTCCCAAACGGATTCAGGCATATACTCTGCACATGCTTTTATCCTGAATAGCCGTGCAGTTATTTCCGATACTGATACTTCTCCCGATAGTAGTTATAGTAAAACCTTGGTACTTTCTGCGGATGATATTGGCAAAACCGAATCGGAGCGCGTTTTTAGAAATGCCACGCTTAATCCTCGCGTTGTCTATACATCGAGCGAAACTAGTGAGTCTAGCACGGACGATGCTTTAAAGGAGGATAGTGATGGGGACTCACCAGTATTTGATACAATAATGTTCGCCGAGGGGATATATGATCTAGTAGTGAAGGATACGGAACATAGTATACCAAATTACTACGACTTTTATATTCAGACTTGTTGGACGGCGCCAGGCGCATTACGAGCTACGACGATCGGAACCGTAATCCGCCTATATAACCCGGAGTTTTTAGATGCGTAAGATAGTAAATAAATCTGGATTTACGATATTAGAGCTGGCGCTTGCGATGGCATTTATTTCCTTTTTATTGCTATCAATTGGGTTTGTATCAGTGCAAATTGCCCATGTGTACCAAAAAGGCGTTACTGTTAAATTAGTCAATAGCAATGGGCGAGAGTTAGTCGAGGAATTCTCAAGAGCTATAACAGCCAGTCGCTATAGCCCATCAGTTGATGAAGGGTTTGAGTATACTTTTTCGGTAGCCGAGATGCCGGTCGAAACTGTATCTTCACCAAGCGGTAAAGCCCAAGCGCATGGCGCATTTTGCACCGGAAAGTATTCTTATATATGGAATAGTGGCTATGTGTTTAATCCAGATACGGCCCCTGAAATTGCTAAAGCTAATATGGCGTCCTTTAAACTGGGCGATAATAGCCCAATTGAAAAATTCCGTTTGTTAAGAGTAAATGATCCCGGAAGAGAGATTTGTATTAATTATGCTAAAGATTTGGAGAGCGGCGTGAGCGTTACTGAATATCACGCTTCCGATAAGGCTTCAAACCCTACAGAGCTGTTTCCGCCTTCTGAGTCAGAATTGGCATTATACGACTTAGTTTTTTACAAGCCATCATACGATAGTGACTCTGGAGCTGCCCTTTTCTCTGGTTCATTCATTATTGGGACGATAAATAGCAGTGTGGATATTTTGGCCTCGGGAAATTTCTGTACTAACCCGCCTGACAGGTTTAGGACAGATTTTGTCTATTGTTCAATTAACAAATTTAATTTTGCCGCTCGGGCGACTGGAGGAATATCATCATGAAAAGTATGACTAAGAAAGGCATGGCTTCATTATATCTTGCAGCCTTTACAACACTACTGTTTGGTATTATTACGCTAAGTTTTACAAGTGTGATGATAGGTGAGTCAAAAGAGGCGCAGAATAGTGATTTGTCCCAATCGGCATATGATTCGGCGCTAGCTGGAATAGAAGATGCTAAAACGGCCTTAGTAATTTATAAGCGTTGTCTATTAAATCCCGAAAGTGGGCCATACAACGGACTAACCTGTACAAATATAATACAGCGCATGGAAGAAGGTTGGGAAAGTGGCAGTTGCGACGTAGTGTCTAGAGTACTAAATAGAACGCCAGATGAAGGCGAACAAAGAGTTGGGGTGGACTCTTCGGAGCAGGCTTATACATGCGTAACAATTGCGAATGACACCCTAGACTATAAATCTACGCTCAGCGAGGGTAGCCGTGTGGCGATTATACCTATTCTTACTTCTGGCACAGAGTTCCAAAGAGTTACGGGCATAGAGCTAAAATGGCATTCTCTCGACGCAGATGATAACTATGAAGATGATAAGTTCTTTGTTGATAAAACTAACCCAAGCAAACAGCTTGCGGTATCTAGTAATGTTTATACAGATTTATATACTAAAGGCGTTTTGCCGTTTGGGACAAAGGCGGATGCCACAGAAACTATCCCTATTTTGTCTTTCGAGCTTTTCCAGACAGATGGTAACTTTAGAATGGGGGATTTAGACTTGGTAAATGATAGTGGTACCGGGACCGACCATGCGATGATGATGCTTTATCCTGCCGACAATACCAATCGTGAAAGCGGTAAATATATCAATTCTACAAGTTTAATCAGTACTTCTAATAAAACCAGCACTACGGCAAGAACCTCAAATGCTGAAGGTCTTACCCCAACAGCAGTAACCTGTGGGTATACCGAGGGGTACAGGTGCCGTACGGTAATTGGATTTCCTGGAA
Organism: Candidatus Saccharimonadota bacterium; assembly: GCA_017459845.1. Taxonomy (GTDB): domain Bacteria; phylum Patescibacteriota; class Saccharimonadia; order Saccharimonadales; family Saccharimonadaceae; genus Nanosyncoccus. The sequence goes on from JAFUCF010000012.1 coordinate 54,098, forward strand.
CATACGGCGGAGGGCCAAGAGCGAAAAACACTTTCTTCTTAAAACTTAGCTTGCCGTATGGCGTTCCGAGTACGGATTTTTCAGTTCGGCTATGTACAGAGATTGTAGACGGCAGCTGTGCCTCGCATACGGACTTTGTGGGGGCCCAGGCTATCGTAGACTCGACTGGCCGTGCAAGCACGCTTTATCGCAGAGTAGTGGCAAGAGTAAATACGGCAAATTCTAATGCTCTATTTCCAGAATTTGCAATTGCATCCAGCGACCAAATTGAGAAGCAGTTTTACGTAACAAACAACTGCTGGTTGACAGACGGAGAAGGAAATTCTTCTCTTTGTGCAAATAATGGCGATGCGCCGGTCGATCTGTAATTAATACCTTGGTGACAACTCTTGAGAAGAAGAAGTGACTGGGATATTCTTCTGAGACTGGCCGTAGGCCCAAAGGTTAACTAACGGATGGAGATCAAAGATCTCTGCTGGAGTAATAGAGCCATCGCAGCTAAGGTCGCGGCTGCTGGATGCTTCTGCGGAAACGGTCTTACTATTGGCAGAATAGTTCTCAGCATATTCGTAAGCTTTGCGTGCACTTTGGCCATACATACTCTCAGTTTCTTGTAGGAAAGATTGCTTTACTAGGAAGGTTATTCTATTTTCCACACAGTTAACACTACTAACGCGCGCTTGGCAATACTGCCGGGCCTCTGGCTCTGCTGCAGCGCGCCTTGCTGGATCAGAAATAGCTTCTTCTAGTTTTTGGCGCAATGAATCATATGCTGGGTTGCCTACATCGCCGGCAAAGCCAGGCCATGCCCCGCCAGTACGGTTGAGCATTAGGGCGGCAGTAATGACTGGGCCATTTATTTTGAGTGTTTTATAGCATGTATTTGAGCCAGTAGTGCCATCCTTAAACTCTTGGCAGGTATTAATATAGCCACCATCATAGAAGGAGCTTGGAGAATCCGTGATTAACCAAGCGTCAATCTGCGACACTTCTGAGGATATACTGATGCTTTCTGCGATAATGATAATTTGCGGAATATTTGTAATATCATCAGCATTATAACTAATGCTATTACGACTAGTTAGAGATAAATTGTTAGAGTTTTGTTGATAATTCTCTGACCAGAGCCCTGTATAGGCGGCTTCTTCACTGCAAATACCAGAGCCATCATCCAGACAGATATTAGCTTTAATATCTAGATGCCCTAAAATTTGGAGAACTCTTGTACCAGAGCTCTGAATAATTGGCTTATCTATCGTAAAGTTGTTACCAATTTTTACATAGTCTGCTCCAGATATTTGAGACCAATCGCTTGAGCCTTCTATTTGGCTATATTCCGTCTTGTTTATACTAGAAGTATCATTGGCATAGTATTCAGTTATCTTGCGTTTGTAGTTATCGATTAGGGCATCTTCTGTGGTCTTGGTCGTATATGAACCTACTGCACCCCCGGTAAGGCACGATGCCCCGCTTATAGAGTTGGCATTCGCAATGGTAAGACGTGAGAAATCACAGAAACCTTGGGTAGGAGCAAGCAAATCTTTTTCTATGGTTGCGCTACTAAAACCATCAGAAGTTAGCGCCCCCATATTCCAGCTATAGCCAAGTGCGGAGGCCGAGGCGAGCCCTGTAACTTCGCCTTTTGCCAAAATGTAATATTCTGCCCAAGAGCCAAAATAAGACGGGTTAGTAGCAATATGCTTAACATTTGGGCTGTCTTGGGTGCGGTTGGTGGTAAGCTTGGTGTTAACCGTGCGCTTCACGATTGAGGTAGCAATATCGCCACCGTACACGCCACCGTTCCAAGTTTGGAAGTTTGGAGCTTTTGCTACGGTGCGACATGAAGCTTGAGACAGGCGCCAACTGTTTGTCACAATATTACGAATGTCGCCATTAACACTGTAGCCGTTGGCAGCATAGTTAGGGTTGTCGGCATTGCGAATGCGATTGCCCGCCGCGTCGGTTTCATCGCGATATTCTGCGGTAGTTAGTTTATTATTCTGATCAATATATGGGTATTTGCTCAGCTCCTCGCCTGGTACTCCATGTGAATCTCCGTGATTTATGCCAACCATTATACAGTATTTATACCCAGCTTCTATGTCTGGTACGACGCGCTTAATGGTGTTATGATAATAGTCCATTTCGCCCTCTGGGTTACTATCTTGGTTCCCTATTTTCGCCGCATTATCATCATTTTGGTAGACTTTACTAGCGCCCCTTCCCTTAACAGTTTCAGTAGTGCATTGCCTGTAATCTGAGGCTAAGTACCCTCTAAAATAGGTACAAATGCTGGTGCCATGGAAAGTAAGCCCTTTGCCATTTAGGATTTCCAAGAGAGAGGCGTCTGACGAAGCTTCATCACCGTAAGTATATCGGTCTTCAAGTGAGATGTCTTCTGGCAAAAGAAGCTCAATGACGTCTACGCGTGTATTGCTCGGAGTAGTCGTAGCATATGGAGTACCACCGCTGCTCTCGACAAGCGGGTTAACCCGCGGGAGAATATCTACATCTGCTTCGAGCTCGATCGTATCGCCCGGATAAACTGTGCCACTATCATGATTAACAATCTTCGAGGAGATGTTTGTGTCAAAATTATATGGAGTCACTACGCTTGCGCTTTTAATTACTTGTGGAGCCGTAGTGCTGCTCACGCCGCTTGGTATAGTATATCCAGAGCGGTATGCCTCTAGAGCGCTCGTGTAATCTGCATTCTCGGCAAAGCTCCAGTTACCCCCTTGTGTTACCGCATCGAAAAATGGGCCACGTGTTTGGGAACCATTACTTAGATACCTTGGCATGCTAGTGACGGCATTGTATACTAGCGATTGGCTAAGTGTGGTGCCAACCATATTACTCATGTATGTACCGGGGTTCCCCTCTTCGTCAGTTTTTTGTAGGGTGGCGCTGTTACAGTCCTTGTCTTCGTGGTTTTGGAAGCCTGGAATTTGGTAACCTCCGGTGGTAATGGCAATGTTAGTGTTTAAATTGTAGTTAGCGTAAAAGGCGCAATCGTACCAAATCCCCCCATCTTCGTTGCTGGTCTCTGTCTCTTCTTTGGGCTTATTATCCGGGGAGGCAAATAGTAATTCCTTCTTCCCCGCCGAGAATGTAGCGAATCCAGTCTCCTTCACCCGATGAGACGGAGAGTAATTTATAAAGAGCGATTTGCCGCTGAATTTATTATTGCGAGCGTCAACGTTGTTAATATATACCGTTTGACCAAGGATGTCATCGTTACGACCGAAAAGAAACTCGGTATTATCGTCGCCGTCAGCAGTGCTGCCAATTACTACTTTGAATTCATTAACGACGGGATTGTTTTCGCCGATTTTCTTAGTAACATATTTCCCATCTCTACCTGTAACATTATGCGCGCCAAAACACATCCCATACGAAAACTGAATAACGTCCCCAGGACGGGTAAATACTTTAATTTTATCATTATAGGCAGTCGAGGTGGTAACCTGGGCGAGTTTACCATTAAGGGACAAACCTACAACGGCAGCAGTGTTACCTATCGTGCTATTACTGACGAATGTAGAAGGATCGTTCCAGGCCGTACAGCTATCAACGGTCTCTCCCGTACTAGCAACAGGGATGATGGTAACGCACGCCTTGGATGAAACCGGCGTGCCACCACCCGTCATTTGATAGTCAGTCAAGCTGTAACGAAGCCTAGAGCCCGCATTGAACACTACGGTTTCACAATAAGTAGCCTTGCTATTTATTTGGACGTTTTCAAGCTTAAAAGTAATAGTACCATTAGCATAATAATTACTACCACCAATATGGATTCGTTCTGTTAGATTTGTAGTTGGAACTACACCAGTGCTACTACCATTTATGCCATCGCCACTTACGGAATAATCTATATTGGCGGCTGCTAATTGGTTTTCAATACTTTTGGCTAAATAGTGGCGAAAAGTAATCGACACGGTAGAGCCGGTTGGGACAATAATTGGATTAGCTAGATAGCTATTACCATTAACAACGGGCGCGCTAGTATAACTATCGTTTAGAGAAACAGTAGAAAACGAACTAAACTCGGCCGGAGCCGGGCGGCTATCACCTGCACAAAAGTAGCTAATTTTACCAGTGGACCAATCGGCATTAGTAGGGATAGCAGTGGTATTTTTAAGGGATTCGTAAATTGCTTTGACATTTTCAAGCGTATCGTAATTCTTGGCAGCAACACCAGCGCTGTTTTTATCGTCTGGGGGGAGGTTTGGGATAATATATTTTATGGCGTTAGTGGCCGGCCAAGTATCGCTAGCCCCATCGCTTATAACATCGCTCAGTGTAATAGCCGAGGCTGGGCGGCCGGTAAGCTCGCCGGTGGTCTCGGAGGTCATTTTGTATTCGTTACGAAGAAGTACCCAAAACCCACCATAGCCTTGGCAGGTCTTGGCTGGGATAGCAGTTTTTGTAGCATAGTTGTTCCCAAAAGGAACATATAGCTTGTCATCATCGGTGTAAGTAATATTACTTGGAATAGTATAGTAGTACCAACTAGCACCAGAAAGGGTGCGGTGGTAACCTAGTTTTTCTTCTCCGTCTGAATAATAACTGACGTCTCGCGCCCCCCAAGCCGTACGAGAGGCTGCGTTAGTATTATTGGAGGATAAACCTAGAATGGCTAGTATAGATATTATTAGGACGAGATAAAGCTTTTTCATTTTTCAAATTCCTTAGTACTGGTATTATCGCTGTAGCAGGTATTTGGGAAATCGACCTCCATAACTTCGCTAAGGCTTGTATAATAAATGCGGTAGCCATCCATAAAATCGTTGTAGACGGAATTTTCGGAAACCGATTCAAAATTACTTCTGTCATGATAATAGTATGTTCGCCCGTCTACGCTAACCGTGTCACCATCTCCCCCTACGCTAGGGATTTCACAATATTCTTCTAGCTCCATACAGGTATACCATTTTAATTTGCTAATACCGATATCACCAAGTAAATCATTAATCGTATAAGGATCGTAATCCGTATACTTACTGATTTGGATTTTACGGAGGATTTGGTCGGAGTAATTAGGGAGGTTTTCCATAACAAAATCATCTTCTGATAAAGGCTTGCCGTTTATTTCTTCATACTCACTTCTAAATGTTTCCATCGATTCTCTTAACTCATCTGGTATACTGGACGGATCGTCTAAAATAACATATGCAACTGGGACCGATTCTGAGCTTGCATAAGATCCCCAGCCAAAGCCTGATTGATAAACAACGGTGAATGGCTCCTCATGCGAGGATGTAAAAGAAAACCAAACCGAGGTATTACGATTTTCAGGTGAGGAGGAAACCGTGCCGTGCCAGTTATAGTCACATGGTAAATCACCAGCGCTGCTGCGATCCTTCTTTAGAGGACATATTGCTTTATACCATGCTGGTGGGTTTTCAGGGCTACCACATGAGCCGACTCTCCCGTTATAACAAAGCCAAGCTAGCCCATTCCCCCAACTAAAACCGCCAGTTAAGGCCTGCGTGGTTAGAATGTTGCTAGTAGCGGTAGAATAGACGTTCTTTACTCCTCTCGCTGGTAGATAGCCTTCTTCAGGGGCGTCCATGTCCTGGTAACGCACGTAACCCTTAAAGACGCCTGTCTGCTCTTGTCCAAGAAGACGGATGGAATTCTCTAACTCTACCAACCGCGCTTCATAATCTATGGCTGTAAGGACCTCCCCGGTGTCTGGATTGGTATATGTACCGGTGTAGATAATATTGCCATCCCCGTCGCGATAGGCATAAGTGTCATAATAATAGGTAGTAGTCTCTTCTTTAGTAACCTTATCTTTAACTGTAACCTTGTAGTCCCACTTATCTGTCTCCTTAACCTCGATATCATTGCCGTCTGAACTATAAACATATTTGCTTAGCTCTTTAAGCGAGCCACCAGGATAGAAGTGGTACTCTTTAACGTGGCCTTTCCAGCACATATCATGAGTGCTAGCGCCAGTGTGCTTCTTAGCACTATTCCATCCATAGCACGCTATCCAATCTTCAGCTATCATAGTATTGTATGGGAGCCAAACATACTCGCGCATATCATAGAGATCGCCGGCGTAAGCCGCGGCCTTGTAGTGGTCTACATAGACGCGCGGATCTTTTTGGTTTATAGCGGTAACGCAAGAACCTTGCGAAGGCCAGACACGGTGCATAGTTCTATACTTTCTTGTCTTCACATTCCAGACCTTTTGGTTAGAGCCATATATTTTACTGCTACATAATCGTTCAATATTCTTCGCATTACTAAGATACCCTAGCCCATAATCTTGGTCGATTGGCTGATAATATTTGATGCAGTTAAGCGTACGGTTTGCTGCGGCCGGCCCCCGCTCTAGCCATATAGTTTCCTTGCCGCATTTATACCACGCATTATCTTTACCGCCCGCACCGTAGGTAGTGCGGTCAACAGTAGTTAGCTGAGTACCCCTTCTACGGGCCGCAATTGCGCTTTGCCCTAAAAGAGTACCTAAAAACCCAGCTAAGATGACAACAATAAATGCACCCCATATATACAACGTTATGTTTTTAGATCGTATCTTCACTGAAAGGCTCCTGTTCTACTTGAGAATCTAGTTCTTCTACGTCTTCCTCAACCTCTGATTCTTCCTGGTTTACAGTCTGCCCGTCATCAATACCCGCAATATAATCCAGGATGCCCTCATCGGAGATTTTTTGTTGGTATTCAGCTACAGCATCTTCATCCCCTTGTTGATTAAATAGATAAATATAAGTACTGTAGAGATAATACCTTGCGTCAAGCGGGAGCAGAGCGCCTTCAATTGTATCTAGAAGCTGGAGGCCACTAGCCGGATCGCCCGTGTTACCATAGAATATGCTAAAATCAAGCTGGAGATTAAACTTTTGCTCTCTATCTGTAGCCGCAGCTATCTGGGAGTTATAATACGCAAGAGCCTCGTCGTACCCAAAAGTAGGGGCAGAATCTTTTTCTAGATCTAAGAGATGGTAAGCATACTGCTCTACTTCTGTTGTGGTAGCACCATTTTTAATGGTAGGGTATTTATTTTGGAAATTTAGCGAAACTCCTAAAAAAATGATAACTAGTAGTATAGCAAACAGAAAAAGCGATGGAATAATAAAATCCCGGTTTTTTATACTACCTTCTTTCTCCATACTTATATTATAACACAAGCGGCATCATAATATCTATTTTTATTTTTTATTTAAAAATAGCCCCAGGGGCTATTTCTATTAGGCGGTGAGGCGGGCGCGGCCTTTAATGCGGCGACGGGCTAAGACTTTGCGACCGTTTTTAGTACTGTTTCTCTTCATGAAGCCATGCTCAACTTTGCGCTGACGCTTGTGTGGCTGATATGTACGCTTTGGCATAATTTTATATTCCTATGTTATAATATTTTATTATTTAACGAAATTTTGGTATATTATAGCACAGTTTTCCACTAAATCCAAGGGGTTTTCCACATGATTATTAGGTTAAAGCTCCTTCTTGTGGAAAAGTCCCCCCTGTTACTCAAAATATTATTATACAATAAAAATTTGGGTGGGGTGTCTTGTGGAAAAGTTTGAGTTTGTTTGCTATAATAGAAGCATTAGAAATCAATAAAGAAGGTAAAGGAGGACACCTGTGTTTGATGTGTGGAAAAATGTCTTAGCAGATATAGAACAGTCTGTACCCCATACTATTTATATCACCTTCTTTACCCCTACTAAGCTTATTTCTATTGAAAACCAGGTAGTAAAAATTGGTACGCCAAATGTGTTTGTTGTAAGGCAACTCCGGGGCAAGTATAATAAAAATGTTATAGCAGCGCTACAGAAAAACGGTGTAGACTTTAAGGAAGTAGAATATATAGTGGAGTCTTCCACAAAAATTAAAAAGAAAAGCTCTGGCCGCGAGGTTTTAGAAAAAGATGTAAAAACCGCTAGCTCTGTAGTAAAAAGCCTACCAAGCAAGCTACCGGAAAAGCACGCGAAAATACTCGGCACCGGGCTAAACCCAAATTATACTCTAGATTCGTTTGTGGTGGGCTCTAATAATGACCTAGCCGTATCTATCGCTAAGAATGTTATTAAAAACCCTGGCTCTAAATATAACCCCTTCTTCTTATACGGTGGTCCTGGGCTTGGAAAAACCCACTTGGTGCAGGCAATCGGGAATGAAATTATTAAGCTTCACCCAGAAATAAAGGTGCTTTATACTCCAACTAATCATTTCTTTTCTGAATTTATTGAGTTGATTAAGAAGAATAGAGGCGATGAGTTTGCCCAGAAATATCGGAAACTCGACGTTTTAATTATTGATGATTTTCAGCAGATTATCAATAAGGATAGAAGCCAGGAGGAATTCTTTAATATCTTTAATGATTTACATCAGGCTAATAAACAGATTATCGTTACCTCTGATAGGTTGCCAGAACAGATTGAGAAATTAGACGTAAGGCTATCCTCTAGACTAACCTGGGGTTCTGGGGCGATTGATTTACAAATGCCAACCTTTGAAGATAAATGCGCAATTTTACGCTCGATGGCAGAGATTGGTGGATATGAGATTGAGGATGAAGCAATAGCCTATCTTGCAGAAAATGTTAAAACTAATATCCGTGATTTAGAAGGCCAACTACACAGATTAATTGCAATTGCAGAACTTCGTAATAAAACACCGCTTGAAATTATCAATGATAGCTCCATAGGCGAGGTAGTAGTACTAAGCAGAGCTAAAGGTGGGGCTATCCAGCCAAGGAAAATAGTTGAAAAGGTGGCTAAGGCTTATGGGTTAACCGTGGAAGAAATGACTAGCAAAAGCAGAGTCTCGCATATCAAGAACGCACGGCAAGTCGCAATGTATTTACTACAGGAGGAGGCAAATCTTTCTACTAATAAGATTGCTTCAGAGGTGGGTGTGAAAGACCACTCTACGGTGATGCATGGGATTAGGAAGATTAAGAAGGATTTAAAACTAGATTTTGGCTTGAGAGAACAAATATCTTCTATTCGTGGGAGCCTATATGACTAATTTAGTGGAAAAATTGCGAAAAAATTCGTGGAAAAATAGGTGGGAAAGTAGTGGGAAAGTTTCCACTTTTTTGACAGAATATATGTTTTATGATGATAAGCTGTGGAATATGTTCGGTTTTTCACAGGGTTTTTGGCAGCTTTCCACAATATTTTCCACCGAACTTTTGTTCGGTTTTACAGAGGTTAGGGAGGTAGATTTCCACTTTTACACATAGCCTATTACTACTATTATTAAATATTTAAGAAAGGAAGAATTATGGAAATTGAAGTAACACAAGAAAAATTATCAAAAGCTCTAGCCGTAGTAAGTAGAGTGGCAGCAAGTGCTAGAACTACTCTACCAATCCTTTCTAATGTTTTAATTAGGGCTGAAGGAAATAAGGTAAGCCTAACGGCTACTAATTTAGATATGGCCGTAGTAGAATATGTTCCAGTAATTTCGGCTAAGGATGGGGTAATAACTGTACCAGCTAGATTATTATCAGAGTTTGTTGGCAACTTACCAAAGGGAGAGAAAATCTCGATTAAGACCGATGGTATAAAAGTAAAGATATCGGCTGATAACTATCGTTCTACTATTAATGGTGTAGTGGCAGATGATTTTCCGGAATTGCCAGAGATTGATGAAAAAGAAGCAGTAAAATATGAGATAGGTGTAGATGAATTTAAAGTAAGACTATCTGAAGTAATTGTGGCAGTAAGTAATGATACGACTAGACCAGCTCTTACAGGCGTGTATTTTAATACGGATGGAGGAAATTTATATGTTGCAGCGACAGATGGATATAGACTGGCAGAAAATAAGATAATATCTGGGGTATCCTCAGAGGTTAAGGCGATTGTACCAGCGAATTCCTTACAGGAGGTACTTCGTTCCCTTTCGGACGATATGGAAAAAATCGAAATTTTATTTGACGAAGCTCAAGTAAGATTTAGAATGGGGGAAATCGAAATTACTTCAAAATTAATTGATGGAACTTTCCCAGATTACAGAGCTTTAATACCAAAAGAGACAGAGATAGAGCTCGTTCTAGATAAAAGCGAATTGATTAGAATTACGAAAATGGCGGCAGTTTTCTCGCGAGAGGTAAATCAATCTATTGTTTGTGAGATAGATGCTGAAAAAAGTGTATTTATAGTGTCATCTATTTTGAATGAAGTTGGGGAAAACCGCTCGGAAATCAGTGTAAAAGCAGAAAAGAGTGGGAAGGTAAAAGTAGATTCAAGATATTTAATGACAGCATTCAACGCGCTAGAGGAGCCGATGGTGCGATTTGGGATGTCTGCTAAAATTGGACCAGTTTTAATACGAAACGAAAAGAGTAATGACTATCGCCATCTAGTGATGCCACTTGATATATGATAATTAAAGATATTAAATTAAGTAATTTTCGTTGCCATAAAGAATATGGGCTAGATTTTGATACACACACTACGCAGATTTTAGGCGAAAATGGTTGGGGAAAGACATCTGTGCTCGAGGCGATATATCTGGCGGTGCAAGGTAAGAGCTTTAAGGCGGTAGATAGAGAAATCTTAAGGCGAGGTGCGGAATTTTATAGAGTAGAATTATCATTCTTAAATGGTGAAAAAACTACGGTAGTATATGATGAAGGGATAGCAAAAAAGTCTTTTTTAATTACAGATAAAAAATGGGCGAGATTACCTAAGAAAAACCGTTATCCAGTAGTATTATTTGAGCCGGCGGATTTATCTTTAATTACTTCTAGTCCGACAAGGCGGCGGGATTATTTTGACCGTTTTTTGGCTCAGCTTTTTGACGAATATAACCATTCCCTATCGCAGTATAATAAGGCATTAAAGCAAAGGAATGAGCTATTAAAAAAAGAATATGTAAGACAAGAAAATTTATTCCCTTGGAATATTTTACTTGCTAGATACGGTGTAAAGATACGAATGATGCGAGCTAGATTAGTGGCAAACCTGAACGATAGTCTAACTGGAGTATATCGCGGAATTGCGGAAAATCGAGATGAAGTGGCTTTAAAATATGATTCTTATACGGGCGAGGCTTTAGAAAGTGAATATCTTAGATTACTTGAGATGGATTACAACCGAGACGTTTTGACTGGACATACAAACTTTGGTATACATAAAGATGATTATATTTTTCTATTTAATGGAGTACCGGCGGATGGGACGGCATCACGGGGAGAGATGCGCTCGGTGATATTAGCTTTAAAATTTGTTGAGGCAGAAATGTTATTTGAGGATTTAAGGCGGCGACCACTAGTTTTATTAGATGATGTGTTTTCAGAGCTGGACGATACTAGGCAGAAGGCATTAGTGAAAAATTTTCAAGAAAACCAAGTAATACTGACAAGTGTTAAATAAAAAACATTAGTGATATAATATAGGTAATGAAAAAGGTTATATTTATTGCATTACTGGTCTGTATTGGAATACTACTACCTGGGCGTACTTTTGCTGATACTAATGAAGGCGAATGTAAGATTGTAAATGACTATGATAAGTTGGAAAAGACGGGGGAAATTAGACGATATGCAGAGGATAATATTTTATATTACAGCCCATACTATAATAGTAAGAACGCGTGTGATAATAGCGAAGATTGGGAATTACCTGGTTTTGAAGGGAGTATAGATTGCTCGGCGGATGGGATAAAAAATTACGCCGGGGAGGATATTTTAACAAAAGCCTTTTTAAATGCGATTAAAGAAAATTACCCGTATTATAAAAAATCGGCGGAAAAATATGGTATCCCCTGGCAAGCATTGGCGGCAATACATTACAGGGAGACTAGATTTGCAAGGACGGATAATTCCTACCAGGTAAGTGGTGGAGGAGGAGGTGATTTTGCTAGTCAGACAGATGAGGCGGCAAGTATTTTAAAGGCAAAAGGCTCTTTTGGTAGTGATGACGCGGCAAAAAGTGCTTTCTTTGGCTATAACGGTAGGGCGGCGGCATATAAAGAGCAGGCTAAAAGATTGGGGTTTTCTGATGCGGAAGCTAATAATGGCGAGGGCTCACCATATGTGATGAATAAGTATGATGAGAAGAGAGATCCGAATAAGAATGGTTCGTCTTGGGGGCAAATTAAAAGAGATGGCGGGGGGTTATCATATCCAGCTAATCAAGACTTTGGTGCCTTTGTGGTATATAAGGCGCTTCTAAGTTGTAACGTGGGGGATAATGGTGGGCTAATTGGCTCTTATGCGGAAGCAATTAACCAGTTTGCTATTAATTTAGCCTGGCCAGATAGGACGCATGATATTAACGATCCAAAGCCCGCTTATCGCGAAGCCTTACAACAGTATGGATATACGTCTAGTGGCGATATAAATGTTAGAAGGGGTTCTAGCTGTGGTGTTTTTGTGGCGTCTGTGCTAAGAAAGGCCGGTGCGATTAGTAGTATTAGCCTTGGTGCAGCAAATCAGCGGGCCTACTTAGAGCGTTCGCCTGATTGGGTTGAAGTACCAGTTGGGAGCGCGCAACCGGGGGATGTAAGGACAATTAGTAGAATTTGTAGTGGGAAGCATTGTAATCATATAGAAATTGTAGTTTCGATAAATGGATCATTAAAGATAGCGTCGGCATCATATGGAGATAGAACTGCAGGGATAGGTAATTATTATTCCCCATCGGCTGGCACTGATATGAGAGTATTCAGGAGAAAATGATGAAGAATAATAATAAATTTTGGTTGATTGGTGGAATAATAACATTTGTAATATTAATAGGGTTAATCGTGGTGGGTGTCATAGTGAAAATAAATGAAAATAGCGCCGTAAATCTTACGTCGGAAGAGCAGGAATCAATGTATCTTGGCGATAAAGAAGCGGATAAAATGGCGGCTGAAGAATTAGCACGGTTCCCTATTTTGAGGTATATTCCTTTTGTTGTGGATGAGTACGGAGAAAAGATGACTAAATACACTCATTTTGAAATTCGCCCAGAAATTAATAATGAAAAAATGACAGTGCTTATAAAAGATTATACTGGCGGAAATGAGCAGACTGCAAGGGAGATAATGGCAAGCTGGGATGTGGATCTAGGACAATATGAAATTAAATATACCGATTTATCATCTGAATATGGTTCAGTAAAAGTCCCAGACGATTAAGGTTTTCGGTACCAGCGGACGGTAGTACCATTGCCAAAAGTAAGTGATTCGTGGCCAGCCATTGGGGCCCGAGCAGAGTTATCGCCATATGAAGCAGAGGCGATTTTTGAATTAAAGCCTGGTATATCACCAACGTAAATAAAGGTGTGGCCGGTAGTAAAAGCAACGTCTCCGGGTTGAAGAATGCTAGTATCTATGGTGCCATTAGGATTTAGCATAGTCCAGCCATTGGCCTTTACCCATGCTTCTTGAGCGGCAGTATTACCTCTGGCAGAATTGTAATTTGGCGCGAAGCCAGATTCTTGCATTAAGGTAGTAACAAAACCGCCACAATCTATGCCAGCAGCGCCATTTACTGTGCCACCAACATATTTACCTTGGGCAATACGGTGGGCGATAGCTTCGGCATAGGCGGATTTTCGTTCAATATATGGCGGCGAGTGGTATTCTGGCCAAGCGTATTTTAAGACAAGCGACTGTAATGCACCGGCATCGCCAGATGAGGTGAGGTTGGACGAATTAGTACAGAGCGGATCACCAGATGAGCTACTAGAAGGTTTAATGCCAGAGGAACCAGTTTTGCCGGCGTATTGATTATAAATAGCTTGAGCCTGAGTAAGCCGTTCTGGGTGGGCGGAAAGAGTGGGGTTTTTAGGGGCTTCTACGTGTTCTAAGAAATAGGCCGTTGCTTCCTCTACTGTGCTAGTACTATAAAAACCAGAATATGCATTGCTAAGTTCATCACGTAGGTATTCTATTTCTATAGATATTAATTGGTCTGTGATAGAACTGCCAGCTTTTTCTAAAAATACATTACCAGTTAGATGGCCATAAGTTTGATAATCATCTAGATAGGTTAAAAGATCTGGGGCGCGGTCTTTGATGAAACCATATAGGCGAATACGGCGAGAGAATGACCATTGGATAAGACCGAGGCCGTAGGCTACCTTTGGATTGCTTGCTAAATCAAAGCCAGGTTGGTATTTGCTAATAGCAGACGTTTCATGTCTGGCTGGAGATAGGCCAGACTCGCTCTGCATATTGCCAAGGATACCAGCAGCTTGCTCTGGAGTTAAGAAGCTAGTGAGGGCGGTCCAAATTTTTTCGGCCATAACGCTGCCGTATACAGAAATGTCATTTTGGTAATTGCTACTACATTTAAGATTACCTTCAGGATTGTAGTAGTAGGTTTCTACGCTGTTTGCGCGATCGATGGATTTGTCGGAGATGGCACTTGCAGGAGTAGCAATAGTAGCAAGTGCTAACAAGATTAGTAATAATTTTTTCATGCGGTAATCTCCTCTTTTCTAGATATAAACACGGGGCCTGTCACTCGCTCTCCCTCCCCAAAAATTTCATATGGAAATTTTTGGGTGCCCCTTCCGCGAGTGCCACCCGTGTTCGTGGCGTTTGTGAAAAGGTTATTAGCTTGCTGAACAAGAGTGCCATCCGTGTTTATAGTGTCTTTGGCTTCTCCTGTGAAGGCGTAACGTTCTTCTGGGTGGTAAGTGGAGAGGAAGTTGTAATAGTCTACGACGGCAAGCATGGTTTCTATATCTTCTTTAGGGCTGCCGGTAATGCGGGCAAGGATGCCCTCTCTTGAGTTGTCAGCAGGATGGGCTGCTTCGTATTGTTCTTTATAGGCGAGGACTGGATCTTCGGCTTCTTCGTCTTTAAAAACGCCAAATTGGCTGAGAATACGGTTGTCTTCTAGATAACGTTGGTAATACTTCATTTCAGATTCCCAATATGGGTTATCGCTCGTGTTATTACAGATTCTGCCAGTAGCCCAAAGTTCCACTTCTGGGTTTAAAGTCTCAATAGCGTTGATAATAGTGATGCCATCACCTAAGTATGGCAGAGCGTCTAGTGGGCCGAGGGAGGTTTCAAAAGAGGCTGCGATGGAGGCATCATAAACGCCCCATGGCGAATCGCGTTCGGAGCAGAAGTTAATATATTTGGTGAGCCGCGAGCCATCTTTGATTTTTTCATTTCCCTTTTCATCTGTTTCTAGGTTTGGCTCGATAACGCTTACAAAAGTGGCGTCGTCTGGGGCTAAATCTAGGGTGGAAGTATCAGTGGAGGTAATGCGGCTACAATAAATATCGCCCTTGATGCCGATTTCGTCTAATTTTGGACAATCGCCGTAAAAATCAAAGTATCTAAGGCCGGAATCAGCATAGGCGGCGCCAGATAGTTTAGCAAGGCTGGAGCTAGTTAGATTGCTAAGCGTGGCGATAGGGCCAAAAAGCGAGGTAGATGTGGCAAAGCTTAGAGCAGAATTAACAATACTACCTAGGAAGGTGTTTTTGTTGGAGGCATCAAATGGAGAGTGAGTGTATTGGTCTAACTCAGCATCCATAGCAATGACTTCGGCGGTCTGGCGAGAGTAGGCGGCGAGTTGGTCTTCTGATGCACCGGATTGCCCAGAACCGCGAGCGGCAAGCTGGGTATTGGCGGCGGCAGCGCCTTTACCGAAGGCTTCGCCGGCAGGGATGCCCTTTAGAGATTCAAAGTGATTTTCAAAGAGAGACCTTGCAAGAGTAGGGATGATAAAGCTAAGCGCGGCAGTAACGGCAACTTGTGCGCCAACTTTGATGGCGGTATCAAGAAGGAGTGAGGTGGTTAACTTGATAAAACCACTGCCTGGGACAGCAAGTGTAGCAAGAGAGAGCGCGGCGTTGGCGGCGTTAGCGACGGAGCAAGCGACGGCGGTAGCGCCGTAGGTGCCCATGGTGGCCGTGAGGACTTTAGATAGGCGACTAAAAGAGTAGTGACTGGCTTTTTCTAAATCTGGCTTAACCCCACCAAGAATTACCCGCTCGTTTTCGCCCTCTAGTGGGGAGCCGGTAACGCTGACTTCTTCGCCGGATTCTGCATCTATATAGCTGGTGGTAACTGGTTGCATAAAGAAATTATTGACTTGGTTGGTGGCAGCTTCATCGCCGGCGCCATATTTAGTCTTGCTTGGAGTTTCCATGATATTCATAAAGTAATGAATGGCGCTGTAGGTTTCTACGGCGGAGACGGTAGTAGCAAGAAGTGCACCGATTTTTAGGGCGCCGCAAGCGGTAGAAACGGCAGCAGTGGCTTTATTAAAATACGATGTAGCTTTTTCGGTAGCGGAGCTACCCTCGACGGCTTTTGATGAGCCGGAAGATGCGACCTCTTTTTTAGTGGTGACAGGTTTACCGTCTTCGCCAATTTTTGGGTTGCCATTTTCATTTTGGACGGGTTCTTCGTCCACGGTACGAGTAGAGACGTCTAGGTCGTCATTTTTAAATTGCTCGGCCATGGTTTCGTTATATTTAGCAGTGTCAGTTTCGTCATTCCCAGTTTGTTTATAATCTTCAAAAATATTGCGAGAGAGGCCAAGTTTTTGATAGATACGTTCGGCGGCATCGTCAAAAAATCCCGCTACGCGGCCGCGTTTGGAATTCGTATAAGCTTCGCGAAATTCAATATTGTCGCGGTAGGTGGTAGAGAAATTATCTGCGGTGATTGTCTCGCCTTTGAACTCTAGGGCGCCATTTGAAACTTTGATACCGTTACTTTCTAAACGGGATTTAAGCCAGGGGGAGAAAGTTTTGTACTTGCGTGCGCCAGACCACGAGGTAGTGATTTGATCGCCGCCGGTAAGCATATAGGAAAAGAGACGAGTGCTACGGAGTGTATTGCTAGTGTACTGCGTATCGGTAGCTTCAGTATAGAGCGCTTCAAGATGTGCGCCCAAAAGCGAGGTGGAGCCAAAGAGGACAAAGAGACTGGCGGCAAGGGCGCCAATGATAACAGCAAGGGGGGTAGCCTTTTTCAGATTGAGACTTTTGAGGCCTTTAGAGCTCTTAATGATTTTTTCAGATGACGGGCGATAGAAAGAAGAAGATTCGCGGAAGTTTTGGCTAGTGGCAAGCGACGTAGCTTGCTCATACTTTTCTTTTCTTTCAGTTTCTGTTTTCTCTTTTTTGGCGCGATAGACTTCTTCGGTGGTATTTGGAGAAATAGCAGCGCCTTTTTCAAGATCGCGAAAAAAATCCCGGCTGGTTTTTGGACGACCTTCTTGGTTATTCATACGCTGTAATTATAACATTTTTAAGATGTAAAGTCTAGTAATAGGATTTGAGGATAATAATATAGCTGTTTTTCCTTCAACTATTCATTGCGCCTATTGAAAATGCAACTGTTAGCCTAATCAAGGAACTCCTATATTTGGTCGTTTCTTTCATAGGTAACAGTTGTATTTTTACGGGCAATAAATTTTTATTTCAGGATTATTATCCTCTTTTGCTGGCTTCGGCTCCTGGAGTTGTGTTAATGAGGGAGGTTTCGGTGTCGGAGGCGATGACTTGGATATGGACGTGGTTTTGGCCAGCGAAGAAGAGGCCGTTGCCAACTGGGAAGTTGGCGAGAAGCTTCTTTTCTTGCTCGGTGAGTTTGAATACATCAGAGAGAACATCCACGGCGGATGGGTTTTGTTTAAGGAGTAGTTGCATGGAGGAGTTCGCTACGATGGCGCGGCCCATTTTACTAGCCATAAAATCTTCTACGTCTTGGGTGACGGTAGTGAGGCCAAGATAATACTTGCGAGCGCGCTTGGCTAGGCTGAATAAGAAGTTGGCAGAATCTTCATGGTCCATAAGCTGCCAGGCCTCATCAACGATGAGGATGCGGCGTTTCTTTCTGGCGCGAATAATATTCCAGATGTGTGACAACACAATATACATAGCAACTGGGCGGAGCTGGTCTTCTAGATCGCGGATGTTAAAGACGACCATTTGGTTATTAATATCAATGTTGGATTGTTGGGAGAAAATACCAGCGAAGGTACCGGTAGTGTATTTTTGAAGTCTTTGGGCTAGAATTGGGCCAGAACCGCCCATGTGTAGGAGCGTATCGTAAAGATTTAGAATAGTTGGCGGAGTGGATTGGTGAGTAAGTGGATCGGAGGTAATACCGGCACGAGCATAAGTATCAATTAAGGCTTGGTCTAAATCAGCTTCTTCATTTGGAGAGAGGGCTGGGATGAGCTGGCCATTAGGGCCAATACCGGAGCCGCCAAGCATGAGGCGGAAGAGGCCGTGTAAGGTAACAAGATTAGCACGAAGAGCGTCGTTGGCGTCTTCACTATCTACGACTTTTGGCAAATCAAATGGGTTAATGCGGACGTCGGAGTTAAGGCTTAAACGGATATAAGAGCCGCCGACGGCATCGCAAAGGCGTTGATATTCATTCTCAGGATCGATGATGAGGATTTCTGAGCCAACCATCATGGAGCGAAGTGCCTCTAGTTTAACGGCGAAAGATTTGCCAGCACCAGATTTGGCAAAGACGACCATATTGGCATTTTCAAGGGTGAAACGATCAAAGATGACAAGGCCAGTATTGTGCATATTAATGCCATATAAGATACCTTTTTCTTGAGTAAGATCTGCAGAGGTAAATGGGAAGGAGGTAGAGATAGCACCAGTGTTCATATTGCGGCGGATTTGGAGCTGATCGGTACATTGCGGGAGGGTGCTGTTCATGCCCTGCTCTTGTTGAGAGCTAGCAACTTTAGAGAAAATCATTTGTTGGCCAAAAATAGTTTCTATTTTGCGTTGGACAAAGTTTAGCTCATCTAAAGAATCAGCCCAAAGCGTGACGTATAATCCAAAACGGAAGAACTTTTCGCGGCCGACTTGGAGGTCGTCACGGAGCTGCTCGGCGTCGCCGATGGCGGCTTCTAGCTCTGGATCACGAATACGGCCTTTTTCAGAGTTAACCGCAATACTGGCTTCTAGCTGGGTAACCTTTTTTTCAAGATTTTTCATAACAACGGCGGTATCGACAGGATAAATATACATGGAGATATCTAAGACTTCATCGATATTGATAATTGGAGATAGCCAACCGGTATAAAGAGAACGTGGATAGCCGTAAACATAAAGCGTACGCCCATATTTGGTGCCAAGACGAAAATAGCTGGAGTGGATTTCTATGGAGCTTGGAGAAATCAAATCACGGAGGGTGGTAATGCCCTGCTCAAAGGCACGCTGAATTTCTAGTTCGGCGGCGTTTTGCATTTGAGAGGCCTTCAGAGCGGCTTTTTGCTGTTTTTTCTTCTTACTCATTGTCTACTCCTTTCTTATTTTCAAAGTGGTGCCGTTTTGCGAATGTTAGGCTATTTAGCATTTGGACTCTCTCCTTTTTTGACATAGGTAGTGGCGACTTGGTTAAAATCTACAAGCGGCTCACGGACGGCGGTGTCGGGGTTATTAAAGTTATAATAAAGGCTGGCGAGCTCGCGAGTGTTTAAACGAACAGAATGGATACCGATATTGTATAGACCGTTCATAACAGATTCTACGCGGTTGTTGATCTCTTTGACGGCGGCATCATAGGTAGTGCGATCGATTTTAGTAATTTGAGGCTCCTTGCCTTTACTGAAAGATTTGAAGAAGTTTTTGGTTTGCTGTAAGACTTTTTCAGCATTTGGATCTGGGTAATATGGAATAACAATAAAGAAGGACTTATCCATAATATTGGCTTCTTGAGATAACGCATCTATGAAATCAATATAATCGTCCATCAAGACGCCAAGGAGCATATTGTCGTTGTTGCGGCGAATTTCAGCGAGGCGCTCAATATATGGTCCAATGTCAACGCGTTGTGAGCGAACGAGAATTTGAGTGGTAAAATTGAGAGAGTTGATGAATTGTTGATAAGAGTATTCTACGCCATCTCGCTCCATCTCTGACATAAGATCATAGTTAATGGATTGGCAAGCGATAACTGCCCGGAAAGAGCCGTCTTTCATGATGACAAGACTGTCACGAAGCTCGGAAATGAGGAGAGTAGATTGAGTGGAGATTGGCAAATCTGGATTAGCTTGCATCATGGCAGAGCTTGGCTGTGGCTGGAATTGTTGAGGCTGGTATGTGGGCTGACCTTGGTTAGGGGCTGGTTGCGGCTGTGTTGGCATGGGCTGAGCCTGAGGTGCTTGATTTAGTGGTGGTTGATTATTTGGGTTCATCTATTCTCTCCTTATCGTAATGAAATATAAACTTCGTCATCTTTTGCTATGCGATTAGCCTCTTTGGCGATGGTGGCAACGGATAACTCTTTATCTTTAGATAAAGCAGCGAGGCGGGCTTGATTTTCTGCGGCGCGCTTCATGGCAGCGATATCTGGCGTAATGACGACGGGCGATTTGAGCGGCTCATAGGCGGCTAATTCTTCTGGTGTTGGGAGAATGACTTCCGGCTCTTCTGGCGGGGCAGGGCGGGCTACCATGGCAGGCTCTGGAGTAGACGGCTTTGGTGGAATGGCTTCTGGAGCGATGAGCATTTCAGAGATGCTTTCTGCGGCAGTAGGCATGGCTGGTTGCACAGGTGTTTGGGCTGGAGCTGCAGGAATTAGCGACTGAACGGGCTGAGGCGTAGATTGGGTTGGTGCTTGAGCTGGCGAGATAAATTGGTTTTGCGGAGCAGATTGAGCCTGTGGGATATAACCGGCCGTACCAGGGTTATTTTGCGCAGCAAAAGTAGCACGCATCTGGTTGATGATTTCTGCACGTTGAGAATTTTGCGAGTTATTCATGAGCTGGGTAAGCTGGTCTGGCGGGGTGACTTCTAGGACATCTGGTGCGGAAATATTTTCGGTGTAGAAATTTGCTTGCATCGGCTGAGCGGGGACGGAGCTTCTTAGGCTATTCCCCTCTGTGTCTACGATGTTAGCCAAGAAGGAGAGCCTGGTGGAAGCCTCCTCTCCGGTAATATTGCGAGTACGAGGTTGTTCGACGACTTTTGGGGCAGTAATTTCAATAGTAGACTCGCGTTGACCAGGATTCCAGAAACGATGGCGAGGTTTTAAATGATACGAAACTACGGCGGCTAGGTAAGTCTCCATTGGCTGGTCTTTTTTAAGCGGGAGAGCTAGGACTGCAAAAAATATAGCAATTGGGAGTGGCAAGATTGCTAGAAATGGGAAAATTTGGAACAAAGCAACAGCAAGGGCGATCATCCCGCCCATAACCATAAGATAGACGAACTGGCGAAAGGTAAACGGACCTAACAGTTTATCATCGGCCTCAACGTCTTGTGGGACCTTGTATTGTGCCATGTAATAATTATAACATATACAAGAGAATTTATGACAAGAAAAAGCGCCGTAAGGGCGGCACTTTTAGTTATTCTTTGCGGCGTTCGCCAGGCTTAGGTTCGGCAAAGCCAAGAGCAATCTGGACAGATTCCTTCATGCCAGTGTTGGTACCTTGAGCAAGGTTGTTCTTGATGTTCGCGAGCATAGATGGCTTGATGAGCTTGCGGAATTCTTCGTAGACGCTTTGTGGTGGGTAGAAACCAATTTTGCCGTTTTCAGCTTCGCCATAGCAAGTCATTGGTTGGCCATTTTCATCCAGGGTAGTTTGAGCAATGGATTCAAGGACGGCTTGGAAGGCATCGGTCTTAAATGAATTGAGGTCTTTATCGGTCATGCCGCCAACATACTTTTTGACGAGGTCAATATGGACGGTAGCATTTTCGTCTGGTTTAGCCCACTGGCCTTGACTGTTTTGCTTGAGGCCGGTAAGAACGCGCATAGAGTTGAGGATTTGTTCGCCGCCCGATTCGAAGGTCGGGATGCCACTGATGAACTGTGGCATCATGTTGCCAATGAGCTCTGAATACTCTTTTTCTGAAAGATTGTATGCCTCGGCAGTATCTCTCAAGTCTCCAAAGAAGGTACGGTCGGCATCTTTAATGCTGGTACCCTTTAGGAGTTCAAAGACTGAGGTTCTGGCCTGGTTATTGCCGTCGTTTTTATCACCAAAGACATAATCTTTAAAGGTCATAATATCGCTTTTGCGATTATTGTTCGTAGCTTGCCAGGTCTCCATGTTGATGGATTTGCCAAGCCGGCCAAGTAATGGATCAGCATTTTTCATACCGAGAAGATTGAGGGCGAGAGTGTTGGCAAAATCTGTGCCAAGGTGTAGCCTCTCATTTTCAGTAAGATCGGCATATTCCCCTGTCTGGTCCATGAAATTGCGGAGATTTTCACTGATCTTGTCATAGTCGCCGCGCTTAGCAAGAGTATTCTGAGCAGCAGTAATGGCGTCGATATTCATGGATTTAAGAGCGTCTTTGTACTGAGAAAGAACGTTCTTGGTGACTTGTTTATCAAATAGAGTTGAATAGCGCTGAGAAGTGACAGCCCGTTCTTTTTCGTAAGCTTCATAAGCGTCGGCGGTAACAGTGGTAAGAGCGTTTTGACGCACGGTTTTATCGCTGTCGTAAGCATCGGCGCCAGCGCCAGCTTTGACAAGTTGGTCATAGAGACGCTGATTAATCAGCCGGCCGTTATTGTCGCGTCTAGAGGCTTCTTGTACTCGCTCGAAGTAGAAGCGTTGGTCGGAGCGGTCGTTACGGGCTTTGGCAGATTGTTGAGTGCGAAGATTGAGATAGTTGCCAGCTTGACCTTCTGACATGGCCTCTAACCGTTTGTCAGATAGGCCTGTAGCAGACATGTAGGAGCCAATATTCCCCATAGCATTATCAAGGTGTAGTTTTTCTGCTTCAGCAGAAAGCTTGACCTCGCGGCTTCTATATTCATCTAACATAGCCTGGTTAGAACGGACGCGGCGGGAATAAATCGGGTTACCATTTTTGTTCCAACCAATGATTTTGCGGCCATCTTTTCTGGCGTTAACATAAAGCTCGTTGGAGGCATTGATGCGGTCTTCATTAGTTTGACGCTCAGCAGCGCGAATAGCTCGCCGACGTTGGAAGGCGGCGTTTACAGAGGCGCCAGAAAATGGATTAAAATTGCGAGTGGAGGCTTCGGCCAGCTTGCGAGCGCGCGCTGCAGCACGGAAATCATTGGAAGTATCCCTAACTTTACTATCAAGGCCGTTGGCAATGCCAGAAAGTTTGTTGCTGATTTGGCCTAAGATGCTGCCAGACATTTTCATCATTGGAACGCAGAGGAAAAGCGGTACAACCTGGACGGCCATACCAAGGATTAGCATGAAATAAGAGCCGTCTTGCTGAGCGTTGGCGATTAATGCCCAGCCAGCAAGATGCGATGCGCCAAAGAGCAAGCTAAACATTGGGAAGAAGAATAACATGGCGGCGAGAGTATCTTTCCACTTGGAAAACCACTTATTGGTGTTAGGCAACATATAACAGACAAAAGCCAGAGGGGCAATCATAATAAGGAGCGCTACAACGGCTTGGCGCATAGCGATAGTAATGAGGCCGACGACGACAGCCAAGAAGGCGGAAAGAAGAGTAGGAATAAGCATCCAAATAAAGGCCCCGGCGCCACCGGCAGCAGAGATGGCAAAGCCAGCTACGGCCGTGCCGCCGGTTAAGACGGCGGCGAGAGTTTCCCAAGAAACTAGAGCTTCGCCTCCTGCATTGATTTGGGCTTCAATATTTTCAAAGAAGCCACGGAGCGAAGAACCTATAATGTTAGAAGTATCAACGAGTGCGGAGCAGATGACAAAGCTCAAGTTGATTAAGATAGCCGTGATGATGAGTTTTGGCAAGATTTTCTTGATATTGTAATTATCAAAGCCAACACCGGTGAGATGTGAATAAACAACCACGATGATAAGGATGATAAAGATAATGTTAGTAAGATCACGAACGTATTGCCAGACAGTATAAATTGGCGATTCCGAATCAGAAGTTACTGGCCGGACAACAAGCATTTTATCAATGGCTTTATAAATAGAATCTACAGCTTGAGCAAGAACGCCAGTAGTTGGACAGACGAGCCAGCCGATACCTTTGACCTGATCGTAGCAGGTCTCAGGGGCTTTATCTTCTTCTTTTTCTTCGCTACCTTCACCTTCGTCTGAAGTACCATCTTCTATATCGGCAAGAATAGTTAAACTACTGGAGGTCTTAGGAGTGACAGAAAGAGGGGCATCAAAAGGTTTGGCCGAAGTATTGCTTTGGTTGACAAAGCATAAGAAAAATGCAAAAACTAAACCTAAGATAGGCGCTAAAAACGTTCTCTGTAAGTTTTCTCGCAGTTTCATTAGATAATAACTCTTACGAGAGAATTATAGCATATCTTGGCGATTTTTACAAGGTTTGGTATAATGTAGTTATGAAAAAGAAAATACTAGCTTTAGCTCTTGTTCTTAGCCTGGGCTTGGTGGCGATGCCGAGCTATAATGTGAGTGCAGCTGGTGAAGATGCTGCGGCTTGCGACGTGGAATTTTTGGGGCTGAGGCCATGGTATTATGGGCTGACCGAAGGCAGTGACTGCAAAATAAAATCTCCGGATACAGGATGTAAAGCGGGGGATACAGGATGCGATTATACTCAGGCTAGCAAAGGTTTGGCAGAGTTTATTTGGGTTATTATATTGAATGTATTAGTTGATTTATTCTTGATAGCCGGGCTAGTATCGTTGGGCTTTTTGCTCTATGGCGCGTATTTGTTCTTACGTTCTGGCGGCGATCCAAATTTTGCGGCTAAGGGCAGGAAGACGATTACTGCAGCACTCGTGGGGTTAGTAGTTGTAACCTTAGCAAATGTGATTTCAAGATTAATAGTGACAATTATAACGGCAAGCTAGGAGGAATATGTTAGAATTTTTAGCAGATGGAACAGCAAAGGATGCGCTTAATAACACCTTGAGTGATTTACCGCAAAACGAATTAAGCATTACAACGATTTTAAATTGGACGTATGCAATTTTAGGTGTAGTAGCAGTAATAGGCATCATTTTTGGAGCAGTGGTTTGGACAACTTCACAAGGGGATCCAGGGAAGGTGAAGAAAGGCCGTGATGCGATTATTTTCGCGGTAATAGGGCTGTTTGTATTAGCAATGGCGACGATAATTACTAACTTTATAGCGGGGTTGGGAAAATGAAGAAGGTAGTTGTAGGTTTTATCTTGGCAATTTGTATGGGTTTATTACCACTAAACGTGTTGGCGGTAGAGCTTGGGCATGATCCAATTTGCGATACGATTACTGATCCGGTAGCATTAGAAGCTTCTGGCTGTACTGCTCCCGCCGAGGGGGAGGCATCCGTAGGGCAAGTAGCACAGAATATCATTAATGTGGTGATAGCAGTGCTTGGGCTGGTGGCGGTAATTTTCGTAATCGTTGGGGCGGTACAGTATATGACATCGCAAGGTGATCCGGGAAAGGCAAAGAAGGCAAGGGACACGATTGTCTATGCGATACTTGGGGTAGTATTAGCGGCGTTAGCCTATACAATAGTAAATTTCGTACTTGGCACAGTATTCAGCGGTGGGCAATAGGTGATTTTTCTATTGATATTTATGGCCTAGTATGGTATATTTATGTTAAATAAGGTAAATTTAAGGAAGAAATTTATGAAAATCAAAGAGAAAATTAAAGTAGTGTTAGCGACTCTTGCAGTTGTGATTGCTGGCGTAGTCGGTGTTTCCCTACCAGTTAGTGCTGCTAACGAGGGGCTAGTCCTTTGTAGCAACGGTTCCTATGCAGACAGTTTTGACAAGTGTAGTGGTGCTGGCACGGCTGAAAAGCGTAGTCTTATGGGCACACTTCAAATTGTGATTAACGTTGTACTTGCAGTGCTTGCATTCGTGACGGTAGCAATGATTATTGTCGGCGGTGTTAACTACTCTACTTCTCAGGGTGATGCTGGTAAAGTAAAGAAGGCAAAAGATACTATTCTTTATGGTATTGTTGGTCTTGTAGTTGCACTTCTTGCATTTGCAATCGTGAACTTTGTACTGGTCAACATCTTTAAGTAGTGCTTCGCTTTGGGACTTTCTTTCGGAAAGAAAGTCTAGAGCGAAAGAAACCTAGTATTAAAACAAAGTTAGGCGCATATCCTAACTTTGTTTTTGTATAAGATAGTACACATGTTCTGGTTCTTTTTTGTATATGATAGGTGATATATGATATAATAAGTGAAAGTAAAATAAGGATAGAAGATGAATAAAGTAAAAATGCTTGTTATGGGGGTGATGATGGCAATGGGGGCGTTTATGGTTGGTGCTCCGGTTTTTGCTACGCCGTGCCCTTCTGGGACTTTAAGAGAAGGCGAAGATCTTCCGTCGGTAGCGCAATGTAATTTGCCAAAGGAAGACAAGGCGACTGGGGATGGTAATCTATTTGTTACTGTGCAAAATATTATTAACTGGGTATTAGCGGTACTTGGACTAGTAGCGGTAATTATGATAATTGTGGGTGGTGTAACCTATATGACTTCGCAGGGCGATCCGGGGAAAACGAAGAAAGCGAGAGACACAATTCTCTATGGTATTATCGGTCTTGTTATCGCGCTCTTAGCTTATGCAATTGTAAACTTTGTATTAGCAAATGTCTTTGGTGGAAGTAGTACTACTACTACAAGTAGCTAGTCTTGAATGCTACTCGCCGCATTTTGTAACAAAATGGCTCTAAGTTTTTCTGTTCTACTGGTTCGCTCTCGTCCGATTTTCGTCAGATTCTTAGCAGGGGCTGTGCCGCGGACTTTCGCGTGCTCGCCTCTGTAAGAATCTTCCTCAAATCGGGTTCGCTCAATACGAACAGAAATAACTTAGAGCCTTTTTTGTTAGCTAATGGTAGCCGGGCTGGCGCCCGTCTTCCATTGCGCACGCTCGCGAAACAAACACGTTCGCGTTTAGTAGCAGTAGCTTTTCTTTGAACGCTACTCGCCGCCTGCTACCGCCGAAAAAGCACAATAAATAGCCTATCTTCAGAGCGCTTATATTTGGCGCTCTTCAGATAGGTATTAGTTGTACTTTTTGCGGGGCGAGTAACGCATTGTTCAAAGACAAGCTACTCGCTACTCAACATGTTCGCTTAGCTTATGGTGATGCGCTTTGGAGCTTCTACCTTTTCCTTCTCAAAGGAAATGGTGAGAACGCCGTCTTTTAGTTCTGCTTTGACACTGTTTTCGTCTTCTTTTACTTGGACTGGGAGAGCGATGGTGCGAGAGAATTCGCCCCAATAGCACTCTTGGATGTGCCAACGAGTGGTGTGCTCATCTTCACCGCCGGAAAGAATACCGGAAATAGTGAGGATATTGTCTGATATGCTCACGTCTAAATCTGACTTTGAAATGCCAGCCGTGCGAGCCTTTACTACTAGTTTGTCGGCGGTTTCGTAGACATCTACTGCTAGCTGCCCAGGAAAATCGTCTGTGTTGTCTTCCCACCCATCGTCTTCTGATGGTGCAACTGGTGCTTCTTCTTCTGGAATGGCGACGTCGAGATCATTTGAATCTGCGACTGCGCCTTCGTCTAAGAAGGCAGCGGCTAGTTCATCTTCCATCAGCATATCGTCGTTGTTACGAGCCATATGACCTCCAATTAATATTACCTATGCTTTATTATAAAGATACTTTATGATAAAATCAAGAGAATTATGGGTTTAATTGAAAAAAGCACAACAATTATGGGGGTAAAAATATGAAAAATTGTGTTGTAAAAAAATCTATGTTTGAGAAAATACTTGAAATGGTTTTACCATTTTACTGTCGTGGATGTGGGAAGGTAGGCGCAATACTATGTGACGAGTGTTGGGGTAAAATTGAATTAATTGGGAAGGTGACAAAAAATAAAAAAATACCAAGTAAGAGGGGCAAAATAGAGCTTGGGGATTTTGATGCCCTGTTTGTAGGTGGGTTTAGGACGGGGGCCTTAAAAGTATTGCTTGATGATTACAAGTTTAAAAGCGTGAAGAAGATTGGAGGAGTATTGGCAGAAATAATTGATAATGCAATAGGTGTGGATTTGGATGATGTCGTGGTGGTACCGCTGCCGACAATTCGTAAGCATATTCGCATAAGGGGATTTGACCATGCAAGAAGATTAGCAGAGGAATTATCCTCGAGGCATGGCTGGTCGGTAGCGTTGCTGCTAAAAAGAGTGAATAAGACTGTGCAGGTGGGCGCTGATGAGGAAACAAGGCAAAAGCAAGCGGCGCAGGCGTACGCTGTGGATTGGGAAAAGGCAAAAGAGGAAGGATTAGCGGTTGAGGAGTGTGGTAGTGAAAACAAATCTAGAATTCTTTGTAATAAAAAATATTTGTTACTTGATGATGTTTGGACTACTGGATCTTCAATGCGTGCAGCTGCAAAAAAGCTCCGCGAAGCGGGCGCGGAGAAAATTTATGGGGCAGTAGTAGAGATTACTTCAAATCAAGCGTCTGGCCAGTAATGGCGGCAATAACAAAGTTAATAATTGCATAGGCTAGAAGCGAGATGATTAGGCCAATAATGGCATAAAGAATGGTGTTTTTAGCATCGGTAACTTTTTTGTTGTCGCCACCGGAGATAATATAGCGGAAGCCGCCATAAATCAACATAACTACGGAAATAACACCGATAATAAGGAGTAAAGTGTTGGAAATTTTGGTGAAGACACCATCTGGGCCAACGAGCTCTGCTGGCATAATATCAGCCCGAGCAGCCTCTGCACCTTCTTGAACAGAGAGAGCCATCGCCCGGCCGGCGGTTAGAGTAAATGCGGCGGCAATGCCGGTAATGATTTCTGAACCAAGTTTAACAATCTTCTTCATTTTTTCTCGCAGTTTAATTTCTTATATTATAGCACAAAGCCCTAAAACATGTAAAGGTACGAAAAGTAGTTATGTTTAGCTTATATTTTAGTGGCTTTAAAAGGTGATTTGTACTAGAAAAGTAGGGTTAGGTGTGTTAGAATATATGGGACGGAGGGTTACCCAAGTGGCTGAAGGGGACGGTTTGCTAAATCGTTAGTCTGGGGAAACCTGGAGCGGGAGTTCGAATCTCCCACCCTCCGCCAATTCAAATTGAAAGCCGGCAATGCGGCATTTTTCTTGCCTCGCTCGTCCATTAGACGCACTTCGGCAAGAGAAAATACCACCTTGCCAGCTTTCATCTTTGAATTGGCGTCTAGGCAAAGCCCGACCTATTTTTCGTGAATATCTAGGCGATTTTAGCTACGGAATGAGGGGGATGAAGAAAATACTGCCTTGTTGGCGTTTATCTTTGAATATAATCGAGTGCGTAAGGCGAGTTTTCCACACGGGATAAATATTAAAAAATGAAAAATAGTTCTTGCAATTATTCTGCCTATGCTTTATAATGGCTATATACAAAAGGTCATAAAGAGGTTGATTAAAATGTCAAACAAAAATTTACAACATATTGGTTTGATGGCAAGTTTTGCGATTGCAATGGTTTTTTTGGGGTTTACCTCTTTTGAAACCATTTTCCCTGCGGCGCCTAGTAGTGCAGCTAATACTGCGTCTTCATCCATTAACGTAGATGTTGATCCTACTCTTGAGATGGCTTTAGATAGCACGACCGTTTCCCTCATGGCAAATGGTGAGAGCTCTGTGCTCCCTACGTCTTCTGGCGTGCTTGCGACTGGCGATATTAATGTCTATGTGACGACCAATAATACTGGTTATAGGTTGAGTATTTATTCTTCAAGCGAGACAAACTCCATGAAGCATATTAATACCAACGTAACTGCAGGTATTTCTCCAACGGCTGGCGGGGTGAGCGATTTGGCGGCCGATACCTGGGGATTCAAGTATGGTACTGCTACTAACTGGACGGCTGTAGGTGTTGGCGAGAGCAGCGCCGCTCGTATTAGTTCTGGTAGTGCTACTACGGCGATCTGTGAAGATATAGAGAATAATTACGCTGCTTGTGCAACCGCTGGAACTGCTAATAAACACACGGTTACATTTGGCGCCAAAGTAACTGACTCTCTTCCGTCTGGTCGCTATACGAATAATGTGGTATTTTCTGTGGTGGCTTCTGGCGGTACTGGGAACTAGGGTATTTGTATTATCTGTCAATATTATTTGAAAATGTCGCATAGTTTATTACGTTAAAATGTCGTTTTGTCATGGTTTTACCATCTACTGGGTAGATTCTTATTGTCCCATTCGGCACGGTCGCGATTAGTAAAATTTGGGTTAAATTGTCTCCATGGTGAATTTTTATTCTTCTTTGCGTTAATACTATTTTTGTAGCTTATCTCAGCAGGAGTGAGCGTAGATATTGCAACTTTAGTGATACTAGGCTTAACTAGTTTCTGGGGTACGAGTTCTAAATCGCACATTTTACCATCGTAATATAGATGTCTAGTTCCATCTAAATATAGATAGACTAGGAATTTATCCTGTGACGTAGTATAGATTGGTGTGTCTCCTTGCTTTACAACATAATATTTGCCCCCTATACTTACATAACAGCCACCCAGAATCTTTC
>JAFUCF010000013.1 GCA_017459845.1 Candidatus Saccharimonadota bacterium
ATGGAGACAATTTAATCCAAATTTTACTAATCGCGATCGTGCTGAATGGGATAATAAGAATCTACCCAGTAGATGGTAAAACCATGACAAAACGACATTTTAACGTAATAAACTATGCGACATTTTCAAATAATATTGACATACCATTTTACTCCAAGCGAGTATAAAAATTTTTGCTCCCAACGAGTATAAAAAAGGTGTAAAACAATTTCCTAGTCTTTGGCGCAAAAATGGTATAATGTACCTATGAACTATGTACCCCAATATACTATCAATGAAAAAATTAAAAGCAATCTCCAAAATATTGAGAAGCTAAAAAACGATATCCGTGGCAGCCGCATTTTACCAGAAGCAGAAGCCTCCATTCATTTGCGTGCCAGCGTAGAATCTGTCCATAGCTCTACATCCATAGAGGGGAACCCTCTAGATATCAATGAAGTCCGTGCCGTAATTACTTCTGACAAAATTCTCAGCAAAGAGGAATACGCCGAAATTGAAGTCCAAAACTATAAAAATGCCCTAGACTATATTGATACGCGGCGTCATGGTAGCCCCGAAATTACCTTAGAAGATATTTTAGAACTTCATCGTATCATAACCGCTCGCCTTCTAGATAAAACGCGCAGTGGTAAAATTCGCAAAAATCCAGTCTATATTGAAAATCAAGACCATGAGATTATCTACACGGCAATTAGCGCAGAAAAAGTCGAAGGTGCGCTGCGCGAGCTTTTAAACTGGATTAACACCAGTGAGTTCTCCATTCATCCAGTCATCATAGCGGCTATTATTCATTTCCGTATCGCCGCAATCCATCCATTTTCTGACGGCAATGGCCGCACAGCGCGCGCGTTGACTTCCCTGTTTTTGGCTCTAAATCAATACGATTGTAATGGTGCTTTGGTGCTAGATTCTTATTACGCTTCAGACCGCAAAGCATACTACGCTATCTTGCAGCTTTTATGCGGCAAAAACTATAGCTTTGCTACAAAATCCGATTTAACGCCTTGGCTAGAATATTTTACTGATGGCTTCCTAACTTCTCTCCATGTGTTGGATGCTGAAATTCGCATAATCAATCTAGCCGTAGCAGACAAAAACCCAACATCGCCCAGCCATGAAGATTAAGACATCTAAGCTTTTTCAAGCGAAATCGTCACTTGCTCGCCACTAATCGTGGCGATTTCATCGTAGGTAAAGTTACCAGATTCTACCATTTCAGAGGCTAACACTTCTGCCTTCACCATCTCTACAAATTCTGGCGCAATCTCTGCCGAGACGTAAAGCCGGATGCGGTCGTCCACTTCTAATCCTGCCTTCTTGCGGGCCGATTGTACTGCCCGGATTACCTCGCGCGCAAACCCTTCCGCCGCAAGCTCTGGCGTGATGGTTTTATCCAGCATTGTTTCTTGGCCATGTTCCACCTTCTTTACATTTAGCTCGTCTTCAATCATTTTTTCGTATTCTTCTGGCAGCTTTTCCCCGCTGTAGACAAACAAGCCTAGTGGCTGGCGCACCTTTACCTGTGGCTCATCCGCCGTCTTGGTCATCCTCATCGCCAAACCCTCAGAAATAATCTCTCTCGCCCGCGCCATTTCTTGTACTACTTGCTCATTTATCTCGCCTGCCTCTGGCCAGTCCAAAAGATGCACAGAATCTTCCATGCCCGTCAGCTTCTGGTATAGCTCCTCCGCCAAGAATGGCGTAAACGGCGCCAAAATCTGCGCTAAGTATAGCAGAACATAATAAAGCGTAGCATAAGCCTCATCTTTATCTGCCGTCTCCTCCGACTTCCAGAACCGCCGCCGGCTGCGCCTGACAAACCAGTTAGAAAGATCATCTATAAACGGCAACACCCCAGAAATCGCCCGCGGGATATTATATTCTTCCATCCCCTCGGTAATTTCATTCCTAAGCATATGCACCCGAGAAATAATCCAGACATCCAAAGGATTTGAAAATGCTTTTTGCTGCGCCGATGACGATTGACTAGAACCTTCTTGCGAGTTTGGAAATACCTTTTTCTGGTCCGTTTCCACCTGCGAATTCAAAAATGTATATTCCTGACGCGAGCGAAGCGAGCCAGTGTATGACATTTTTGAATTCGACTGGGGACCAGAAAAAGGTATTTCAAACTCACTGAGATTTGGCTTATCCACATTCGCATAAGTCCTAAAGAAATCATACACATTCCAAATCCCAGACAATTTCCTGGCGGTATCAGAAACATCTTTATCAAGCAGAGCAAAATCCTCCCCCGCGAGCACCGGGCTAGACAAAAGCAAAAACCTCAAAGAATCCGCCGAGTATTTATCCATCAGCTCGTTTGGATCAGTATAATTCCCTAGCGATTTCGACATCTTCCGGCCATCATTCCCTGCTAAAGTACCAGTAGTAATCACGTTTTTATAAGCATTCTTCTTGCCGCCTTGCGCCGCCTTACCGAACGCGCCAATCTCCGCCAGCGAGGTATTTACACAATGTACATAATAAAACCACGCTCTTACCTGCCCCACGTATTCTACGATAAAATCTGCCGGGTAATTCCGCTCAAATTTCTCCTTGTTCTCGAACGGATAGTGCAGCTGTGCAAAAGGCATAGAGCCAGATTCAAACCAACAATCTAAAACCTTTTCTATCCGGCGGAAGTGCTCGCCGTCTATCTCAAACTCTATTTCATCCACCCACGGCCGGTGATAATCTTCTAGCCTTACACCAGAAAGCTCATATAGCTCGTCGTAGCTCCCCACTACTTTTATCGTGCCTTTATCGCCCTTCCAGACTGGCATTGCCGTAGCCCAAAACCTATCGCGCGAGAGGTTCCAATCTGGCGCTGCTTCAATATTTTTAGCAAACCGCCCGTGCTTCAGATAGCTTGGGAACCAATTTATATTCTCGTTTTGCTCTAGCATCAACTCTTTAGAGCCATCCACATCAAAGAACCAACTTGGGAAAGCCCGATACATAATCCGCTGCTTAGAGCGTGGGTTAAACGGGTATTCGTGTTTAATGTATTCAATCCGGTAGATAATCCCCTTTTCCTCTAAGATTTTGGCGATAAACTTATTCCCCGCCCAGTTTTCAATCCCGTGCTCGTCCGTATCACGTACGCCTAGGGCGTGTAACTTCTCCGCCATTTCTGGCAAATAATAGCCATTCTCATCTAAGACGTCAGAAAACTCCGCCTCATCCTCATGCTCTAAGTACAACTTATAATCATCTTCACCATAAGCCGGCGCGATATGGACAATACCCGTACCTTCTTCATCCCCCACAAAATCTGCCGTGTAAACTTTATGCGTACCTTCCCCCAACAAATCGTTGTATTCAAGCCCCGCCAAATCCGCCCCCTTAAGCGTCATCACCGGCTTGCTATAATCATCCCCCAATGCCTTCTCCGCCAACTTCTCCGCCACCACAAAATACTGGCCAGAAACCTCATATACTCCGTATTTCATCTTCTCATTCACCGCCAACATCGTATTAGCCGGCAACGTCCAAGGCGTAGTCGTCCAAGCCAACAAGAATACTGCAGGAGTTGATTTTGAAAATGTCCTTTTTGAAGGCATTTCCACCTGCGAATTCAAAAATGTATATTCCTGACGTGAGCGAAGCGAACCAGCGTATGACATTTTTGAATTCGACTGGGACTTCAAAAAGGATATTTCAAAATCAACTAGCTTAAACCTTACGTATGCTGATGGATCGGTCACGGTCTGATAGGCATCGTTATCCATCGTTACCTCCGCCTTAGACACCGGCGTCGCAAACTTCGTATCATACATCAAGACCTTCCGCCCCTCATAAATCTTCCCCGCTGTATACAAAGTCTTAAACGCCCACCAAACCGATTCCATAAAATCTTTATTCATGGTGCGATAGGCGTTGTCAAAATCTACCCATCGCCCGATTCTATCAATCGTTGCCCGCCAAGTCTCAGAATTTGCCACCATACTCTCGCGCGCTTTTATGATGTAATCTTCTAGTGGCCATTTCGTGCCAATCTCGCGCCTATCCGTAATGCCTAACTGCTTTTCTACAAAGTTTTCTGCCGGCAGCCCATGGCAATCCCACCCCCATCTGCGCTCCACTCTCTTGCCGCGCATTGTCCAAAATCTCGGCACTGCATCCTTCACGATTGAAGACAAAAGCGTCCCGTGGTGCGGGTTACCCGTAATAAATGGCGGCCCATCGTAAAACACATAAGAATTATCAATCGGCCTTTGTTCTACCGATTTCTCAAAAACTTTGTTTTTCTTCCAAAACTCTACCAGCGCCTTTTCGTATTCTATGGCGCGCCTTCTTGGTTCATAACTCATATATATAATTATAACACACTCTGTCTAAAAAGCACGTGCGCCACTCCTACAAATTAATATAATAAGCCACCTCAGAAATCGGCGGCAGCGGCGTGCCCGTCCATTGTTGTATCATTGTGCCGTTGTTGTCTAGTGCTACCACGGCCGGGAATTCCAAAATATCTAGCGTCCGCGCCAAGCTCTCACCCTCGTATTCATCCGGGTTTAATCTCTCGATTTCCGAGCCCGGCGATTGAGCCTCAAGCTCCGTCACAAACGCATCCACCGCGCTAGAATAATCATATCCATCTTTTGATAATACCACCACTCTCATTTTGTCTCCTTTTTCTCTCTTTGTTCTCTAATTATTTTTTCAAACTCATCTAGGCTTTTAAACTCTCTAAATACACTCGCAAACCGCACATAGGCCACCTCGTTTACCTCTGCCAAAACGTCTAAAATCGCCTCGCCCACTTGCCTTGAGGTTACCTCATCTGTGCCTAACTCGTATAACCTATCCGTTACCGAGTTTACTACCTGCTCTACCTCCATCTCAGAGTTAAAGAATTTCCCCACGCTCCGCCGCACCGAAGTCAGTAGTTTATCCCGGTCAAAAACCTCTTTATTCCCGCTCCGCTTCCGGACAGTCAGCTCTGGCATCTCTATTCGCTCGTAAGTCGTAAAGCGATACTTTCCATCCGAGGTAATCCGCCGCCGCCTAATCATTGTCCCATCTGGCGTCTCCCGGCTCTCTAAGACCTTGCTGTCCCCTATCTTCAAATTCCTCGGCATTGTTTACCTCCAAGCCCGCAAACCATTAAATATTAGTGTTTCATACGATTGCGCAAAGAAGGCGGTACGTCTAAATCCTCCTCCTCTACGTCGGTACTCTTATTGCCCCCTCTAATCGCATCCCAGATGCTCGTTCTAGGAGCCTCTTTTGCAAACTCTGTAGAAGTCACCTGCGGCTTCTCATCTTCAATCGCCGTTGGGGTATCATCTGGTTCTTCTACTGGCTTTTCTTCTGGCGCTGCCACAACATCACTTACAATCGCTGCCGCTGGCAAATCCTCTTCCTTTGCTTCTTCTTGTTCAGCTTTCGCAGCTTCTTCCTTTTGCTTGTCTAACTCGCGGTAATAGTCTGAATCAAAACCTGTCGCTACCACCGTAATCATAATTTCATCCTCAAGCTCTGGGCGGATAGACGCACCAAAGATGATGTTTGCATCTGGGGAAACCGCACCGGTAATCACCTCTGCCGCCTCCTGAATCTCAGACATGCTCATATCATAACCGCCAGCCACGGAGAACAGCACACCCCTTGCGCCCTCAATCTTCACCTCAATCAGCGGGCTTTCAATCGCCTGCTGGGCCGCCAAGACCGCACGGTTTTCCCCGCTCGCCCGGCCGATACCCATCAGCGCCGAGCCGGCATTCTTCATAATCGCCTTTACATCCGCAAAGTCTAGGTTAATCAAGCTATGCTCTGTAATTAGCTCTGAGATACCCTGTACACCCTGCCTTAAGACATCATCTGCAATCTTGAAGGTCTCAAGTAGCGGCGTCCGTGGATCAATCGTCTGGAGCAACCTATCATTAGGGATGGTAATTAAAGCATCTACGTTGTGTGATAAAGCTTCAATTGCCTCGTCTGCGTTCTCTTTTCTCTTTGCGCCCTCAAAAGTGAATGGTTTTGTCGCCACGCCTACGGTCAAGATGTCTCTCGCCTTAGCCTCTTGTGCTACAATCGGCCCGGCCCCAGAGCCAGTACCGCCGCCCGCACCGAGCGTAATAAATACCATGTCAGCCCCGTCCAAAGATTTGCCAATCTGCTCCCGGCTTTCCTCTGCTGCATCACGGCCTTTTTCTGGATCACCGCCAGCACCAAGCCCCTTGCCGATGTGTACCTTCACATCCGCGGTAGAATGGTACAGGGCCTGCGCATCCGTGTTCACCGCAATGAACTCTACGCCGGACAAACCGACCTCACGCATCCGGTCCACAGCCGAACCGCCGGCGCCCCCTACCCCAATTACTTTGATACTTGCTGTGCTTTCTACTTCTGTTGGCTTAACTTCGGGCATCTAAACTCCTCACTTTTCTTTTTTTCATTATAACATACATTTTTAAAAGATAGTAAATTTCATATAATTTTTTATTTCCGATAAAACTTATGTTATAATTAAAGTATTATGGATGAGAACACTAGATATGTAGCGGGGATAGATGTTGGCTCGGAAAACGTCCGTGCCGTCGTCGCCACCGTAGGTAAAGACGGCGCTGTTTCCGTCGTTGGCTACAACGAGGGTAAAAATGCCGGTATGCAAAAAGGCACCGTAGACACTCTTTCTGGCCCGGCCGAGGCCATTGATAAAATGCTCTTAGAGGTAGAGCGGATGAGCGGGTTTAACATTGATTCTGCCTTTGTTTCTATTAACGGCAGTAACGTTATGTCCGTTCAGGCAGACGGCCGCATTGCCCTTGGCACCCCAGATCATGAGATTACCGATGAAGATTTAGACCGTGTAGAAGGCGCTACCGTCCTTGGCAAAATCCCGGCCAACCGTGAAATCCTAGATGTTCTCCCCCTTTCTTATACTCTGGATGGCCAGAGCGGGATAAAAGATCCCCTTGGTATGACCGGCCTGCTCCTAGAAATGCGTGCTAACGTTATCTCT
Organism: Candidatus Saccharimonadota bacterium; assembly: GCA_017459845.1. Lineage (GTDB taxonomy): Bacteria > Patescibacteriota > Saccharimonadia > Saccharimonadales > Saccharimonadaceae > Nanosyncoccus. The sequence continues at coordinate 6,974 of JAFUCF010000013.1, forward strand.
GCTCTTATGCCTACCGCTGTCAATCTCCGCAAATCTCTTGACGGCGCCACCATTACCGCCGAGAAGCTCGTACCAAGCGTTATGGCTGCCGCCACCGCCGTTCTTACAGAAAAACAGCGCGAGAATGGCGTTGCCGTTATAGACCTTGGCTACGCCACCACCGGCATTGCTATTTATGAAAACGGTGATTTACAATACGTTAGTGTCATCCCAGTCGGCGCCAATAACATCACCAATGATTTAGCCATTCTCCTCCAAGTTCCGACAGAAGTTGCCGAGGATATCAAGCGCCGCTTTGTTACCGGCGTGTTTAAGGATGACGATAAAGAGATTGTCATTAAAAAGGGCCATTCAGAGCTTGCCTTTTCCCGCAAAGAGGTCAACCGCGTCGTCCGCGACCGTTTAGATGAAATCTTCGCTGGCGTAGAAAACGAAATCAAGCTTGCTGGCTACGCTAAGAAGCTCCCAGAGGGTATCGTGCTCGTTGGCGGCGGCGCCCGGATGCGCGATTTAGATGTTTACGTCAAGTCTATCCTCCAGACTGCCACTCGCATTGGCACTCCTACCGGTTTTGGCGGCATCGCTGATGCCATCAGCACCCCAGATTACGCCTGTGCGCTCGGCCTCGCGCTCCTTTCTGCAGAATCTCCGTCCAAGCCCGCCATTAAATCCGCTAAAAAGGCTAAGTCTCTCAAAAAGAATGCCAAGCCTAGCTTCCTCAAGAAAATCTTTGGTAAGTTTTAATTAATCTCTTAGCTGCTTTACTCGTTAGCTTTACCCTTCAACCCTTAATTCTGGGCTATTATCCATACCCTTATAAGTCGTCCGGGAGTCCGCCGCGATAATCTCGCCTTTTACTTTATCTACTCGCAATTTCTGCCATGTCTAACACACCAAAAAAACCGAACATTTCGTTCGGTTTTATTTTTCTTCTGCTTGCTCCTTTCTAAGCTGTTGTACGGTCTAGTATTATACTTCCGATTGCTGCCTTGCCAATATTTCTTTTTACTCTGTTGATATATTCTCGCGACTTCTCTATACCATTTATATTTGACGGCCCTTCTGTAAACGATTCTCCATCTAGTGGATGTTCAGCAAAGATTTCTTCTGGTATTACGCCGTCATCCGGATCATAAAGAGAGTCTATAACATCATCTTGCCAGCTCTCGTTACCTTCCTTGCCATCGCTATCATAATATCCTTTTTTATTATAAGCTTCCTTTGGCAAGTTTAGCGCTTGGTAATTTGAGCTGGCTTCTTTCATATTATTTTTTCTCCTGTTTATTTTTGTTTATTGTTAGAATTTTTCTTTTATGTTCTAACTGTCTTCTATACTATCACACTTATGCTTATTTGTCAACACCAATTACACCCGATTTTTAAAATTCGTCAAATACAGGTTAATTCCCTAGCGACTAAGAAGGGTAGTCTAGCTTTAAACCCATTTAGTCGTATTGAGCGAGCCTGTTCTTTTTTAAATCTTCACCTAGACGAGTACGCGAAAGTCCGCGAGTTAAGGCTGAAGATTTAAAAAAGAACAGACGCGAGTGAACCCGTAGACTAAATGGGTTTAAAGCTAGGCTATCTTACGCCTTATTCTCCATGGCTTTTTTCACGCATATTGGCGTCATTTTCAATCGCGCCTAACATATCTGTATGAAAAACCTCAGGGGTATTTGGCTTAATTTCTTCAAAAATCTTCCTTATCCTCTCGGTCACTTCCGCATAATCCCCTACTCCGTCCACCTCGTAAATCGGAATATTCTTTGCTTTCAATAGCTCAAGTATCTGCCCAATATTTTGTTCAAAGATTTTAAATCTTTGTTTCAAGGCATCTTCCGTATCATCCTCCCGGCCACGCAACTCAATCCGCCGCCACAATTCTTCTACCGGCACTTTCAAAACGACCGCCCCATCCAGCTTGTCAAAAAACGCTGAGCCAGAAGAAAGCATAATTTCTGTCTGCGCCACATCGCGCGGGTAACCGTCTAATACGATATCCATCCCCTCTGCCTCGGCAAACTCTATTTGCTTATCCATCAACCGCACCACCGTAGCATCGTCTACTAAGCCGCCGGTTTTCATTATCTCGTCAAACTCGCCAGCATCCCTTAATACCTGCCCTACGGATAGCCATCTCCACCCGTAAAGGTCTGCTAGAGTCCGCCCTTGTGTTGATTTCCCGCTGCCTGCCGGCCCAAATAATATAATCATCTCGTCTCCTTTATTACCATAATAATAACACAAAAAATCCGCATAATAAATAGCAGGAATAAAAATAAGCATCAAAAAACCGGGGATTATCCCCGGTTTAAAGCCATCTTAGCGTTTTCTGTAAGCCTTCTTTGCGCTTACTACGGCGGCGGTCGTTATCACTGAGCCAAGCATCATCGCTACGAGTACATTTAGCTCAGAAGCAGATTTACCATCGCCCTCTGCAGTATTTGGCACCCCTACGGTCTTACCACTATCTGCTGCACCCTGGGTGTAAGTCTCACCAAGCGGATCAACTTCGGCTGGATCGTCAAAGTCGAAAGTGTCGTCTTTTGGCACAACTGGATGGTTTGGCTCGGATGGATCTACCACTGGCTCCTCTGGCTCTACTACTGGAATTTCCGTGTCAGTATAGGCAATCAAGAACTGTGAGAAGGTGGTAGTCTCGAAGCCTAGCTTGTTTTCGGATGTATTAAAGGTAGCATTTTCCACTTCGACGACCTGCCCATCGATATATTCGTAAAGCCTAAAGCTTCTCTTGTAGCCCTCTGCTAAAGCTGGGAGTTCTGGCATATCAACTAGCACTGTAACCGGTTCTTCAGAGCCTGACAAACGATCAAACTCTACGCCATCGATAATGCGTGCCATATTAACATCTAGATAGCCTACCTTATTTTCGCCCTCATGAAGTGCAGCATTAAACGCAGCAATCTTCTCTAGGTCTAGCTCGCTTTCATCGATCAACTCTACAGAAAGGAGATTTTCGTAAGAATAGACCACAGTTTCAATCGGCGCACTACCGTCGTTCAAATCGATTGTTAATACAACGATACCAGTCTTGCCAGATGTAATCGTATCGCCATCAATTACCAAGATATTATCTTTGTTCATCGTCACGGTTGCATATTTCAAAGCGGTTTCAGACAACCCGATATTTGCTTGTGCGCCCTTTTTCATGTAAATTGATTGTGGGATATTCTCTACTGCGGTAGGCTCAACTGCGTAACCATTCCAGCCGTTTTCAAAATAATGTGGGATTTTGTATGCACTATAACCATCGCTTACATACTCACGGATTCTGGTACCAGCATAAACACCGCCTTTCACATCAATCGCCCATTTTTCTACATCGCCATGGATGTTGGTCGAGACGACGGAGGCCCACTCACCGCTGAATTCACCACCATTAATCTTGACGAGTGGCGTGTCCTTCTCTACTGTAGTATAAATATAAACACCACCATAAGGAGCAGTGAATTTACCGCCGTTAATCGTCAAATCGGCATTATTTGTTGCTACGCTAATAGCTTCGTCTTTCACGCTATGGATTTCGGCGTTATTAATTACTACGTTGCTGTTGCCAAAGAGATAAAGCCCTGCGCTCTCGCCCGTAATTTTAGCTGGGTTTTCGCTCCCCTCAGTACCAATTACAAGGCTACCGTTTTTTACTTGGATTGGGAAATAGGTGTCGGACACGCTGCTAATCTCTACTCCGTCAGCGATGTAAACCATACCAAGTGTAGAAGAAACACCAACGTTACCCTCAGTTGCGTTCAATACAGAGATTTTTGTACCATCATTGATATATGTTACAGCATCCTCTGCATTGTTTCTAATTGAAGAGCCGTAGCCTGCACCATTTTCTTCAAATGTAGTGTGGTCAATATACAAAGTACCATAGTTATCGACAATACCGTAAGATCCATTATTAAAAGTATTGTCGCCATTGCGAATTAAGCCATTACCGGTAATGGTAAGCACGCCCCTGTTTGTAATCCCTCTCTTCATATCATTACGTACTGTTAGAGTGTGGCCATTAAGATCAATCGTTACAATACGCCCAGCTGGGATTTCCATGTCACGGACAAGTTCTGTAATATCACTTGTCAAGGTAACGATAGCGACATCACCATTTACTACTGCATCATATAAATCTGCATAGCTTGCCACCTCTGCGTTTGTACCTTCTGTAGCATAGACATTAACTGCGCCATTGATCGGGGCTGGCAAAACTGGTGCCAACGCAAAAGCGCCCAAAGCTAACCCAAAAGTCGCGCCCATATATAATTTTTTATGTTTCATTGTAATATGACCTTTCTTAGTTTACTCTATTTTATACCACTATTCCGTTTATGGCAAGACTAATTTTTAAAAATGTGCTATAATCTATGTAATGGACCAAGACAAGATTATAAAAATGCGGGAGGGTGGCAAGATTTTGGGCAACCTTTTGCGGGATTTAAAAAGCTATGTCCAGCCCGGTATGTCCGAAAAAGAAATAGACGCTTGGGTGCGCCAAGAAGTCGAAAAGCGCGGCGCCAAGGTAGCCTATGATTTATTGCCAGAAAAATTCCCCGGCTGCATCTGCATTTCCACCAACGACCAGCTCGTACACGGCGCCCCTACAGATTATCGTCTGAAAGAGGGTGATAAAGTTTCGTTTGACATGGTTATATTATATAAAGGCTATTTTACGGATTCCGCCTTTACTATGCTAGTTGGCAAAGGTTCTCCCGCCGTCAAAAAGATGATTAGCGTTACAGAATCTGCCCTCTGGGAGGGTATAGAGCAAGTCCGCCCCGGCGCCCACCTTGGCGATATCGGCTATGCTGTAGAAAAAGTCTTAAAGAACGGCCATCTTGGCGTCATAGAAAACTACGTTGGCCATTTCATTGGCAAAGAGATGCACGAAAACCCAGAAGTCCCCAATTACGGCCGCCGTGGCCACGGCTACGTCTTAAAGCCTGGCGATACTCTCTGTATAGAGCCAATGTCTTGCCTCGGCAAGCCAGCCAATCATATTGAAGAAGACGACGATTCCGGCTGGACAGTTGTCATGAACGACGGCAGTATTGGCTGTCACTGTGAACACACCATCCTCGTTACTGAAGATGGCTATGAAGTCTTAACGTTACCTGACTAATTTTCTTGGGGATGTTTTGTGGCAGGCCCCGTTGTAAAAATAAGACTCAATTTACCTCTTGCTAATCTATTACTTTTTTGCTATAATGTAAGAAGTATGTCTATTAAAGTTACCAGAAAAGATCAAAGCGAAGCTAACGAGAACATTATCCGCCGCTTCAACCGCAAGGTTTTGCAAAGCGGTATGATGCCTCTGGCTAAGTCTCAGCTCAGATTTTCCAAGCCTATCTCCAAGCGTGAGCGCCGCAGCCGCGCCATCTTACGCGAGATTCGCAAGGCCGAGAAGACAGAGCGCATTAAGCTAGGTCTTCGCTAAATTTTAAAATAAACCAAATTATATTTGGTTTATTTTTTTATGCTCAGAATTCTCCCCTCTACCGAAGATACACCATTCCACTCATTTACCATTGGCTGGATAATCATCGAGATTTTCATCCCATTTTTCAGCTCAAACCATTCCTCTGGCGCGCTAAAGGCCACCAGCCTAAGCCTATTCTCGCCTGTATCTTTTACAGTTAATTTTAGATGTTTACCGTCTTTCCCTATCCTGTCTACAAAAACCACTTCCACTCCGTCTAACAGTATTAGTGGTTCTGGGTTACCATTCCCAAATGGCTCCAAAAGCTCCAACTCCCCCATAAAATCTAACGTCAAAGAGCTCAGCTTCCCCACCTTTAAATCTTCTCGTACCTCTAAAAACCTTTCTTGATGTTTCAACCCTAGCCCCCGGTAATAATCATTCACCGCCTTTATAAAATCGGCTAACTTTTCCTTTTCTAATTTAACCCCACAAGCTTCCGCATGGCCACCGCCAGAAATTAAATATTGTGTACAAGCTTTAATCGCCTCCGCCAAACTAAAGTCTCCAAAGCTCCGCCCACTGCCTTTTAGCTCGCCCTCCGATGTTTCCGCTAGTACAAAAGCTGGCTTCTTGTATTTTTCTGTCAATTTCCCCGCGATTATTCCAAGCACTCCCTCATGCCAATCGCCAGTTACAATAATCACCGGCTCGTCTGATATTCCCCGCTCCCCAATTTCCCGTACTGCCGCCTCTTGTTGGCTCCTCCGCTCGGCGTTTAAACCCTCTAATTCCTCCGTCAAGTTAATCGCTTCAATCTCAGAAGTTGTAAGTAGCAACTCTAGCGAAATCTCTGCCGATTTCATCCGCCCGGCCGCGTTAAGCCTTGGCCCCAACTGAAATCCTATCGCCTCCGTATCTATCTTTCGCACTTTCGCAGTTCTCATTAGCTGTCTTAGCCCGGCTCGCCTAGTCTTAGCTAGTACTACCATCCCAAACCGGCAAATAATTCTATTATCGCCCGTAAGTTCCATCGCATCGCAAATCGTCCCTATCATTGCTAGATCCAATAACCATTTTTCTTGGCCGTCCGGTATCATTCCCTCTTGCACCATCGCCCGCGCCAAGAAAAACACCACCCCTGCGCCACACAGCTGTTTTAAAGTTTGTGGTACGTCTCGGTCTGTTCTCTTTGCGTTTACTACTGCCACCCCCTTTGGCAAATCTCCCATTATCTCATGGTGGTCTGTTACAACTACGTCTATACCTTTACTTAGCAATTCGTCTATTACCTCGCCATTATTACTCCCACAATCCACAGTTATCACCAAACTAGCTCCCTCTACTGCAGCCCGCTGAACAACTTTTTTACTCATTCCATAACCGTCCACGAACCTATCAGGGAGCATCATAATAATACGTTCCTCACTCGCCCCCGCCATCGTCAAAGCATTCCACAAAATTGCCGTAGCCGTTACACCATCCACGTCATAATCACCATAAATCAAGATTTTTTCTGAGTTAGAAACCGCTTGCCTTATTCTCGCTATCGCCTCTTTCATATCCGGCATCAAAAAAGGGTTCGAGAGATTTTCATATTTTGGATATAAAAAATCATCCGTAAACCCTCGTTTCTCTAAAAGCTTCAAAAATAGAGTTGTATGCTGCACCTATATTCCCAGTTAATTGATAGTTTTAGTTTGCTTTGCGCCCTTAATTGGTTGGCCAGTAGCCGTATACTGCTGACTTTTAATTACCATACTCTGGAGCTCTTTTAGAATCGGATACTTTTTATTTGTTTGATAAACCACCATGTGGCCCTTTCGCTGTGAAACCAAAAAGTTCGCAATTTCTAGACGTTTGAGCTCACGTTGGATATTACCCGGATCTTCCTTGATTAGCTTTGAAAGCGCTCTAACATGTGTCTTAAAATCTGGATATTTTGCAAATACCACTAATATTTTTCTTCGCACCCTTGATGTAATAAATACGTCTAGCATTATTTTACCTCTTGTTATTAACTCTACTCTCTAGTACCTCAATTATACTCTACCTAATCTAAAAAATCTAGTGAAATTTACATTTTTTTAAACACAACAGTTTTAAAATCACAATATCCTCACATGCTCCAGATACCGTTTTTATCACATGTCAATTTTACAGCCCTCTAAGTATACCTTAACGTGCTATAATACATATATGTTCTACGAGGTGATACCAGCTAAGTCTATCGGCCAAAACTCCGTCGGCGTGCTTACTTATTCTTCCCCAGAAAATCTTCAGCCAGGCCACATCGTTTTAGTGCCACTTTTAAGAGCAAAAGTCCCCGGCATCGTCGTTAAAAAAGTTGTTCAACCAGATTTTAAAGTTAAACCCATAGAGAAAATTTTATACGATACTCCCCTCCCGCCACACCTACTAAAAACTATTTTTTGGCTCTCTAGCTATTATCTAAATTCACTACCTTCTGCTGCTAGTACCATCTTGCCAAACGGCGTAGAAAAAGCCCGCCGCAAAAAGCCGTCCGAAGACAATAACCTAGGAGCCATAAAGGCTAATACCCTACCGCTCAATACTGCTCAAAAAGAGGCCCTAAGGCGCATCGAGGCCACTTCTACGGCTACTAAACTACTTTATGGCATAACGGGCAGCGGTAAGACAAACATCTACCTAAAAATGACAGAAAACACACTCCGTAGTGGTAAATCAGTTATTCTACTCGTCCCAGAAATCGCCCTCACCTCCCAGCTCGTAGAAATCTTTGAACAAACTTTTGCAAGTTCGATCACTCTTATTCACTCTCGCCAAACCGATGCCACTCGCCACCAAATCTGGGAAAAGTTGCTCCAAAGTACCAACCCGCAAATCATCATCGGCCCGCGTTCCGCCCTGTTTGCGCCAGTTAAAAATCTTGGCCTAATCATCATTGACGAGGCTCACGAATCAACGTTTTTTCAAGAAAACTCCCCTAAATATTCCACTACTAAATTAGCCAGTTTCATTGCTAGCACCATTAAAATCACCTGTCTTCAAGGTACTGCCACTCCGCTCGTCACAGATTACTATCTAGCCGACAAAAAGCAAGCCGTCATTACACTTAGCGTCAAGGCTAAAAATGTTGCTAAAGCCCCCGACATTCATATTGTGGATTTAAAAGACCGCACCAATTTTAGTAGCAACCGCTATTTTAGTACCTCGCTCATTAAATCCATCAAGGCTAATTTAGAGGCACACCGCCAAACGCTCATTTTTCATAATCGGCGTGGCTCCGCCCCTCTAACTATCTGCGAAGATTGCGGCTGGCAAGCGCTCTGTCCTACCTGTTTCTTACCTCTTACGCTTCATTCAGACACTTATCGTTTAATTTGCCATACCTGTGGTTATTCAAGCCCTGTACCATTAAACTGCCCAGATTGCCACCGTCCTGGTGTTATTCATAAAGGCTTTGGTACTAAACTTCTAGAAGTGGAGGTCAAGAAACTTTTCCCTTCCGCTCGTGTCGCGCGCTTTGATGCTGATAATGCCAAGTCTGAAACTCTAGACGCCATGTATACAGAAGTCAAAAATGGCGAATACGATATCATTATCGGCACTCAAACTTTAGCCAAAGGTTTAGATCTACCACTTCTTGCCACCGTTGGTATCGCCCAAGCCGATGCCGGCCTCAATCTACCAGATTTCGCAGCCGAAGAGCATACTTTTGAGCTCCTTACCCAAGTCATCGGCCGCGTTGGGCGTGGTCACCTTGATACCGCAGAGGTATTCATTCAAACCTATCAACCAGAGCACCCCGCCATTGTCTATGCCACCAAAGCAGATTATTTAAGTTTTTATCAACATCTATTAGCAGTCCGCCGTACAGCTAAGCTCCCGCCTTTCACTTACCTTGCCAAACTTTCCCTCACCTATAAAACAGAGGCTGTTGTTCTAAAAAATATTAAATCCTTACATAAAGACTTAAAGGCCATCAAGGGTTTATCCGTCTCCACCCCTACTCCCGCCTTCCATGAACGTAGTACCAAAGGCTACACTTGGCAACTCGTCTTAAAATCGCCTTCTCGCAAAATGCTTCTCTCGGCTCTCTCATCACTCAAGAAATCGCCAAATCTCCGCATTACAGTTGATCCGCCTACTCTTCTAACCTCCTAGCCCGTCTTTCTAGCTCCCTACCCTTCCGGTCTCCTAGTCCGCCTAACATCTAGCTCCTAGTCTACCCCTCCAATTCCCTAGTCCGCCTACCATCTAACCCTTTTAGCCCCAGCGCCAAACAAACATCCCTAAGCATTGATTCTCGCATATCAACCACTGTTGCCCGCCACTTCACTTTCTCTTGTATTTCCCTTTTTACTCGTATTAAATCCACCGCGCAAAGCACCACCGTCCCTCCTCTAAAATCACCCAAATTTTTAGCTATTTCCGATTCACTGTAGTTTTTCAAACACCGCTCCGATATATCCACATTGGGGTAATCTATTTTTATCTTACGATATTTAGTCATTCTTTTTACTATGTTCGGTGCCAATATGCGTACTGCATTTTCATTTCGAAAAATATTTGGCAAATTCTTCCCGTAGCCAACAATCCGTTGCTTTGGCCACATCCGCTTCAAAGAGTCTTCTGCTGCCAGCATCACATCTGCATTTGCCAACACTACTACGTCTACCTTGCCCATGTATGGAGTAAGAGCCGCAATAGCCCGCTCTCTAATTTCAGATTCGCTCGCATCCCCCTTGGCATTATTCCCTATATCATCTACCTTTATCACTTCTACCGGCAACTCGTTTTCAATCATGTCGCCAATAATATCTTTCCCTCTTTTGTCACCAAAAACCACAACTTTTCGTAGCATCAAAAAATCCTCACAATTACTTAGATTCTCTCTTTCTAGCTAGATTACCCCACCCAGCTCTATCATAAACTAAAAACTCTACATTAAAAAAATCGCATTCCCAGTTATGAAGCAAATTACTTCATATACCAAGATTTTAGCTCATTAAAAGTTCGTCTTTTCTGGCTTTGATTTTTTCTTTCAACTCTGCCAGGACTCTATCTACCACCTCTTTATAATCTGGCCTATTCACTCGTATCCATCTCACCGTTAGGTACTCGCTTAGTGTATCCCAATCCCCCTTTTCCTTACCACTTCGTTTCAAAATTGCCTTATATACCTTGTCGTCCCTAAAGTCTGAATCCATCTCAAAGACTACTTTCTTAATCACCCTCTGATCACCCCTGGACAAAGCCTCGAATTCTTTGATCTGCTGCTCGGAAAGCCCCCTGCTAATCTCCTCCCCTACTGCTAGTTCTAATTCTGCCTGTGCCTGCTTTAAAAACCTTGCTTTTTTATTCTCTGGCATCTGAGAGAGGCCCATCTCTTCTAAGAATTCTTCATCTAATTCCATGTTTTAAGTATAAGCGGTTTGGTATAAAAAGTCAAACTACCGTAAATAACCATTTGCAAAAGCCGATGCCGCCATCGCCTTCTTCCCCGCTGGCTGCAACTCGTCAATTACTAGGAACAAGCCATCTTTACCTTTTATACTTAATTCCTTATGCCCTCTAATAATCTCTGGTTCATTCGCGATATGCGCCCGCAAAATAATGCAGTCTATATCACAAATCATCATCCGTGATTTTGGAAAGCCCGCAAACGCCCGCACTTGATCAAACATCTCTTCTGTCGTTTGCTCATCCGGGCGCAAGCTCGCCAGCGAGGTATCAAGCATTTTCGAAAACGTTGGAGTTCCCTCTTGCTCAACCGGCTTTGGCAAATCTTCAAGGTGCTTTATCAGCCACTCCGCCCCAGCTTTGCCAAGCTTTTCATATACTTCTGTTTTTTCTACAAATCTCCCCAAATCTAATTTTTCTTGATGATAAATCGGCCCTGCGTCCATCTTTGGAACCAGCTTCATTACAGATACGCCAAACTCCGTTTCGCCTCTAAGCATTGCCGTCTCAATCGGCGAAGGCCCCCTAAGTTCTGGCAAATAAGACGGGTGAATATTTAAAATGCCCTCCGGCTCAAATAATTCTAGTACTCGCTTTGGTATAATCACCCCAAAAGAGGCCAACACGCCATAAATTTTGTGCTCATTTCCCTCCATAATTTTCACCACCTCATCCAAATCTTCTTTTGTCTTCGCCCAAAAAACTAGTTCAATCCCTGGTTTTATAGTCTCAAAAACTATTTTTGCCAGAATACCATTCCCAAAAAAGATTACTTTTGGCTTAGTCATCCGGCCACAAATCCTTGTTATTTTCTATCTCAGAAAAATCTTTTACGGGCTTCAGCTCGCCATCTTCATCATCGATATAATACCAAGCATCTTTGTCGTCCTTGATATGGTCGATAAATAAAATCCCATTCAGATGGTCAATCTCGTGCTGCAGGGTGCGCGCCAAAAACCCATCTGCTTTAATTCGTACTTCTGTCCCATCCTCCATAAAGGCCTTTACCTTCACTTTTTCAGGCCTCGGCACCAAGCCATAGTATCTTGGCACAGATAGGCACCCCTCGTGGTCTTTTACAATTTTCCCTTCTGTCTTAATAATCTCTGGGTTTAAAAGTGCTGTAAAATGCCGATTGTTCTTGTCGTCAAAATCATCTCTCACGATAATAATACGCTTGTTGTACCCCAGCTGCGGTGCAGCCATCGCTGCTGAAAGCTCATGCTCGTGCGATTTTTCCCACTCCAGTGTACTTTTTCGCATCTCCTCTACAATTTTCGCCACCTCAGGATCATCTGGGCGTACTTTCGTGGAGCGTTTTCTTAGTCTTTCATCTGGCGTCGTCACTACATCCATTAGAGGCTCCTTCTTCTCTCCTCACGCGTAAAGAATTCTAGCTTATCACCAATTTCGAGCTGTATTTTGTGCTCTGTAGAAAGCGCCAAACCGCCAATCTCACCGCTTACCAGCTCCGGCACGGACATTTTCTCTTTCTGCACGCTCTCCACTTTCACCTCGCCCAGCACATCCTTCCCACGCACTACTTTTGCCAATACACCCGGTTCTACTTTGCCATCTGTCACCTCGCCACCAGCAATAATAGATGTTCTCTCTGTCCTAAAGACACCTTTCACTTTCATCTTGCCTACCGGCGTTTCTACAATCTCGGCATCCAATAGATTACTCATCTCTTTTTTAGCGTCATCCAGTAGCTCGTAAATCACTTTGTAACACCTAATTACTACATTGTCACGAGCCGCCATCTTAGAAATATTAATCGGTACTGTCACGTTAAAACCATAGATTACGGTATTTTCGCCCGTCGCCATGTAAACGTCATTTTCGGTAATATCACCCACACCTGTAGCTACGATATTTAGCGTTACCTCGCCCTTTGTATCTATCATTTTCAGGCTGTCTACCACGCTCGTAACAGAGCCCAGCACATCGCCCTTAATCAAAACATTAAACACCTTAGAATTATCCGCCACGTTCATCATTCTCAGAAGATCAGAAGACGTCACGTTTGCGGAAGCCGTTGCATCCTGTGAAGCATTGGCATTTAGAAGTGCCATTTTTCTAGCAGTTTTCTCGTCTGCCACCTCAATAAACTTATCGCCAAAGTTTGGCAAATCTTTAAAGCCAGTCACCGTTACCGGTGTAGATGGCGAGGCCTTACCCTTTGGTTTTCCTCTAAAATCTACCATTGTTCTAATTTTTGCATAGGTGTTCCCCGCTACGATAAACTCACCCGTCTTTAGCTCGCCCCCTGTCACCAATAAGTTCACCACCGAGCCCTTCCCGGTTTCCATATGAGATTCAATCACAAGCCCCTCGCTAGGGATATCTACATCCGCCTTCAGCTCCTCTAGGTCTGCTGTCAGTAAAATCATGTCTAGCAGCTTATCTAGATTTTGGTTTTGCTTTGCTGAAATCGGCACCATCGTAATATCGCCGCCCCATTCTTCTGGCTGTAGCCCATGCTGAGATAAATCCGCCATCGTCCGCTGTACGTCCGCCCCCTCACGGTCAATCTTGTTAATCGCTACGATAATTTTAGCGTTTGCACTCTGTGCAAATTTTATCGCCTCCACCGTCTGTGGTTTCACACCATCATCTGCCGCCACCACAATCACTACAATATCTGTCAGCATCGCCCCGTGCTGGCGAATTGCCGCAAAGGCTTCGTGCCCCGGTGTATCCAAGAACGTAATCAGTCTATCGTCATATTTTAGCTGATAAGCAGAAATATGTTGCGTAATGCCACCAGCCTCCCCCTCTACCGTCTTTTTATGAAGCAGCGTGTCAAGAAGCGTCGTTTTACCATGGTCTACGTGGCCCATCACTGCCACCACCGGTGGGCGCAATACTGCGTGGTCTGATAATTCCCGTCTCTCGTGGCTAATTTGCGTAGAGGAGTTCTTTTTCTCAAGTTTCACCCCCTCAATTCCTAGTTCTTCAATAATAATTGAAGCCGTATCAAAATCAAGCCGTTGGTTTATCGTTGCCACAATCCCCTCTTTAAAAAGCTGGCCAATCAGCGTAGTCACAGAAAGCCCGAGCGCATTTGCGAGCTCGTCTACTGTAATAGAACCGGTAATCTGAATTACTTTCTCTTGCACTAGCACTTCTCCTCTCTGTATTTTTTACACAAAAACTCCTTTTATTATACCACAAGCCACATTTTACAGCAAGCACAGCAGGCCACAGCTAGTTATCGTTTAGAACATTTGCCAAGATTTTATGAGTGATCTTATAAAGCGTTTCTGCTTCCTTTTCCGACAGATTAATACATTTCGCAATACTCTCCGGGATACTCAAGGCTTTTTCTCTAAGCTTCAATCCCTTCTCCGTGACAGTTACCTCAAGATTTCTTTCGTCCTTGGCGGCTCTGTTCCTAGTGATATACCCCTTAGCCTCCAGCTTCTTTAAAAGCGGCGTCAAAGTCCCCGAGTCTAGCAATAATGCACGGCTAATATCTTTTACGTTGCTTGTTCTCCTTTCCCAAAAATACATCATCACTACATACTGTGTATATGTTAAATCTAACTTTTTTAGCAAAGGCGTGTATTTGCGAATAATCTCCTTAGAACACAGGTAGACTGGGAAGCACAGCTGATTTTTGAGCATCAAAGGGCTATATTTAGATTCCATTTTGTTATTTCCCTATAAAAGTTTTAATAAATCTTCTTCGATTTCGCTTGGATCAAAAGTTGGGTTATATCTTTTTACCGCATTCCCATCCTTGTCCACCAAGAATTTGGTGAAGTTCCATACAATATCACCTTTTTTGGTGCAAGTGGTGCTTATCTTTGCCACCATCTTCATTGCCGCCTTGTTCTTAAGGCCTTTTACTTCCTCATCCGGCTGCTGTTTCTTTAAGATGGTAAAGACTTGGCTTTCGTTCTCTCCATTCACATCAATTTTTGCAAATTGGTCAAACTGCGTATTATACTTTGCGGTACAAAACTCGTGAATTTCATCATTACTCCCCGGCGCCTGATGCCCAAATTGGTCACACGGAAAATCTAGCACCTCAAATCCTTTTTCGTGATACTTTTCATATAGTTTTTCAATCCCCTCGTACTGCGGCGTGAACCCGCACCCCGTGGCGGTATTAACCACTAGAGAAACCTTACCCTTCAGTGTGCTAAGGTCAAAATCTTTACCATCTCTAGTTTTTACTTTTAAGTCATAAATATTCATACTAGCTCTTTCTATATTAATTTGTATACAAACTAATTGTATCAAATTAAAATCATACTTGCAAGCCCAATAAAAAGTAGCCCCTACGGGCCTATTTTTTTATGTGGCTCCCACCGTTGGACGAATTTGCGAACTCTGTAGCCTCTTATGGTCGCGGTAAGTTAATGATGCTGAAGGAAGTATTCCTCGAACTAGATGTCAATATTAAAGATATTACAGGGTATGGATGATGCTAACGCGTAGGGTGAATAAATGGAAACTAATCATACCCCCTTGGCTATTTGGCACTCGTTTTTCACTTACATATTTTTCCTGCCAGATAAAACCTCTATTCTAGCATCTTAAAACATGATAAAATAGAGCAATGAAAATTGGGAAAATCACACCAAATGGCGTCAGCCTAGAAAAACACGAAAATGACACAGTGGTGTTTTTCACTAATTTAGGTCACAATATTGAACTGATCCCGCCTTCCAATACCCCAAAAGCAAAAACTCCAGATTTCATGATGGACGGCAAAGCCTGGGAGATGAAGAGCCCTCAGGGTAAAAGTCGCGTTACTGTGGAGCACGCCTTTAAACGTGCGGCCAAGCAATCAGAAAATATCATCATAGACCTAAGACGCACCAAGATACCGACTGACCAAACAAAAACGGCTTTGGAAAAGTTATTTGGATCGTCAAGACGAGTCCGCAACCTAAAGGTTATCACTAGAGAGCAGCAGCTTATGCTCAAACTCAAATAGATCGTGAACACTCCATCCTGTTGTAAAATAGTTATATATAACAACTAATAACTACACAAAGGAGGAGATATGCGCGATAAAATCGGCACGTCCACGATCTATACTACTATAATACCAAATTTCAAAGA
>JAFUCF010000040.1 GCA_017459845.1 Candidatus Saccharimonadota bacterium
AGAAACTGGTGGTAAAGGCGAATATCCTAAAGTAATCTTCGGGACTAAAGTAAACCTTTCCCAGTATTCTTCCGCAGACAAAATTAAACGTACTGGCTATACTCTCAAAGGCTGGAAGACTAAAGTAGGAGACGGTACACCAAGTGAAACAACCTATAACACCACAGATAATGTAGTCTTAGACGATAGCGAAACATCCGAAGTAACTCTCATTGCCCAGTGGGAGCCTAATAAGTATACCATCCACTATAATTCTAATGCTCCTAGTGGCACTACCGCATCAGGTACCACTGCAGACCAAACAGACCAAGCTTATAATACCACTACTACATTAAGAGCCAATGGTTTCTCCATTACCGGCTATAACTTTGCTGGTTGGGCCTACACCGCAAATGGTACCAAAGCTTTCGATAGTGCCCAAGAGAATGTAAGTATTAAAACCTTAGCCGAAAATAACGGGACTGGCAGTGTAGTAGACGAAAACAATGCTACCGTTAACCTATATGCTCTTTGGACTAAAGCCAGTTATACCCTTACTGTTTCTAATGGTAACACTACGGCTATTTCTAGTGTATCTGGCGGTGGTACTAAAACCTACGGAGATTCTGTAACAGTAACCTGTACTCCAAAGACTGGTTATAAGTGTACTGGTTGGACAAGTAGTAATACTAGCCTGCTCCCAAATAGTTCAAGTGCGTCCTATACCTTCACCATGCCAGCAGGTGGTGTTACTCTTACGGCTAATGGTACTGCGAATACTTATACGCTTACTGTTTCTAATGGTAACTCTACGGCTATCTCTAGTGTATCTGGCGGTGGTACTAAAACCTATGGCGCTTCTGTAACGGCTTCTTGTACACCAAAATCTGGTTACCATTGTACTGGCTGGACAAGTAGTAATACAAGCCTACTCCCAAGTAGTTCAAACGCATCATACACCTTTAATATGCCAGCCGGTAGTCTTACCCTTACCGCTACAGGTGCTGCTAATAGCTTTACCATTTATTACAATTCTAATGGTGGCTCCGGCTCTACCGCCAGTACTACCGCTACCTACGGCCAAAACGTTACTCTCGCCACCAACGCTTTCACTGCCCCAAGCGGCAAGAAGTTTAAAGAATGGAATACTAGTAGCGACGGTAACGGCACTACGTACTCTAGTGGCCAATCCGGTATCTCCCCAACTACCCTAAAGTCTAATGTTACTACTGTAAATGGCGGCTCTATTACCCTTTATGCGATTTGGGAAGATGATGGCCCAGTCTACGCTGGAAACTGCTCAGACACTGTCCATCCAACCGCTACCCAGAGCTGTAAGATGGCGGACGGACGGACTTGGGTGTTCGGTAACTCTGGGAATGCTACTACTTTCGACGCCATCTGTACTAACCAAACTGGTGCTAATAACCACAACGCCACCTGCTCTGGCTGTCCTAGCGGGTATAACTTCCCGAAAATTACAGACTATGACACCCTAATAAAGGCTTATGGCGGTACTTCGTACAGCAGCGGTCGTTCCGGGTATCAAGAGTCTACCGGCGCCCTGTATAAAGTGTTAGGGCTCTCGAGCAGTCGCTACTATTGGTCCTCTACGGAGAACAGTAGTAGCTACGCGTACCTCTTGGACGTCAACAGCAGCTACTCGCGCTCGGCGAGCTACTACAATAAGACTTACGGCAGCCATGTATTGTGCTACAAGTAGTGCCTCGCAGAGTTTCTTTGGCTCCTAGCCTAGCCCTCCGCCTTGCTCTCCGCCGGGCTCGCTCTGTAAACCCCTCGCTAATTCCCACTATCATTTTCCGCCCGCTTGTGCTATAATTATATATAGAACTTGATTCAAAGAGTTTAACATTTGATAAATTTTATTAACCCGCTGCTACAAGGAAAGTAGTAGCATAAGCCGCCCCGAAAATAGGGGCAAGAAAGGCACATTATGGAAATAATCGGAATAATTGTAGCCGCAGTCGTAGGTCTCGGCGTGGGCGCCGGTTCTATTTTTGCGTACAACAAAAAGAATGAAAACGGCGGCAAAAACAAGGCAGATGATCTCATTCGCAAGGCTAAGCACGAGGCTGGAGATATCGTCTTAGAGGCCAAAAAGCAGGCTACCGCCGAGCAAGAAAAGCTCAGCAAAGAAGAAAGTGATCGCCGCCGCGAGTGGAAGGCCACAGAGGCCCGCCTGGCAGAGCGCGAGACTACGCTAGATTCTAAGCTAGACCAGCTAGAGAAAAAGCAAGAAAAATTAAGCAAAGAAGAGCGCGAGATAGAATCTCTTAAACAAGAGATTAAAGACATCCGCACTAAGCAACACGAGAAACTAGAGAAAATCGCCGGCCTCTCCAAGGATGAGGCTAAAGAAAAGCTCATGAAAATGACCGAAAACGATATCAAGCAAGACCTCATGGGCCTCGTCGCTAAAGAGCAAAAGGAAATTAAGCACGACATAGACGAGACCGCCCAGGCCTTGCTCCTTACCGCTATGGAGCGTATGTCATCAGAAGTCACCGCAGACCGCACGGTTACAGCGCTAAAGCTTCCAGATGACGATATCAAGGGCCGTATTATTGGTAAAGAGGGCCGCAACATTCAGGCTCTCCAGCGCGCCACTGGTGTAGATATCATGGTAGACGATACGCCTGGTATGGTCGTGCTCTCGTCTTTTGATCCTATCCGCCGCCAAGTCGCTAGATACGCCTTGGAGCGTCTAATGAAAGACGGCCGCATTAATCCTGCCAGCATTGAAGAAGCCGTGGCTAAGGCAGAAAAGGAGATTGAAAAAGAGGTTATCCGCGCCGGTGAGGATGCCGTCCGCGAGGTTGGCCTTGTCGGTATCCCGCGCGAGTTAGTCCATCTCTTGGGCGAGCTCAAATTCCGCACATCTTACGGCCAAAACGTTCTGCTCCACTCTATTGAGATGGCTCACATGGCCGGTATGATCGCCGAGGAAATTGGTGCTGACAAGCGCATTGCTAAGACTGCCACCTTAATGCACGATATGGGTAAGGCCGTCACACATAAAATTGAGGGCAAGCATGCCGATATCGGCGCCGAGCTTGCCAAAAAGTACGGCATGCCAGACGAGGTAGTCCACGCCATCGCCGCTCATCAC
This sequence comes from Candidatus Saccharimonadota bacterium, assembly GCA_017459845.1. Classification (GTDB taxonomy): domain Bacteria; phylum Patescibacteriota; class Saccharimonadia; order Saccharimonadales; family Saccharimonadaceae; genus Nanosyncoccus. The sequence continues at coordinate 3,110 of JAFUCF010000040.1, forward strand.
GACGATATTGAGGCTACCACTCCAGAGGCTATTATCGTCAAAATCTGTGATGCTATCTCTGCTGCCCGCCCTGGTGCACGTAATATCTCCGCCGAGAACTTTGCCGAGCGGATGCGCGATCTTGAGAATATCGCCACGAGCTTCCCAGGTATTGACAAGGCTTACGCTATCTCCGCCGGCCGCGAAATTCGTGTCATCGTAGAACCAAAGCAGATTGACGATTTAACCGCCCTTAAGCTTGCTCGCGACATTGCCAACAAGATAGAGGCCACGATGTCCTATCCTGGCACTATCAAGGTCAATGTCATCCGCGAAACCCGCGCCGTAGAATACGCAAAATAATCAACAAAAAGACTGGTCTCCTTCGGAGACCAGTCTCGGGCGTTCGCGGAAAGTAGACCTTCGGTCTACTTTTCAGAAAAATCAGCAGAAAAATGAGAGAGCAAGCTCTCTATTTTAATCTAACTACTTAAATCTACCCTATATTTGTCTTTGTAAATAAGCGAGTCGTCTTCTATTTTTATATCCGGCGACATTTCTTTATTGAAATAGCCTACATATACGGGCGACCTAAGCACTTTGCGTTTGGTAAATTTGTCCTTAACTTTTTCAATAAACGCTCCAATTTTGTCCCAATCTCCCGGATTGCGCCACTCGGCTTTTACCTCGTCTCCGTCCAGATAAACCATCTCAAGGAAAAAGCCCATATTTTCACTAGCATTGTCATAGGTGGTATCTGGAAAATGCGCAAAATAAATAATATTATCAGGCTCAACCTCTGGAATATTCCAATACTCTTTGCTAGGTGGGTAGTATCTATTTTTCTCCACGTTGATATATCTTTTCGTCATGATTCCTCCTTATATTCCTTATGTTCTTTGGCATCAGATTCAATAAGACCAGTCATATCTACATTACAGTCCCAATCCACCCATTTATCTTCATAGTGGTCCATATACTTAAAGTATTGTTTCTTACCCTCTGGGCTTAATCTATTAAAATCTTCCGTATCGAAAAATAGCATTTTCCTCCTTACGATTCTTTAACCTAGCCATTTATAATATTCATCCGTTTTGCCTGTCAGATGCTCAAAATCGTGGCGAGAGATTTTTGCTTTGGCTTTGTAGTATAAGAATTTAACTTTACCATATTGCATAATATACCAAATATCAAAATCGTAATAATCAGGTACACCTCGCTTATGCCAAAACATCATTGTTAAGGCTTTACGGATAGCGCCGTCGTCTTCTTTTGTAGCTCTAAATAAGTATTTCTTCTTGTCTTTCTTTGTCATGATTTCTCCTTACGATTAATTCGCCCGAACGGTTGAAGATGATTCTTCAATTCTACCTTGTTTTGTGGCTTCTTCAATAACGACACCCATATCCACAAAATCACCCCATTCTCTAGCCATTTCGTCAAAGTAATCTTTATGACTATCGTAAAAGAGTTTTGCTTTAGGGCTTAATTTTTCGTAAACTTCTATATCTAGCATAGTTTTATTCCTTATTTTAAATCCAACCTACTTTAATGGACCAGTGTTCAATTGCATATTCTGTTTTTCTGCTAGTGTTGCTAGCGATACTTTTTAGTTCAGGACACCAAATATCAAATAATCCTAAAAAACGTACTTCTTCGTTATGAAAAATACGATTCATTTTATCATAAAACTCGTAAAAATTCTCCCATTCGGCAAAGTATTTTCTAAGCCCTTCGTCTGGAAACTCCTCTACAGCGCTCTTCCAAATCTTAGCCCCGGTCCCATAGGTGTCTAATATCAACTGCCATTCTTGCTTAGTCATTTTACAGTAATTCATATTACTTACCTCGCATTTTAATTATCGGTCTTTTTTCACAAAAAGGTAAAGAATTAGTTTGCATTATACCCATACTCCGGCAGGTTGTCAGGGTTATATTTCCAATCACTATTAAATATCAGCTTTAGATTTTTAAGTTCTTCATCTGTCAACTTGAGTAGGTTGATAAACTTAATTGGTTTCATATTATCCTTTCCAATCATACTTCGTTTTAAACTGGACCAATTTGCCTAATTTGTAAACTAATATCTGACACTTACTATTATATCAGAAAAAGGAGAAAACTTCAAATATATATCATAGGAAATAAGCAGTTCCTATCTTTTGGTAAGCTCGCTACGCTCGCTTTCCACTTCATTTAAGCTCGGAGTAAGTAGCTTCGCTACTTACCGCATCTCCGCCAAATAAAAAAAGCGAGAATAAATTCTCGATTTTTCATTTGGCGTTGCTGCTCAGAAGAAACCTTCGGTTTCTTCCTCCTCGCAAATATAATGGTCGGGGCTAGCAGACTCGAACTGCTGATAGCCCCTTGGGACGCTACAGCAGTTCCCAAACAAAAAAGGTTCACTAGAACCTTTGTAATGGTCGGGGCTAGCAGACTCGAACTGCTGACCTCCGCTTCCCAAAAGCGGCGCGCTACCAACTGTGCCAAGCCCCGTTAAGATATATTATATCACATTTTTTAAAAAAGGTGTATAATTAATCCAATGAACGATAAAAAACCAGAACTTAGTGAAGCAGAGCTAAAGCGCCTTATCGCGCTAGACCGCGCTGCCGTAGAGGAGCGGCTAAGTAAAAATAAAACCACTGGCCGTAAAATCGGCGCTGTTATCGCGGTTTGCGTCGCCATCGTAGCGCTAATCGTCGTCTTTACTATGATAGCCATCGCGTCTAAGCGCTAGGCCTCCACTTGTGCTATAATAGTATCGTATGAAATTTACCGAACTTAGCGAAAAAGATTTTGTAGACTTTGCTTTGCCGCACCCGCAGTTCTCCTTTTTCCAGACGCCTGGCCTAGCCGCCTACCGTAAGAAGCGCGGCTGGCAGACACATTACGTTGGCTTAAAAAAAGGCGATAAAATAATCGCGGCTACCATGATGATGTCTAAGCCCGGTGCTTTTGGCAAAAAAGTTTTTTACGCCCCGCGCGGCCCGCTTATTGATTACGAAAACGAGGCGCTCCTAAAAGAGTTTTTTACAAACCTCAAGGCCTACATTAAAGAGCGCGGTGGCTACATCCTGCGTTTTGAGCCGTATCTAGAATATCGCGAGCGAGACATCGATGGCAATCTCGTAGAGGGCGGCTTTAACCGCCAACGGGCAATCGATAATCTTAAAAAACTTAAAATTAAGGTAGACTCCCATCCAGACCAGCTCAAGTGGATGTTTTGTTTGAACCTAGACAAACCGCCGGAAGAGCTCAAAAAATCCTTCCGCCAAAACACCAGAAACCTCATCAACCGTACGCTCCGCTCTGGCATTAAAGTCCGCGAGCTAAAAAGGGATGAGCTAAAAGATTTTTATAAGATGTGTACCAAGACCGCCCAGCGCAAGGGTTTTGAATATGACAACAAGCCGCTAGACTATTATGAGGATTTTTACGATATTTTTGGTAAAGATGTAAAGTTTCTCATAGCAGAAATAGAAGAAAACGGCAAGGTAATCCAGCTCTCGTGTGGGATGTTTTTACTTTGTGGCCAGCATGAGGTACTCTATCTTTTTGCCGGCAACGATGAAGAATATTTAAACTTGAACGCTCAGTATCTCATTCAATGGGAAATCATTAATTACGCATATAAGCACCATTACAAGCGTTATAATTTCTATGGTATCTCTGGCAATTTCGACAAAAACGATCCTTCCTACGGGATGTATCGCTTTAAAAAAGGTTTCGGCGGCTATGTCGTAGAGCTCATCGGCGGCTTTGAAATGCCGGTATCTATAGTATATTATATTCATAAGCTTAAAGAGCTCCTCCATCCTAAAAGACATAGTATCTAGTAGCACTAAACATTTACAAAATTACCACACCTTGCTATAATATGCTTATGGATAAAGAGTTAGATAATATTGCAGACAATATTATTAAAGATAGTCTTGGTTCTGCGGCGCCTTCTGCAACGCCAGCAAACGGTGGACCAGCTAGCCATTCAGTGTCGGCGGCTGCGGCGGGCTCTTCAACGCCAAATAGGCCAGCCGTTTCTAACCAACCGGCCATGGCAGAGAGCCCAGTCTCAGAAAGTCTTTCGGCGCAGCGCCGCCCGGCCACCGGGGATCCTTTTAGCCAACAGCCCACCCCGCGCGATACTTTTACGGTGGATGTTCCTCAGCCGCGCCAGTTAAACCGTACTCAGGCTATGCCGACCATGAATGGCTCCAGCCGCAATAAATCTAATGAATACAACCGCATTAAAGAGCAGATGTCTGCCGCCCGTGAGGCTAGCAATATCCCAACCTCTTTTGACCAAGTTGTTAACCAGCCTGAGCGGGGCCTCAATAAAATCGTCTTACTCTTTATTATTCTTATCCCGGTTATCGTGGTAGCTATCGGTGTAATAGTAGCGCTCTTGCTCCAGCCTTCTAGTAGCAATAACTCATCTTCGTCTAACCAACAAGTCCAGTATACCGATCCGCGTACTACTGCCACCAAGATTGATTTGGCTACCTACACAGAAGAAATTCAGATTACTGATGCGGGCCACTATGTCTTGTCTGGCGTCACCACCTTCCCGATTAAGGTCAATGCCGCTGGCGAGGTTACGCTTTATCTCCACGATATTTCCGTCACCGCCACGGATGCCTCTGCCATCTCTAATTTCTCCCACAATCCGCTCGTAATTGTGCTTGATGATGGCACCGAGAGTACGCTCGCCGTTACAGATCCAAACACCTTCGATTCGATCTACTCGGAGGGCGACCTTACCATAGATGGTGGCACTGGTGTCTTAAATGTCTCTGGCATTAAAATTGCCGACGGCTATCATTACGATGTCACCGGTAATGGCATCAAAGATTCTAAAGACGTCGTCATCACCCCGGCAAACCCAGAGAACAGCTCTGCCACCCCAGCCGAGGGCGAGTCTGGCTTCCAGCAGGGCACTCCATCCACAGAGAATGATGGCCCAACCACCGGCCCTACCCCAGCAGAGAATTAGACTATGATATAATATATATATGGTAGCATCTATTTTTCAAGGTTTATCCACAGATGAGGTGGCGGAGAGACTAAAAGCCGGCCAAAACAATGCGCCGGTCAAAGCGCCGTTTAAATCTACTGGCCAAATCATCCGCGATAATACTTTTACCTATTTTAACGGGGTGTTCTTAGGTCTTGCAATCATTCTCGGAATTGTCAGAGATTTCCGCAGTATGACTTTTATTCCCGTCATCTTGGCCAATACCCTCATTGGCATCGTCCAGGAGCTCCGTGCAAAGAAAGTTCTAGAAAAACTCACCATTACCTCTGCTCGCGAAGCGTCGGTCATCCGCGATGGTAACGAACAAAAGGTCCCTGTCCATGAACTTGTTTTAGACGATACGGTAGTTTTCCGCGCTGGTAACCAAATCCCGGCGGACGCCGAAGTTCTAGATGGGGAAGTTTCCGTCAACGAGTCTCTTCTTACCGGCGAGGCTGATGAAATCATCAAGAAGAATGGTGCCGAGCTACTCTCTGGCTCCTTTATTGTCTCTGGTGAATGCGTGGCTAAGCTTACTAAAGTTGGTGCAGATTCTTACGCCTCTAAACTTACCCTCCAGGCCAAGGCCATCAAGACGGGCGAGCAATCAGAGATTATTAGCAGTCTCAATAAGTTGGTTAAAATCGCTGGTATCGCTATCATCCCAGTGGGCATTTTATTGTTCTGCCGCCAGTTCTTCATCGCCGGCAAAGATTTGCTCCCGTCTGTCCAGGGCGGTGCAGCAGCAGTCATCGGTATGATCCCAGAGGGTTTATTCTTGCTCGCCTCTGTTACTCTTGCCATTTCTGCTATGCGCCTCGCCTTAAACAAAGTCCTCGTCCATGAGATGAAATGTATTGAAACTCTTGCCCGCGTGGATGTGCTCTGCGTAGATAAAACCGGCACCATCACGAGCCCAGAAATGTCCGTGTCGGATGTCATCTATCTTCAGGATGAAAAGGCTGTAAAGCCTAGCCTTGCTTGCCTTATTAGCTCGCTTTCCGCCGATACTACTACGATGGAGGCCCTAAAAAATCATTTTAAAAAATCGTCTCTTTCTGCCAGCCAAGTCTTTGGCTTTTCATCAGAGTTTAAATATAGCGCCGCGGTTATTTCTGGTAAAAGCTTTGTGTTAGGCGCGCCAGAGTTTATCTTGCGCGATGATTATAAAAACTATCAAACGGAGATAGAAAAATACTCCCGCAAGGGCTTCCGGGTTTTAATCTTCGCAGAATACGCCGGCAAATTAGATGGTAAATCTCTCACCAAAAAGGCTACTCCTCTCGCCATCATTACTTTGATGAACCCAGTCCGCCAAACCGCGCCAGAGACCTTCCGCTATTTTGAAGAAAACGATGTAGAAATCAAAGTGATTTCTGGCGATAACCCGCTTACCGTCTCAGAGGTCGCCCGCCAAGCCGGGATTAAAAATGCCACCAAGTATATCGATGCGCACCGCTTGGTTACGGATGCAGATTATCAAGAGGCCGTAGAGAAATACACCGTCTTTGGCCGGGTTTTGCCAGAACAAAAGCGCCGTCTTGTTAAGGCTTTACAAAGCCAAAATCATACTGTTGCCATGACTGGCGATGGCGTCAACGACGTGCTTGCTCTAAAAGATGCCGATTGTTCTATCGCTATGGCCTCTGGCTCGGATGCGGCAGTCCAGGCTGCCCAGCTCGTGCTTCTTGAGTCTGATTTTTCTAAAATGCCAAACGTCGTCAAAGAGGGCCGCCGCGTTGTCAACAACTTGGAGCGCTCTGGCTCGCTCTTTATCGTCAAAAACATCTTCTCCTTTACCGCTGCTGTGCTTGCCATTATTGTAGGCTTTTCTTACCCATTGCTCCCAGCTCAAGTCTCTATGGTTACCATGTGGGTAATCGGGGTGCCGTCTTTCTTCCTTTCCCAGATGCCAAACGTAGATTTAATCCACGGCCGCTTTATGACTAATATCTTAAGAAAAGCCGTGCCTGGCGGCCTCACCAATGCTGCGGTAGTCTTGCTTACTTACCTTGTTTGCTTCCTTTTCCGCTTGCCGCAAGAACAGACTTTCACCGCCTGTACGCTGTCATTCGCAATCGTGGGCATGATTTATCTTTACACCGTTTGCCGCCCATTCAATATGTACCGCCGCTTTATATGGTTAGGTTGTCTCGCTGGCCTGACGCTTTGCTTTACGGTGCTTAGGTGGTTCTTCGAGCTCGTAGAAAATCCTTCTTGGCTTGTCATTGTTATCCCAGTGGCTGTAGGTATGCTTACTCCGTTTTTGCTCTGGCTCTTTACATTCTTGGATCAGAAACTCCCATTTCATAGCCGCTTAGAACATTCGCTAAATAAAACTAGCTCTTAAAGCCGCGCTGCTTGTCAAAGCCAACCTTATATGTTAAACTAAAATCTAGAATAGAGTTTTTAAATTATCTTTTGTTGGTGGGCTAAAAGCCCTAGTGTTCTTTAAAAGGAGGTGTGTATATGATGGAACACAAAGCAATTTATGATGCACGTAGTCTTGGCGTGCCGAAGATGCTCATCTTAGGGTTGCAGCATCTGTTTGCCATGTTTGGGGCAACCATTCTTGTGCCAATCTTGGTGAATGGCTATTTCCATGGCGAGGGCTTGTCCGCCCAGGTTACGCTTTTCTGCGCAGGCTTTGGGACATTACTATTCCATGCCTGCACCAAGTTCAAAGTTCCGGCTTTTCTTGGCAGCAGCTTTGCCTTTTTAGGCGGCTTTGCTACTGTAGCAGAGCTCCCCGAGTTTGAGGGTATGAGCTACAGCGAGAAGTTACCCTACGCTTGTGGTGGTATCGTAGTCGCCGGCGCACTATATTTAGTACTCGCCTTGCTAATCAAAGCTTTAGGCGTAAAAAGGGTAATGCGCTTTTTGCCGCCGGTAGTCACTGGCCCGATTATTATTTGCATTGGGCTTGGGCTGGCGGACTCGGCTATTGGCAATGCCTCGGCTAACTGGCCTCTGGCTATCATTGCTCTTGTTACTGTTGTAGTGTTTAACATCTGGGGAAAAGGAATGTTTAAAATCATCCCTATCCTCATGGGTGTAGTTATTGCCTACATCGCGGCGATTATCATGCAAGCTCTTGGTATGACCAATGCAGATGGCTCAGCCATCATCGAGACTAGCAGTATTGCTAGCGCGGCATTTATTGGCTTGCCCCAGTTTCAGCTCGCAAAGTTTAATATCTCTGCAGTCTTGGTTATGGCGCCGATTGCTATTGCCTCTATGATGGAGCATGTTGGCGATATCAGCGCCATCTCTGCCACTACAGGGCAAAACTTCATTGAGGAGCCTGGGCTTTCGAGGACGCTCGTGGGCGACGGTCTCGCTACGATGTTGGCCGGCGGCGTATGTGGCCCGGCTAATACCACTTACGGCGAGAATACCGGCGTCTTAGAGTTATCCAAAGTTTATGATCCTTTGGTAATTCGCATCGCAGCGGTTTTCTCCATCGTGCTGAGTTTCATCCCCAAGCTCTCGGCGATATTTGGCACTATGCCCACAGCCATCGTTGGCGGCATTAGTTTCATCCTTTACGGAATGATTTCTGCCATCGGCGTCAGGAACATCGTAGAGAACCAGGTAGATTTTAAGCAGTCGCGCAATTTAATTGTAGCTGCGATTATCCTGGTTATCGGGCTTGGCTCTAATGGCCTTACCATTCCGTTCGGCGGTGGTAACAGTCTAACAATCACTGCGCTCGCGCTTGCGTCTATTGTAGGGATCGTATTAAACGCTATTCTTCCCGGCAATGATTATGTTTTCGGTGAGAACCCTAGTCGCGATGAACATCGTGGTGTACACATCTAAATCTAATGGCCTTTGCTACTATATAATAATCGCTCAGTCGTTCGGGGCTGCTTAAGCGGAATTATTAAATATGCATTGGCTAAGCACAAAGGGCTGCGGTTTTCGCAGTCCTTTACTTTTAGGGGTAGCCATGCTAGAATTAAGAAGTATCTGGGTGTGGCGCAGTTGGTAGCGCGCAGCGTTCGGGACGCTGAGGCCGTCGGTTCAAGTCCGATCACCCAGACCATTTTTTTGCCACAAAGCTACATTAAACCATCAAGTGCAACATAAGCTTCTTGCGGAGTTTTGCCCCCGAGACGTTTCCTTGGCCTATTGTTAAGTAGAAATTCTATTTTTAGTATATCATCAGTTGTAAGCTTTTTAAAGTCCGTACCCTTGGGAA
>JAFUCF010000014.1 GCA_017459845.1 Candidatus Saccharimonadota bacterium
CTAAACCAAGGGTTAGGGGCACAAAAAATGCCATAACGGCAAAAATAGAGACTTTTGGGGTTCTCTTATTTAATAGTGTACCCCCCCCCCATGTGGATATTTAGCATTTTAGTTTCTCCTTCCTATTAATTGGCCTTACGTTAGAAATCATTATAATGCATATGGTTCTGAAAAACAAGGGTTGAAAATTATAAAGAATATAGTGTAATAAAAACCTACTTTACCAGCCTCTGGTAGAGCGCAATTAATTTCCCAATCTGCGTAGATTGTAAAACCTCTCCCCGCCCCTCTAGGCAAAGCCGGCTACGTTCCGCCAATTTTTCTGGATGCTCCGCCAAATTGTCTATCGCCTGCGCCATCGCGCGTGGCTCCGGCCCGCCCGCTAATATCCCGCCCGGCCCCGTTACTTCTCGTAAATCTTTATCGCAAATCAGCGTCGGCAGTCCCATCGCCCTGGCCTCTAGTATCGTCATCGGCTGGTTGTCGAAACCATAAGATGCTACCACAGAAAGTTGCGCCTTGTCCATCCGCCCTAACATCTTCGCGTGGTCTATCCGCCCGTGAAACTTTACATCCAGGTTTTTCTGTTTAGCATAACGCTCGGCCCGCCCTAGTTCGTTACCATCGCCATAGACATCCAAGATTACCGGCGCCTTTACTTCAGCTAGCGCCTGCAAGAAGGGAATCATCCGCTTTTCTTTAGACACGCGTGAGTTCCAAAATAGCCGCAGAGTCTCGCGTCCATCATAACTCCGTGTCTTCGGATGCTCATAAGACACCCCCGCCGCTATGAACCCAGCCTTTAAAACGTCATCAGAAATCGCATTCGAAATCACTACAAAAGGCTTTTTCACCCCATAATATTGCAACTTCTCTTTAAAATGATGGGATGGCGTTATTACCACATCCGCAAAGTTCGCGTGATTTACCATTAACGTCCACATCTTGGCCCGCACAATCGTAGGCGCCAAATAATTATCCCGCCTTATCTTCACCGGGTGTGGCACCCCAAATTTATGTAAGAAACAAAGTAGTGCCCCGCCCAAAGTCTTCAAAGGATGCGGGATGTTCGTCTCTGCCGCCACGTCTTCTCGCCCATGCATCGTCTGCACCAACGGCCGCTTAAACTCTCGCGCTAGTTGCATCCCAGCGAGCGAGCAAGCCCCCTCGTAATGTACGTGTACTAAGTCAAAATCAAAACCCGGATACGCCGCCAGAATTGCGCGCTTTACCGTTTTAATTCTTTTCGCAAACGGCGCCCCGCCCGGCCGCAAATATTTAAAAGACGGTACACCAAAGACGCCCTCTGGCGTCTTCTTACCCGGGGTAGCAGGGCAAAACACGATAGATTCTATCCCATTTTTTGCTAGATATTCTCGTTGCGCTGTAATAGAAGACGGTATCCCGCCTGGCACGTCTAGAAAAACATCACTAAAAATCGCAACTCTCAAGCTAAATCTCCACGAGCTCGTATTTAGTCGTGCCTAGCCCAATCTCTTCTGCATACGGCAAAATGTGGCGGCCCACCCGGCTATCAATCCGCTCTTTTAACTCACCCGCACCGTTATCGTTAGAAGCCCAAATTAAATCTATCGCCGCTTGGTCTAACGCCACCGGATCTTCCGAGGCTAAAATCCCAATGTCCGCCATTACCGGCGCACCTTGGTTGGCATCACAATCACAATCTACCGACATATTATTCATTACGTCTATATACAAAATCTTCTTGCCATTTGCCGCAAAATAATCCGCCACTGCCTTCGCCGCCTCTGCCATAGATTCGATAAAAGCCTCTTGTTTTGGCTGGCGAACCCAGCAAAGCGTTGGGCTCTTAGTCTTGCCAGCAGAGTGGATATAAGCCTTGCCGTTTCTTGAGGCAACACCAATAGATTGATTCTTTAGCACGCCACCAAACCCGCCCATTGCATGCCCCTTAAAATGTGCAAGATTAAGCATTGCATCATACTTTTTTAGGCCTTCGCCCACAATATCATACTCTAAATGCTTTCCGCCCTCCACTGGGATTTCAAACTCCCCACTCTCATCCATAATATCAATCTCTGCAAAATCAAAACCGTGCTCTCTAGCCACTTCTAGATGTTCATCTGCCTTGTTGCGAGCCCCAGGATACGCTGTATTACACTCAATAATCGTGCCGCTAAGTTTCTTTACTAATGGCTTAATCAGCTCTGCCTTCAAATAGTTTTGCGAACCCTTCTCGCCCGTAGAGACCTTTACGCCCACTTTCCCCGCTAGCTCCACTCCTAGCGCCTCATAGACTTTAATTAATCCTTCTGCGTCTAACTGTTTCGTAAAATATACTTTGCTCATAAGTCTATTATAGCATTTTTCATTCGCTCGTGATATAATATTCTCTACCAGGGCGATTGGCGGAATTGGTAGACGCGCTAGACTCAAAATCTGGTTCCAGCAATGGAGTGTGGGTTCAAATCCCACATTGCCCACCAGAAGGCTTAAAAACAGCCTTTTTTTCTTGCTACAGCATCTCCGTTATCAAAAGCCCCACAAGGGGGGGACTTTTAGAGCGATACTACTAAGTTGCGGATTTGCTCCTTAGTTAGATTTTTACCGGAGCTAGTAATTTTGTATAAAATACCGCCATTCACCCAAGCTGCAGAGCCCGGCTCGCTATAATAGGTAATACCTTGTTCATGCATGGTGGAATAATTGGACGAATAGTTGTTCTTAACATAGTTGTTTAACACAGCCGTAGAATCCCAAGTCGATTTTTCCTCGGTCAATATGAACGAATAACCTTCTGGGTTAACAAATTTCATCGTCACAATCCCATCTTTATTAGAAGCTACTGTCTCCATAGTATAATTACGCGGTACTACCTCTGGATAAGAAGCATCAATCCCAGTCTGCATAGCAGCTACCTTTACAGAAATATTTGGCATATTAACCGCCACAAAAGCCCCAAGCGCCGCCACTACTGCCGCTGTGCAACCAAAGGCTAGCAAAATCCTACGGCCACGGTGTTGCTTTTTCATCGGCTTAACATTCTCCGTAGCTAGCCCACGCATCGCTGCACGCGCCGCATCAGAAGCAGCCTTGTTAGCATCTTTCGTTTTAACAACCTTCGCAGATTTTAATCTGACTACTCTGCCAAATGGCCTCTTAGTGCCACCTACTCTCTTTTGCAATGCCCTTGGTTTCGCAACTGCCTTTGTGGCCTTTGGTTCTGTAGCCGCCTTTGACTTAACCGCAGCTTTTGCCACTTCATCCTTCTTAGCCTTAGCAGCCTCTGCCTTTACAGCATTCTGCGTTTCTGATGCCTTTTCGGCTACGGCCTCTTTTTCGGCCTTAGCTTTTTCTTCAATCTTGGCGATTTCTTTTTGGATCTCTGCCTTCAAATCCGCGGCAGCTTTTTCCGAAACTTTCTTCGGCTCTGCCTTGTCTTCTTTAAATCTCTGAATAGCCTGAGACTTTTCAACTGCCTTCATCTTAATCGGAGCCTTTCCCGCAGACGCCGAAATAGCCTCAGAAAGCTCTGCTGCCTTTGCCTTTGTCTTAAATGCAACCTCTGGCTCTTTACTATCTTTCTTAGCTACCATAGCTTTGTTAGTAAGCTGAGCCTTTACCACCTTTTGCGTATTTGTCTTTTTTACATCGTTAATCTTTTTCGTAGTACCTGGGCGACGCACATATTTACGCGAAAGCGTAGTAGATTTCTGAAGCGCCGGACGAGTGTACGAACTAGAAGATTTTGCTTTAGTGGCAGTTTTTTGCATCAGTAGTCCTTCTTTATTAATACGATTATACTTATTATAAACGTTAGAGAAATAAAAAACAAGAGCGTTTTTACGCTAAAAACTATGGTATAATTTATATATCTATATATGGACAAAGAACGTCGCAAGAAAATCCAGACTACCAAGCTCGTCATTACCGAGATTTTTATGCTTATTATTATCGTATTAACAGTCATCGTTCTCACCTTCATCGTCATGGGTTATCGTCTTACAGAAGATGGTAAACTAGAGCAGTCTGGTCTAGTACAGATAGACTCTATCCCTACCGGCGCCAAAGTCGCTATCGGGGAGGAGACTCTCCCAGGCGAAACCAACATCAGCAAAATCCTCCCAGAAGGGAATTATGAGCTCAAACTTACCAAAGACGGTTATACCACATGGAGTAAATCCATCTCAGTCCACCCTGGTCTCTTGACTAAGCTCTCATACCCCCGTCTTTATAAACTGGACCGCAAACTAGAAGAAGTAATAGCCTTAAATGAGGCACCAGAAGTTTATTCTATCCCGCCTACTCGTGAATTTATACTACTAACCTCCCCAAACAGCCCAAAATTTCAAATCCTAAATATCCCATCTGACACAACCAAAGTCACAGAGATAGATTTAAGTAAACTCCTTCTAGACAGTGACCAGTTAGTTTCTAACATCCAAGTTGTCAGCTGGTGTCATGATGCCAACCGTTTCGTCTTATCGTTTAAAAGTAATGATGGTAGCCATCTAGCGATCGTTGATTTAGAGCGCCCAGAAAATAGCCTAGATTTAACTTCGTCTTTTGCCGTCCAGATATCCGATTTACAGTTTGCTAATAACCATGGCGATGAGCTATTTATTTTAGAAAATGGCCATCTCCGCACTATTTCACTATCTAGCAAGCAACTTTCTGACGTCTTAGTCTCCGATGTCCAATCGTTTTCAAGTCATAACAAAACCATCGCGCTTGTTCGCCAGCCAAAAGACAAAGAAAAAGAGTTTGTAATTTATAACAGCGACAATGGTTCTTCCGTGTTTCTCTCTAGCACTTCTGCAACCACAGCTAAAATCGCCATTTCAGAGTACTTAAACCGCCCTACTCTAGTTATAGCCGAAGACGATCTCTTATCTATCTACCGCGGTGATTTGCCAACAGAAAATATCACCAAAGATAATCCCGACTACAAGCCGGCCGCCCAAATCAGCATAAAATCTGGCGCACCAGATTCACTACAATTCCACGCTAAAAACCAAGCCATCATTGCTATAAGAGATCAAAGTCGCACCGTCTTTGACTTAGAAAGCGCCACCACCACTTCTTACACCATAGAGAGTAACTTGACATTTTGGCCAGATGAGTATACAATAGGTACAGTTTCAGGCGGGAGCTTAAACGTACGAGATTACGACGGTGGAAACCTCCAAACTTTAAGCCGGGCCGAGAGTGGCTATCCTGCCGTCATCACTAAAGACAATAAATATATATACTTTGTCCAAAAGAATGAGGATAAAGGTCTAATAATCGTAAGGGAAATAATTAAATGAAGCAAGAAGCAGGTGGGCAGATGAGTTCGTATGAGCAGCAGAAGAAAACTGCCGCCGAAATCGCACGGAAGAAAGTCCTTGCGGCTTATAAGAATATCCCTGTAAAAAGTGTCCACACGCCAGACCTCAAAGAATATCACACTGCTTGGCAAAACTATTACCAAAAATACTATTCTGAATACTATTCTAAGGCCGCCCAAAATTACATCGCCAAAGAGCGCGCTAATTTTAAGTCCAGCCCCGCCCCAGAAACCATCTTAAAACAAACCATCCAGAAAAATGCCACCGACAAAGCCGCTAAAAGTCGTAAGTTCCAGAAGTATAAGCCAATCTTAGCTGGCGCCATCGTGGTCTTGCTACTACTTTTCTTGCAATACAACCGGTTAATTTTTGCTCCGCTCGCTGCATACGTCTCACCAGGGAACAGCCTCGATACTTCTATCACAGCAATTGATCCCACCATTTCTGCCAACGTTGGCGATGAAGAACGCCTAATAATCCCTAAATTAAACATCGATGTTCCTATCCTATTTGGCCTATCTAATGATGCGGATACCATTATGGAGGGTATGAACTCTGGTGTCGTCCACTGGTCTATACCTGGCGCATCCGCTCTACCAGGCGAAATTGGCAACCTTGTCATTACTGGCCATTCCGCCGGTGATATTTACACATCAAACCAATATAAATTCATCTTCTCTGGGCTAGAGCGTCTTACAGAAAACGATCTAATTTACGTAGATTATAATGGCGTCCGTTATACTTACTCCGTTACCAGGTTAGAAACTGTAGAGCCAACAGAGGTATCAAAACTAGTTTACGATACCGATAAACCTATGCTCACTCTCATTACCTGTACACCGCTCGGTACATCGCGTTATCGTTTGCTCGTTACCGCCGAGCAAATCTCCCCAGCCCCTTCTGGTACCGTCCAAGCTCCAGAAAGTTCAGAGACCACCCAGATGGTCGGCAACGCTCCAACCCTATTTGAAGCCATCGGTAATCTGTTATTCGGAAAACACTAAGTTGTGCTATAATAATAGCATGGAAAAAGCAGTTACTCGTTTTGCGCCTAGCCCTACCGGTTATATTCATATCGGCAACGTCAGAAGCGCAATTTACCCTTATCTCCTCGCCAAACAGACAGATGGCACTTTTATTCTCCGCATCGAAGATACCGATCAAGCCCGCTACGTAGAGGGTGCTACTGATTTAATCAAAGAGACTTTACTTTGGCTTGGCCTCAACTGGGACGAAGGCCCAGATATTGGCGGCCCGCACGCTCCGTATTTCCAAACCGAGAGAAAAGAGCTTTATCTAAATTGGGCTAAAAAACTTATCGCCGCCGGCCGTGCCTACGCTGATGCCACCCCATCAGAAAAAATTGATGAATACCGCAAAGAAGATACCGCCAAGAAAATCCCTTATCTTTACCGCAATCATCGCCCTACAGAAACTACAGAGTGGCATGAGGGTATTCCAATCCGTTTCAAAGCCGAGCCGAAGAATTACACTTGGGTAGATGAGGTAATGGGGGAATTATCCGCTGGCCCAGAAGTCCAAGACGATATTATCCTCATCAAAAAAGATGGCCTACCAACTTACAACTTCGCTCATATTATTGATGATATGGAAATGGGCGTCACTCATGTCATTCGCGGCCAAGAATATTTGTCTAGTATGCCAAATTACCTTGCGCTCTATGACGCACTAGGCCTGCCTCGCCCAAAGTTTGTTTCTCTCCCACACATTCTTGCCCCGCAGGGTAACAAAAAATTATCCAAACGCGATGGCGCCAAATCTGTCACCGATTATCGTGAGGATGGCATTTTGCCAGAGGCCATGCTTAACTATCTTGCCTGCCTCGGCTGGAACGATGGTACCGAGCAAGAAATCTACACCATGGCAGAGCTACTAGAGCGTTTCTCTTTATCTCGCATCCAAAATTCTGGCGCCCGTTTCGACGAAACCAAGCTCCTCTGGATGAACGGTATGTGGATACGCAAAATCCACGACGAGGAGGGAAATGATGTATTATATAGCAAAATCAACGAGAAGTTTTGGCCAGATTCCGCCAAAGATTACCCAGAAGAATATCGCAAAAAGGTCTTAAATATCATTTACGACCGCTTAAAAGCTTTGAAGGACCTCAAATCTTTCTCCGCCTATTTCTTTGAAGAGCCAACGGTAGACGCCAACCTAATCAAGAACAATAAAATCCTCAAAAAGCTGTCAGAAGATGAATTGTCCAGCCTCTTAAACACCGTCTCTCTTAGGCTGTCAGAGATACAAGATTGGACCGAAGAAAATCTACAAGACGTATTAAATGAGCTTCTAGAAACTACCGGCAAAAAGCCCGCCGAGCTCTTTAGTCTTATCCGCATCGCCGTATCATTTGCGCCGTTTTCGCCCGCTCTAAATCTTACCTTAGAGGCGCTTGGCCGCGAGCGCACTATCGCAAGGCTTAATTTAGCAGCAAGAAGTATAGATTAAAGGAGGCATTATGTCCAAAAAAACTCAAAAATCAACCAAAAAATCTAAGAAAAAGCTTGTGGCTTTATGCATCATCTTGGCCATTGTCGTGGCTGGCGGCGTTACCGCTACGATGTTTTTACTCAATCGGAAAACTGAACCAGAGGCCGGCTCTACTAACAATACCTCAGGGGCACCAGCCGCTCCTAAATATTACAGCCGCCTCACCGGTCTTGAAATCGCCAACGATAATCTTAATAGCTCGCCCATCTTCTGTATTCAGGTGCCAAATGGCACCGATGGTGCTCGCCCGCACGCTGGGCTAGAAGAAGCTGCCATCGTTTATGAAGCTATCGCCGAGGCCGGCATTACTCGTTTTGCCGCCGTCTTCCAAAACCCAGAAAATACTGCCATCGGCCCAATCCGCTCGCTTCGTCTCTATTATCTACAATGGGATACCCCCTTAGGCTGTACGGTCGTCCACGCCGGCGGCGCAGACGATGCAATCGCCGCGCTCCGTTCTGGCGGTTACAATGAGATTGACGAAGGTGCTTTCAACTGGCGTGATGGCTCAGATTATATCGCCCCAAACAACCTCTTTACCGACGCGGCAAACTTAAATAGTTTTGCTAAACAATATGGGCTTGAGGGTACCGGCGATGCCGCCAAAGTCTACCCGCGTCTGCTCCCAGAAGAAGCTAAAAAAATCCAAGCCGAAAATCAAAAGGCTGCAGAAGACACCACCGATGCAGAAGGTAATGTAATAAAAAGTACCACACCACTAGTAACAGAGGTTAATATCAATTTTGGTAATTTCCCAGACTTTAATACTCACTATTCGTATAATCCAGCTACTGGCCTCTATGCTCGTTCTTATGCTTCTGGCGAGAAAGAATTATCTTACGATTGTACGAAAGAAGATCCTGTAATGTCACGCGAGTGTAATCTCGTCCAAATCGCGCCAAGTGCCGTAGTAGCTATGGAAGTAAACGAGTGGCTAGACGATGACAACTATCACCAGGTAATTGAAGCCATCGGCTCTGGCACGGCCTACATCTTCCAAAATGGCAGCGCCATAAAAGGCACCTGGTCTAAATCTTCCGCCGGCTCACAAATCGTCTTCCAAGACGCAAATGGGGCAGAAATCTCCTTCACCCCCGGCCAGCTCTGGATTTCCGCCATCCCTCGCGGCGTCGGCTCGGTTGATTATTAATGAAAAGTATGCTACAATATTTAGTAGCATACAAGGCTCCTTCGTCTAGTGGTCCAGGACGTCTGGTTCTCATCCAGAAAATCGCGGGTTCGACTCCCGCAGGAGTCACCAAAGAAAAACTAGCCCGTAGGGCTTGTTTTTATTTGGTGCGACGCCCGGGAGAAGGACGAAGTCCGCACTCCCGCAGGAGTCACCAAACAAGGAAACGAGTGAAACAAAAAAGCTCGCTTTTTTGTTTCCGAGTGACGCAGTTTGGAAGACACGAAGTGGCTACCAAAATAAAAAATATACCCGAAGGGTGTATTTTTTTGGCAAGAAAAAAGCCCGGCCTAAACCGGGCTCTTGCATAGAGATTAGAATAATCTATATGCATAGAAAAGGGAAGCAAGGGTATTTGACACTGTAGACATTGTTTTAATGAAGATATCGAGGTCTGGTCCAACAACGTCTTTTCTAGTATCTCCTACCGTATCGCCTGTAACGGCTGCCTTATGTGCAGCCGAACCTTTACCGATAACGATAAACTGTCCATTCTCATCGCGTATCGGCTCACCGTCTTCGCCTAATTTATAAAGCATTCCAGCCTCAATAAGCTTTTTCGCATTATCAAATGCACCGCCAGAATTACCCATAAAGAGCGCACCGCGGATTGCTACTACTGTAGAGCCGCCTAAAAGTCCTAACACAAATTCCGGGCCAAACAAGAACCCACAGACTACCGGTGCCACCAAAGCTAAAACCGACGGTATAAGCATATTATGAAGGGCTTCATCTGCCGCCATGCTGATGATAGACTCGTAGTCCGGCATATCCGGTTCGTTCTCGTCCAGAATCTTCGGATTGTCAGTCAGCTGCTTTTCGCCAGCATCGGCTAATTTTTTAGCTGCTTTAATTGTATTATCAGTCAAAATTGCCGTAAAATATTCAATTAAAGCGCCACCGATAATCGCCCCACCAATGATGCCAATAATCGTCATTGCATTTGTAAAATCAGCTGCTGGGTAAGAGCCAATATAAGACATAATCAGCGCCACCGTCGCAAAACCCCCCGCGCCAATCGCATTACCCTTACCAATTGCTGCCGTAGTATTGCCAACCGCGTCGAGCTCATCCGTAATTTTTCTCACTTCTGCCGGCAGCCCACAGCTTTCAGCAATACCACCCGCATTGTCTGCAATCGGGCCAAAAGCATCAATCGAGACCGTTGTGCCAACAAAGCTCAGCATTCCCAACGCTGCAATTGCAATGCCATAAGCGCCACAAAACGTGCCGGAAAGCATCATAGACACTACGATTACGAGTACTGGCGCCAATACCGAACGCGAACCTATAGCATCACCCTTAGTCACTACGAAGGCCTCGCCTTCGGTCGCCATATAAGCCAGTGACTTTACGTGATGATGTTTTAAGCTTGTATATAGCTCCGTGAGTTTGCCCACAGCTACCGAGCTAATCATACCAAGGCTCGCCGCCACCCAAGGCGAAAGCCAGCCCAGTTTAAAGGTATCCGTAAGGTCCATTCCGCCAAAGACTATTCTTGCGCCAATCAGGCTGATTACCATTACAGCTCCAGCCGATACATAAGTCGCAAAATCCAACTCTTCTGCCGGATCTACATCCTCACGTGACACTTCCTGCTCTACTCCGTTGACAACTTTAATCCGTTTGCGGTTTTTCAAGATAATATAATTTACCCCTACTACGCTCGCAATCAAACCACCACCCGCCAAGACAAACGGAAACGTACAAGCCGCGTTCAACATCGCAATGTCGTCAGAGAAGATTGGCCCAGACACCAACATACAAGCCACCGGCGTAGCCACAAACGATTCCAAAAGGTCTGAAACGTTCCCAGCAATATCATTGACATTATCGCCAATAAAGTCGGCCACTGTATTTGGCATTCTAGAGTCATCTTCCGGTAAGTTATGAACATTCTTTCCTACGATATCCGCCGAAATATCTGCTGCTTTTGTGTAATTACCACCAGCCACTCTGTTAAACATTGCAACCAGCGAGCAGCCCAACGAATAGGTCGTTAGCCTCATCGTAGTCGGATTGTTCAAGACGGAAAGGAGCAACCCATGGGTTGTATCCATCGGTTTCATCCCGCCACAGAATATCCAGACTAATGACAAGCCAAACAGGCCAAAGGCCGGCACTGAATAGCCGCCAATACTCCCGCCCATCAGAGCAATTCTTACCGTCCGGCTCATTGCGCCAGTTACTGCAGCTGCATTAGCCGTACGAACATTGGCATACGTCCCGCCCCGCATACTGACAACGACAGCCAAACTACTCATCAATGCCCCCAGCATCAAGGTTACTGCAGACATTGGATCCATGAAAAGCGCATAAACGCCTGCAACAACCAGCGCCGTCGGTATAATTACCCGGTACTCTCGCCGCATAAACGTTTTTGCACCATCACGAAGGATTTTTGCAAGCTCTACCATCTTTTTGTTGCCTTCATCGTGATTTTTAAGGTCCATAAAATTATGGTAAATCACCCCAAAGGTTAAGATGGAAAGAGCCAGTACTACATAACACACTATCATACTCTTGCCTCCTTTTTAAAGAACTAAGCGGGCTAAATGCCCACCATCCACAGGTTACTGACGAGCTAGGCTCGCCATAAGTACAAGGGCCCGCTCGCCAGCCCACGTGGCGCAAATTTTCGTTTGCGTACCATCTCAGATTATACCACTTCTGTCCTAAAAACACAATATACTTATCCCTGTTACTCTTATGCTTATCCCAGCTTGTCAGACAAAAGATTTTGTGTTATAATTTTCTTTATGAAAAGTCTCCCTATTGTAGCACTTATTGGCCAAACCAACGCCGGCAAATCCAGCCTGCTTAACCGCTTTGCGCACAAAAATATTGCCATTGTCGCCCGCGAAGAAGGCACCACCCGCGATAATGTCTATGCTCGCATTGGGGATGATTTTCTCTTAGTTGATACTGCCGGCTTAAAAAAGCCAGAAGATGATTTTGAGGCTTCCATCAGAGAGCAAATAGATGACGCTATAGACGCCGCCGCTATCATCTGCGTGGTGGTAGATTCCACTAAATATTTTGACGATCACGACCGTCAAATTGCCCGCTCCGCCCTCCGCTCTAAAAAGCCAGTCTATCTCCTGCTAAATAAGTCTGACCGTGGCGAGTCTTTAGATATCAATGAGTTCCGCGCTCTTGGTATTTCAGAAGACCATATCTTCCGTACTTCTGCCACCACCGGACAGGGTATTACAGACTTAAAAAGAACATTAGAAAGAGATTTAGAGCAAAATATAGCCCATCCTGGAAAAACGCTGAGCCAAACCCCAGACCTCAAAATAGCCCTCATCGGCCGCCCAAACGTTGGTAAGTCTAGCCTATTTAACTCTCTAGGCCAAAAACAACAAGCCATCGTCAGTTCCAGACAGGGAACAACCAGGGACATCAACCGTATGGAAGTAAAATACAAAGGCAAAACTATTGAAATACTAGACACCGCCGGCCTACGTAAACCCGGCAAACGCGAAGTAGGAATAGAAAAGTTTTCCGCGCTCCGCACTCTTGCCGCCATAGAAGAAGCCGATATTTGCGCCCTTCTCATCGACTCCACCGAGCCACACGCTAAATTAGACCAAGCCCTCGCCGGCGAAATCATCAAAGCCGGCAAGGGGATTATCCTCATTCTTACTAAAACTGATCTGTTACAAGCTGGTAACCCTCGCCGGGCTGTTAAGGGGTGGCCCGAAAATGGGGTTCCCCCTGAAGAAGTTTTTTCCGAAGGAAAAAGTTCTTTAGGGGTGAATTTTCGGGACAGGGCCCCGCAACACCCGCGCGGGACGAGCCAGCTTGCCACAGATAAGATCCTAGACGAACTAGAATATGATTTTAATTTTATACCTTTTGCGCCAGCACTCATTACATCGTCTAAAACCGGCAAAAACGTCACTCGGCTCTTTGAGCTTGCACTCACCGTTGACGAGCAACGTCACCATGAGATGAAAACTTCCGAGCTCAACAAAATTTTGCGTGATGCTATTATTTCCCATCCGCCAGCCGGCCTCAAAAATACCCGCCCAAAACCTAAATACATCGTTCAGACCGACACTTGCCCGCCATGGTTCGTTATACACGGCCACGACTTAAAGTTGCTCCACTGGTCTTACAAGCGCTTTTTAGAGCGCAAAATCCGCGAGGTTTACCCCTTTATTGGCACCCCGATTATGTTCTCTTTCCGGAGTTCAGACCGCGATAATCCAAGAGATATGGTAAAATAATCTCATGAAACTAATCGTAGGCCTCGGCAACCCAGGTAATGACTATAATTTCACCCGCCACAACTCCGGTTTTTTGGCCCTCGATTTTTATGCCAAACTCCACGGCCTCAGCTGGGAGCCACATCCTAAGTTTGACGCAATCTATCTAAAAGATGGAGACAGTATATTCATTAAGCCACAAGGTTATTATAACACCTCTGGTATCCCTGTCCGCGCCTACCAAAACTTCTATAAAATCCTCCTAGAAAACATTCTCGTTATTTGCGACGATTTTAATCTAGAATTTGGTAAACTCCGCGAACGCGAAAAAGGCTCTGCTGGCGGCAACAATGGCTTAAAATCCGTCATCCAAGAGCTTGGGACCGAGAACTTCCCAAGGCTCCGCATCGGCACAGGGAACGATGAGCTCCGTCATAAAATGGGCGATGTAGATTTCGTCCTCTCGCGCTTTACCCCAGAGGAAAAGGCGCACCTCCCAGAAGTACTTAAAGAAGTCTCCGCGCGTATAGACAAAATCTAGCCTTAGCGGAGCATCCAATTATTCATCCCTAGTGGCCTTACCACCCCTTTTATCTCCAGCATTGTAATAGATTGAGCAAATTCTGCTGCTGAAATGCCTAGTTCCTCTATTATTTTTTCTCCGCCCAAAACCCCCTCAGAGATCTTGCCCGCTATCGCCTTCTCTGTTGGCGAGCCGGAAAACACCGGTACATTACTGCTACATTCTTCTCCTGGCAAACCGCCCGGATAGAGCTCCTCTAAAATATCGCTCGGCCGAGTATATACCCTCGCCCCCTGCGCAATCAGCCGATTACATCCCACCGAGGTTATCCTCGTAATATCCCCCGGCGCTACAAATAGTTCCTTCCCCTGATCCAAAGTATGCATAGCGGTATTCAAAGTCCCACTCCGCTCCGCTGCCTCCGTAATCAATACCATCTGTGATAGCCCCGCAATCAGTCTATTCCGATATAGAAACGATAATTTATAGTCTAATTTCTCGCCCGGCCCGTATTCAGATATAATTGCCCCGCCGTTTTGGACAATTTCCTCTGCCAGCCTGATATGCTCTCTTGGGTATATTTCATCAATCGGCGTGCCGAGGACCGCTACAGTCACACCGCCGGCATCTAGCGCCGCCCGCGATGCCACGGAGTCTACACCGTAAGCCAGCCCAGACACTATCACTACGCCCGCCTTCGCTAACTCAAAAGCCGCCTCATAGGCCACCTTTTCACCATACGGAGTACACTTTCTTGCCCCCACAATCCCCACCGTTTTTACCACATTTTCCGGCAATTTTCCATTAAAATATAATATTTTAGGCTTAACCGCAATGGTTTCTAACACCTCTGTAAATTTTGCCTCTTGGGGTGAAATTTGGTTGATTTTCATTAAAAAACTTGAAAAAGTGTTGACTTTTATTTTTTTGTGTGATATAATCTCAACAGTTGGGCATTTTCTAAATGTCCACACCGCACCTAAAAAATCATAATTCTACTTCCATTATAACGCGTTTCGCGTCAGAATGGAAGCCGAATTGCTGTGTTCTTGAACGCTTTTCGGGCTTACAATTTTTCTTATGATGGTCCCATCCATCCCGGTTGTAAGTTTAAAAGTATTACCTCCACTTTAGAAAAGATGTTCAAGGATATAGCAATCCCCATAACCGGCGGGCCCCGTTTTGTGTGAGGTGGGCTGCGCTTCCGGGGTGGCCCGGTATCTTAAAAGGAAGGTTGTGGGGCGAAAAAGCCCCTTGAGTAAAGCCCACCCATGCTCAAGGGGCTTTTTGGTGCTATGCTTGCTAAAATCAAAATCTATGATAGTATAATAAATATGTCTAAAAATCTCGTTATTGTTGAGTCGCCAGCCAAAGCTAAGACCATTGAAAAATATCTTGGTAAAGATTTTCACGTCCTCTCTAGCGTTGGCCATATTAGAAAAGATACTAAGGTGGATCCAACCAACGATTTTGAGGTTACTTATGAGATAGACGATGGCCACAAGGGCATCGTCGCCGAGCTCAAGAAAGAGGCTAAAAAGGCCGATACCATCTGGCTCGCAACTGATGAAGACCGCGAAGGAGAATCTATTTCTTGGCATCTTTTGGAGGTTTTAGGGCTACCTAAAGATACCAATCGCATCACCTTCCACGAAATTACCGAGCCAGCCCTAAAAGAAGCCATCAAGCACCCCCGCACCGTGGATATGAACATGGTAGAAAGCCAGCAGGCCCGCCAAACGCTTGATATGTTAGTAGGTTATGATTTATCAGGGGTAGTACGCAAAAAAGTCCCAGGCGCCATTTCTGCAGGGCGTGTCCAAAGCCCAGCCCTTAGACTCATCGTTGAAAAAGAACGCGAAATAGAGAAACACAAGAGCAAATCCACATATAAGGTAACTGGCGAATTTAGCGCTAAGACGGGCCAAGAAGAGCTTTTCCCAGCCGTTCTAGAAAAGTACCCAGTGGAGACTGAACAAGCCGCCATAGAGCTTCTCACGCGGCTAAAAGATCGAAAATGGACGGTAGAAGGTATAGAAAGAAACGAAGGCGTCAAGGCTAACCCAGTCCCATTCGCTACCGCCGCCCTCCAGATTGAAGCCAATGCCAGGCTTGGCTTTTCTTCTTCCACTACTATGCGTGCCGCTCAGGGTTTATACCAAGCCGGCCACATCACCTACCACCGTACCGATAGCTTAAATCTCTCCGCTCAAGCGCTTGGCCAAATCGCAAATTACATCGAGAAAGAATACGGCAAGGATTATCTCAAAGTCCGCCATTTTAAGACTAAATCCGCTGGCGCTCAAGAAGCTCACGAGGCCATCCGCCCTACCCATATCGAAAAAGTCACCGCCGGCAGCAACGACTACGAAAAGAAACTATATAATCTCATTCGCACCCGCACTCTTGCCACCCAGATGGCAAACGCTAAAGTCGCCAAAACCACCATCACCATCAGCCCAGAAGTTCAAGCAGTAAAGGGCTCTCTGAACAATAAAGAGAACCCTCTACGCTTGAACTTCATCGCTAAAGGTGAAATTATCATCTTTGATGGCTTCCTAAAGGTTTACGGCAACGCCAAAGAGACTGAGCTCCCAGATTTGAAGCAAGGTGATGAGGTAGCGATGCACAAAATCGTCGCCCACGAGACTTTTGCCAAACCGCCAGCCAGATACACCGAGGGTTCTCTCGTTAAGAAATTAGAGGAACTCGGGATTGGCAGGCCTAGTACTTATGCCTCTATCATGTCTGCCATCCAAGCCCGCGGCTACGTCAAAAAGGGTGAATCGGAGGGTGAGCCACGTGAAATTACAGAAATTATTTTAGAGAAATCCAGTAATCAGCCCGTTATCAAAAAGGTTACTGAAAAAACCGGCTCCACTAAGGGCAAACTCATTCCTACCCCTGTAGGTGAGCTCGTATCGGACTTCTTAACCGACCACTTTAACCAAGTTGTCGATTACGGTTTTACTGCCGAAATTGAGACAGACTTAGACAAAATCGCCGAAGCCAAGCTAAAGCGCGTTAAGATGCTCAAAGATTTTTATGGCCCATTTTCCAAGCTGATCGTCGCCTCGGATGGTATCACCCGTTACAATAACTCTACATCCCTAGGAAACGATCCTAAAACTGGCAAACCGATCTACGCCAAAATTGGCAAAAATGGTGGCTTTATCCAGTTAGGCGATAATGAGAAGGAGACCGGCGAAAAGCCTCGTTTTGCGCCGCTCCCTAAGGGTAAAACTGTTAAAACTGTCACGTATGAGGAGGCCTTAAAACAACTTGCCCTCCCGGCCCTTCCTAGAACACTTGGCAAGACCAAAGACGGCACAGAGCTTATTGCCGCCGCCGGCCCATTTGGCCCTTACTTAAAAGGCGGAAAATACAACATTCCTATCAAAGGTTATGATCCTTATACTATTACATTGAAAGAGGCTGAGCCACTTTATCAAAAGAAAATAGATAGCATCATTTCGGATTGGGGCGACATCTCTATTGTTATTGGTGCTTACGGCCCATATGTTAAGGGCGCGGGCCGCTTCAACAACGTTAAAATACCAAAAGAGCAAGATCCTAAGAAAATCACCAAGGAAGAAGCCGAAAAAATGTTAGCCGAAAAGCCAAAAGGCCGCAAAACTAGGGCTTCCAAGGCTACTAAGCGCGGTTCCACTCGTCATGCCTCCCACAAGGCCACTAAGGCCAAAAAGGCCAAAAAATCTTAACAACCAAACTACTTCGTTTTCGCCATATCTCGAATAAAAAGTAAACATAAGCACAATAATTTATTGACTTTTCAAAAAATATGCTATAATAAAAGTAATCGTGAAAAAGCCTCTCCGCTTTTACACCGATAAACAGAAAAACCCCTTAAAATTGTAAATAATACTATTGACATCATATCAAAATGATGTTATCATAAGTTAAATAAAATTACAGGTAAGCGGTGGATATAAGGAATTAAAAATGGAGCAAAATCAGAAAGTAATTGACGAAGCCATCAAAAGCAGCCTAAGCATCATAGAACAAGACCGCGAGCGTGAAATTATCTCGCGCCGTTTCGGCCTGACAGGGTATAAAGAGACTCTGGAACAAATCGGCGATATGTTATCCATCACCCGTGAGCGTGTCCGCCAGCTAGAGAAGGCTATTTTGATTCGCTTACGTATCAGCTCTGAAGATGGCGATATTCCTGCTCTCCCTACAGCTGAAAAGCTCCTCATCCGCAATCTTACCGAGATGGGCCGCGTTGCCAAAATCTCCGCTCTTGCCGATAAGGTTTATGGCCGCACCACTACGCCAGCAGAACGCGCTGGCATTAGTTTTATCGCCTCTGTTTCTAACAATCTAACCATAATTGATGAAAATGATCGTTATTTCCAGTCCATTGGCATTGCCGAATACGGCGATGACCGCGAGGTTAAAAAGCGCGCCGATGAAATCGTAGAAGTCATCAAGAAGAACAAACAGCCTATGACACTTGATGAACTAGACAGCAAACTAAATTACGAGCACCCATCTCACATCGCTGCCATTGCTAGTATTTCTAAGCTACTAGCCACTCTTAACGGCCTCTGGGGGCTCGCTAAGTGGCCTACCGTCAACCCTAAGAACATCCGCGATAAAATCTACGTTGTTTTAGAGGCCAACAAAGAGCCAATGCATTTCTCTGAAATCGCCAAAACTATTGCAAACTCTGATTTCAAACGCAAAAATGTTACCGTACAAGCCATTCATAATGAGCTCATCAAAGATACTCGTTTCGTTTTAATCGGCCGCGGTATTTATGCCCTAGATACTTGGGGCTACAAGAAGGGGACTGTTTCAGAGATTATTAGCTCTATTTTAAAAGATGCCGGCAAGCCGCTCTCCCGCGAAGAAATCGTCCGCGAGGTTTTACATTCCCGCAAAGTTAAAGAGACCACCATTCTCTTAAATCTCCAAAACAAAAAGCTCTTTTCAAAGGTAGATCGCAACGCTTATACGCTCGCAAACTCCAAGTAAATCCTATTCAAAATTACCACGTTTCATGGTAAAATAAAGTTATGCTAACGGACATTATTCATTTTATTCTGATGCCGATAGTCTGGATTCCGATTGTCGGGGTTCTTGGGTTTTTGACCTATCGTAATTACAAGAAAGCCCGCCAGAGTAAAAATTTGAATGTTGAATCCGTTCTTTTAATGCTTGAAATCCCCCGCACCAACGACAAAAAAGAGCTCGCCGCCGAGCAGCTTTTTGCTAGCCTCCACGGTATTTTAAGAGATAAAAATGAGCTAAAAAACTCTGGCGGCGTACAAGAGCATCTCAGCTTTGAAATCGTCTCCACCGGCGGCCAAATCCGTTTTTACGTCTGGGTACCTAAAATTCTACAAAGCTTTGTAGAAGGCCAGATTTACGCCCAATACCCTACCGTCCAAATCTATCGTGTGAAAGAGGATTACGTAGATAAAGCCCGAGAGACTCACCATGTTGTTTACACTTCAGAGATTACGCTCGCTGAAAACGAGGTTTTGCCAATTAAGACCTTTGAAAACTTCGAGGTAGATCCGCTCGCTGGCATCACTGGTACCCTAGCCAAATTAAACTCCGAGAAAAACGAGGAATTGTGGGTACAAATCCTTACCCGTCCAATACCTGATGATTGGCACAAATCCACCACCGACAAATGGGTTCAAAAGATGAAAGCCGGGCGGCGAAGCACTAACTTTCTTGGCATCGATTGGTACTGGGTAGTGACAGCTTTTGGCGCCCTCTTTCGCCCACCAGAAGGTGGCACCGGCTCAGATACCAAGCCAGAGCTTTCGGACCGCGTTAAAACCCAGATAGATAAGGCCGAAGAAAAGGCTACCAAGCTTGGCTATGAGGTTAAAATCCGCCTTGCCTACCTTGGCAATGACCAAATAGACGCCAAGCTCAACATGCAAGCCCTTGTTGGCACCTTTAAACAGTTTAACTCCACCAACCTCAATGGCTTTACCTCTACTCCAGGTACCTTTGATCCAGCCGCGCTCAATGCCTACAAGGCCCGCCAATTCGCAGATTCTGGCTTCATCCTAAACATCTCCGAGCTCGCCTCAGTTTATCACCTCCCTCACACCTCTGTTGAAACCCCTAATATCGTCTGGGCTAACTCTAAAACCGCCGAGCCGCCGGCCTCACTCCCAGTTTTAACAGGGAATAGCATAGTAGACGAAAACATCTCTGCTTTTGGCCTTACTAATTTCCGTGGCATTAATCATCAATTTGGTCTCCTCCGCCGAGATCGCTCGCGCCACGTTTACATTATTGGCCAAACCGGCGCAGGGAAGAGCGGTATGCTAGAGCTCTTTGCGCTCTCTGATATTTTCTATAATCAGGGCTACTGCATCATCGATCCACACGGCGATTTTGCCATTAACAATTTAAGATATGTGCCAAAATCTCGTATTAAAGATGTAGTTTATTTCAACCCTGCCGACAGGGAATACCCAGTTGCTTTCAACCCTCTAGAAATATCTGATCCTTCCCGCAAGCCTAACGTTTGCTCAGAAGTTATCGGCGTCTTAAAGCGGATGTTTGGCGATTCTTGGGGCCCGCGCCTAGAACATATCTTGCGCTACACTCTGCTTGCTCTCTTAGACCGCCCAGAGACTACCTTGCTTGATATTTCTCGCCTCTTAACCGATAAAGATTTCCGTAAGGAGACTCTGGAATATTGCCAAGATGTCACCGTTCTTCAATTTTGGAAGCACGAATTTGGTCAATGGAATGAAAAGCAAGTCAACGAGTCTATTGCTCCTGTTTTGAACAAGGTCGGCGCCTTTACTGCTAACCCCATCATCCGCAATATTATCGGCCAACCAAAGTCAAGCTTCGACGTTCGTCGTATTATGGATGAGGGCAAAATCCTCGTCGTCAACCTCTCAAAGGGCCTCATCGGCGAAGACAATGCCGGCATCCTAGGCTCATTCCTAGTCACTAAAGTTCAGCTTGCCGCTATGTCCCGCTCTGATATCCCTAACGTCGCAGACCGCCGTCCGTTCTATCTCTACGTAGACGAGTTCCAAAACTTTGCCACTGATTCTTTTGCTGTAATCCTTTCTGAGGCTCGCAAATACGGCCTTAATCTCACCGTTGCCAACCAATACATCTCCCAGATGACCGACTCTGTGCGCGATGCTGTCTTTGGCAACGTCGGTACCACCATCTCTTTCCGCGTCTCCGCCGACGACGCTCCAATCCTTGTCAAACAGTTTGAGCCAACCTTTGAGGCCCAAGATTTACTCCAGATGAATAACCGCCATTTTATCATCTCCATGATTATCAACGGGGAAAAGGTACCTGCTTTCTCAGCTACTACCCTGTCAATCCCGCCAACGCCAGATGATAATTTTGCCGCAATCATAGAGAACTCTCGCAAAGGTTACGCCCGAAAAAGGGAAGAGGTAGAGAAAGAAATCCGCGATACTATTGAGCAGTCAGAGAAATACAAGAAAGAACTTTCTGATTCTGGCCGCGCCGCTGGTAACCAAGCCGCTGATCTGAAAGATGGCCAAGGGATTAGTATCTCCCATAATTCCCCTGTTTTCCAGTATCAACCCGTACAAAAACCGAACAAGCCTAACAAACCTATTAAACGCCCATACCAGCCAAAGCCAACTACTCCTAAAGAAGATTTCCGCCGTCAAAATCTCTCCCCAGATGCCGCCGAAGGTAAAACCGACCGCCCAACCTTAAAAGATCTTGGTAAACTTCTTGCTGAAAAAGAACAGAGGTCTACCCCTGTCAATTCCCCTTCTGTCACCCCTGAAGAACAGAGGTCTACCCCTGTTAATCGCTCAGAAGGCTCTAAAACGCATTCTAAGGGCCCAAATAACCATAGACGCAAGCATCAGCCATACCGCAACAAAAAGGGCAACAAGACGCAGGGAAATGCGAAATAAAACAAAATTTGGCTGGACCGCCACCAACCAGCCAAATCCAGACGCATAGACAATCGTCTTTTCCTGCAAAATCCAATGTCGCACAATGCATATTTTACGACGCAACCACCAGACAACCCCACGAACCCAGAAACCTAAATCAAGTTTTAAGAAACTCAGCTTAAGGCTTGTTTAATATGTACTAAGGCTTTTCATCCGTATTGAACGAACCCGATTTTCGGTAAGTGGCTTACCTAGACGAGTACGCGATAGTCCGCGGCGCAGTCTAGGCTAAGCCACTTATCGAAAATCGGACGTGAGTGAACCTGTAGGATGAAAAGCCTTAGTACGTATTAAACGAGGCTGAATGGCCTTAAGTTAAGTTTCTTTAACACAGGCTTCTTGTCGCATTTCTAACCCTTCCAGAATTACAAAATTTGTTCAACACGAATTTACAGGGGTAGGCGCGTGAAATTTCCACATTTCACGGCCAAATTTTTATAATTTGACATTTCCCCATTTTCATTCCCTATTCATAATTCCCTCCCTGTTATCTCCCCTCCATCCTTTCCTCCCTAGCAGAAAACCACCCCTAATAATTCCCTCGTTCAATTCCCTATTACCGAACAAAAACCGAACACTTTTTCCTTAATTTCACCCCTGTTCCACCCCTGTTAATTCCCTATCCTTCTCCCTGTTCTGCCTCTATAAAGACATCTTCGCTATACTCTTGAGGTTGATATTCTACCTCTGTATAT
This sequence comes from Candidatus Saccharimonadota bacterium, assembly GCA_017459845.1. Classification (GTDB taxonomy): domain Bacteria; phylum Patescibacteriota; class Saccharimonadia; order Saccharimonadales; family Saccharimonadaceae; genus Nanosyncoccus. The sequence continues at coordinate 22,412 of JAFUCF010000014.1, forward strand.
TCCTCTACAGCATATTCTACCACATCATCAGTCTCCGCACTAGCCGTAGCGCCTTCTTCTTGTTCAGATGGCTGACTCTCCTCCTCCTGAGATGCTTCTTCTTGAGACGACGTATCTAGCTTATAATAAGCTTTCTCTTGCACTCTTAAATCTACGTATTCCACCCCCGTATAGCTTTTACTCTTTAAATATCGCACTATTCTATCCATATCCTCTGCCGCCACACCGGCCCCTCTGTCTAGTGAGAGCTTAAAATATCCACCAAAATCATTGATATAAACATCTATCTCGCGCGATTTATTACGTGGTATAACCGCCCGCGCCAAAACTAATCCATATTCCTTTAAATCTTGCTCTAAATACCCCACAAACTCTTTCACCTTCCGCGGCACTCCGATAGATGCCTCATCCACAATCTGGGCGACCGGCTCTACTTCCAATTTCCCGGGTTTATCTATTTCTACTTCTCTCTTTTTCATACCGATAATAATTGAAACAATCCCCAGTCCAATCACCGCTAGTATTGCCAGGTAAGTTACTACAGAAATCATCTTGCGGCGCTTGATTTTTTCGCGGTGTAAAAGCCGTTCTGATTCTGTTTCTACCTGCTCGCGTCTGCCGCCTATCGTCCTACCGATCCTCACCGTCTACCACCTTTATTAGAATAGCCGCTAGTTTCTCCGCCGCATTATTCGCCGTAGTTTCGTGTAACTTCTCTGCTAGCTCCCGACGAGCCTTTGGACTCCGCACCAACCTCTGTATCATCTCAAGTAATTTCTCTGGCTTCTCCACCATTTCATTATCGGCAATCTGCTCTGCCGCACCTATTTTCTGCAGTCTCTCTGCGTTCTTTACTTGGTGCCCACCTGGGAGCGCCGCATATGGTACTAAAATCACCGCCTTAGATAAGGCCGCCATTTCCGCAATCGTCGTGGCCCCCGCCCGAGATACAATCACATCCGCCGCACCCAAAAGCTCGTGCATCGCCGGGTTAAATGCCCACATTCTAAAATTAGATTTAAGCTTCGCCTTCTCGTATATTTCATATTTTTTAAGATCAATCATCTCCTCATACTGCGTCCGCCCTGCCACCAAGCCTACAGAAGTAGTCTTCAAAAGCTCCGGCAAAATCTCACGCACAGAAATATTAATGTGCTGCGCACCTTGCGAACCACCCGTAAAGATTACCAGCGGCCTATCCACATCATACCCAAAAGTCTTTTTTAGCTGCGCCTGGCGAGTGGGTGAGACCTTCTTAAACTCTGGTGCCACCGGCACCCCTACTTCCACAAATTCTGTCTTACCCTTTCTTGATGATGTTTTCGCTAACTCCTCTGCGTCCCATGATGTCGCCACTACTTTAGCCTTTCGTACCAAAAGCTTGTTTGCCAGCCCAAACACTGCATCCGATTCATGCACTACATATGGTATCCTAAGTAGCCTACAAGCAATCCCTACCGGCAGCCCCACGAACCCACCTTTTAAAAACACCACATCCGGGCGCGATTTCTTACTAACTAGCCTAAAGAAACTCTGTATCATCCCCGCAATAAAGCCAAAAAAACCTACAATGTTTAAGACTATTAAATCTCTAAACGCCACATACGGATGTTCTAGGTAGTCAGATAATTTCCAACCAGAATACCGGCGGAATTTTCCTGATAAAACTTTGCGCACTCTAATATATTGGCGCTTACCAGACATTCTCTCTTCTTCGCCCCAGGCTACGCCAATCTCATTTGTTAGTTTCATCACATTGGCATAATATTTTTTATCCGTCCAAAACTCCACCCGCGCTCGCGGCTTTTTCCTTAACAGTTCCCTTACTACCGCTACGGCCGGCGTAATATGCCCGCCACTGCCACCGCCAACTACTAAAACTTTCATGCCTGTCTCCTTGTATATTGTGATGCCTGCATAGTCAGCCCCAAAGCATATGCCACAAACATCATTGATGTGCCACCATAAGAAAGTAGTGGCAAGGTAATACCCGTGAGCGGTATCAGGCCCGTCATCGCCGCTACATTTACAATCAACTGTGATGCAATCCAGCCAAACACCCCCGCTACCATTATCGCTAAAGTATCGTCTAGAAACGGTATCATCTTAAGCAGTCTAAACAGCAAAAATGTAAATGCTAAAATCAGCAGCGTCAGCCCAAAGAACCCAAAGGTCTCGCCCATCACCGCAAAGACCGAGTCGTTAATAGACTCTGGGAGATACCCTGTTGCCTGGACAGAGTTACCTACTCCCACCCCCCAAAATCCACCCGTACCAATTGCAAGCAAAGCGTTGTCGATATGATAAGAAGAGTCAGAATCACCGCCCCCCTTAAAAGTTGTCAATCTCTCCATTCTGTGTGGAGAAATCAAGATAGCCATCGCCCCCGCCACTAAAATTGCTACGAGCGCCATTCCGAAATATCTTAGTTTCACCCCAGAGATAAAAAGCGATGCTAGAATAATTGCAATCATTGCTGCGCCCGTGCCCAAATCTTTTTGCAAAATCACCACGAAAAACAGTGAAATCCCAGAGACGAGAATAAACGGCCACCAAAACTCCCAGAAAGAATCTAGTTTCCCCTCTTCTTTCCGCCGCGCCATTAAATCCGCAAGATAAATCACTAGCGCCACCTTTAAAAACTCCGCCGGCTGGAAGCTTATACTACCCGAGCCTATCCATCTACAGCCTCCCAGCTGACAAATTGCAAAAGATGATTTCATCAACGCAAGTACCGCCAACAAAGCATTCATTAAAATCGCCGCCAACATTATCCATTTAGCATATCTATTCAGCCATTTAATCGGCACTTTCATTGCTACAATAAACGCTATAATTGACATTCCCACGGAAAGCAGCTGATGCAAAAAGAAGCTATTATCAGAATATTTTTCCACCCCTAAAGCCGAGTTCAAAAAGTTTGCCCTTTGCGGCCCAATCGCAAAAATAACCACCAACCCCACCGCCATCAGCGCAAGGGTTACCAACAAAATCCAATAATCTGGCTTATGCTTCCGCATATAAACATTATACCATAAATCAGAAGGCGGGACAGCAAACCCGACAAATCGGCTCAATATTATCTAGAGATAATCCCGCCAATTGCGGCCAAAAATACGCCAACAATCGCGAGTACGCCAGATATTACCCAAAACCGCATCACAATCTTCGCCTCCCCCCATCCTTTTGCCTCCAAATGATGGTGAATCGGCGCTGAAATAAACACTTTACGATGAAAGAGTTTTTTAGAGACAATTTGGACTAGCGACGAGCCCGCCTCTATCACTAGCAGCCCGCCAATAATCGGGAGTAAGAACAGCGAGTTTGTCATCATCGCCACCGCTCCAAGTCCAGAACCCAGCGCAAAAGAACCTACATCCCCCATCATAAACCGCGCCGGCGGCACATTAAACCAGACGTAAGAAAGCAACCATCCGCAGACCGTAAAGCAAAACCCAGCCAGCATCCATTGGCCCTGAAACAGCGCAATTACACCAAAGGCGCCGTAAGAAATCATCGTAATCCCCCCCGCCAAGCCATCTAACCCATCCGAAATGTTCACAGCGTTAGACGTTGCTACCACCGCAAAAGCAAAGACAACAATCATCAACCATTCTGGCAAAAGCCATTCCCCTACAAACGGAATATGAATAGAGCTCCACCCAAGTTTCACTGCAAAATACCAGCCCAGCGTCACCCCCACCACGGTAATCAAAAAGAATTTTACCGGCGCCCGCAACCCAGCTGCGCCTTTACCAGAGCCAAAAACATTAATTAAATCATCAATCAGCCCCACGATAGAGCCCGCGATAAACGCCACTAGCGGCAGCCAAGTCTGCCCCCTATCCCAGTTACAAATTATCGTTACAAACCAAACCGTCACCACCCCCACAATCCCCGCCATTGTTGGGAAAGCCCGGCGAAACTTATGCGCGTGCAGCCGCGACATTACCGGCAAAGCCTCGCCGGTCAAAGTCTCTTTTTTCTGCTTCTTCCACCATTTATATTTGTAAGCAAAGTAAGTATAAATCGGCGTTAAAAACATTGCAAAAAGGAATGCCCCAAGGGCCAACACTAGCCCATAAAACATTTCGCCTTTCATATTCATCATTTAGCTTGTCTCCGTATTTGGTTTTATTTTTAGATAGTCAATTAGCCACATCTTCAAATCTTCAAATACTGGTCTTACTTCTTCATCTGAGGAAACCGTTCTATTCGGCTCCCACATCTTAGTAATTATAACATACTCCGGGTGGTCTTGAGAAGAGCCGCCAAAGCCAATGTAACCAGAGATAAACTCGTCCATCACGTAAGCCCCATCTCTAATCGCCTGTGCTGTACCAGTCTTACCACCAAAGTAATATTCATCCGGATCCCCCATCCACCACCGTGTATCATGCAACATAGACCGCATTGTAGCTGAGGTCTCTGCCGAGACGGTATTTGTCCTCACCGGCTCCTTCTGCTCTGCCTTTTTAAACTTCCCATTTTCATCCATATATCCCGCCACCACTGTCGGTTGATAATAATTCCCTCCGTTGATGATAGAGCTCCACCCCGCCGCCACTTGCACCATCGTCACATCCAACCCTTGGCCAAAAGTCATGTTGGCATAGGTAGAGTTATAGGCATATTCTGAATCTGGCGACACCACCGTGCCCGGGCTCTCAAACAGCTCAATCCCCGTGTACTGCCCCAGCCCAAAATGATTGTAATAATAATCATAGAGTAGTTCCTTCCCCGCCTGAGTAATCGCATCCGTACTCCCGCCAAGCAGCCTCAAAGCCTGTACGCTCCCCGTGTTAAGCGACCATTTCAGCGCCGTCCGCATCGTAATCGTGCCTAGCTGTTGCGATGTGTCCGCGTTATCAATCTGCCAGTTATCTACCATCGTAGAGCCATTATTTTCATAAGTTGTCTCTGAAGTCATTTTCCCCTCGTTAATTGCCGCCGCCATCGTAAAGCCTTTACAAATACTCCCCGGCTCATACGGCACCTCTAAAACTTCGTTTACGTATACGCTCGCATCCGCCACGTTGCCATACTCCGCTGGATTGTAAGATGGTAGGCTCACCATTGCTAGTACCTTACCAGTATTCGGATCATAGACCATGGATGCCCCATGCGAAATCCCCGTGTCTTTTAAGTGTTGTTTTAAGACATCTTCTACCTTTTTCTGGATGTTTCTGTCTATCGTTAGTACCACGTTCTTCCCGTTTTCGGCCGGTATCCGTACGTTATCATCCCCGATAGAAAGCGCCACCTTGTTTACATCCGTAATGGTTTTTAGCATCCCGTTCTTCCCTGCCAAAGTCTCATTTAAAGCCCCTTCTACGCCGTATTGCCCTACGCCCTCTGCGTTCACAAAGCCCAGCGTACTCGCCGCCAAATCCCCCTCTGCATAAACTCTCTGGTTGTAAGATTGCGCATACATCCCGCCCGGCGCCACCTCAGAAAAAGCCAAGTAATCATCCCGGCTCACACCTTTCGCCACCACTAAATATCTAATATTTTCATCCTTAAAAGCATCGTCAATCTCATTTATTGTCCAATGTTTTTTATCAATTTTCTGCATCGCCTCACGCATCGCGTCTTTGTCTGTCACCTGCGGATCTACCACGACTGTCCAAACGGTAGTATTTAGCACTACCGGCACCGGCTCATCCCCATCCATCATATAAATCTCCCCCCGCTTTGCTACAATATCATAAAGCGAGGTATGCTCTGCTGCCGCCTTTGCCACATACGTGTCATGCTCTAAAATCTGAATCTGAAAAAGCCGCGCCAAAATAACCGCTACTGCTAAACCTAAGCACAAACGTAAAAACTTAACGCGCTTCATACCATAATTATACCATAACCGCGACAAATCAGCATGCTAGAAAACTCAGCTTAAGGCCATTCAGCTTCGTTTAATACGTACTAAGACTTTTCATCCTACGGGTTCACTCACGTCCGATTTTCGGCAAGTGGCTTAGCCTAGACTCCGCCGCGGACTATCGCGTACTCGTCTAGGTAAGCCCCTTACCGAAAATCGGGTTCGTTCAATACGGATGAAAAGCCTTAGTACGTATTAAACAGGGCTGAATGGTACTGTAGTCAAATATCCAAGTTACGAGCCGATTTGTTCGGTTTTTTGTTCGGTCCAAGTGTTCGGTTTTCCCCTGTTCTGTTCGGTGGAAAACTCATGGTTTCTGGTGGAAAAATTACGAACAAAAAGTCCAAAAAAACTCTTGCAAAGTTTTTTAATTTCGTTTATACTTAAGTCAATGGATGACAAGACAAAAATCCAGAAACAAAAACAAAAAGTACATTGAACGATTATGGGGACAAAGCACCAAGAGCCTGGTAAAACGTTTGGGGCTCTTAAGGAAACTTTTTGTAAAGCAGCACATTAATATCGTTTGAGGTTGGCCAAATGGGAGTTTTGGTGCGGGTTTAGGATACCCGAAATCAAAACCATCCGCACCTCCATTAACACCTCCCAATTAACTCTAATGAATCAACTTTAAATGCACAATAACCTCTCAACTGCCAAGATATGAGATGAACTCCGGTTCATCAGATCGTGGTAATAGTTATTGTAATTTATTTAAACAAAAACCATACAAACACAAACACACTAAAATTCTCATTTGGGCGATCTCAAACAAAGGTGTATAATATACACAATGAAGACATTTCATAATCCTGTATTGTTATCACAAGTCTTGGCGGTTTTAAAGCCCGCGCCGGGAGAGTCATATTTAGATTTGACAGCCGGTTACGCAGGTCATGCCAGTCAGATTTTGGCGTTAACGCGGAATTATAAAGATTCATGTCTCGTGGATAGAGATGCAAACTCTATTAAATTCTTAGAGGCGAAGTACCATAATGGTGAAGCAATAAGACTTATCCACGATGACTTTTATAACGCTGCGTTTTCTCTTAAGAGTAGTGGAAAGACTTTTGATTTAATACTGGCCGATTTTGGAGTGTCCTCTCCGCAGCTAGATGATGGAGAGCGTGGTTTTTCTTTCACGAATAACGGGCCACTAGATATGCGTATGGATTCTTCGCAGGCTTTGTCTGCTGATACTATCGTAAATCATGGTTCCCTGCGGGCTCTAGCCGATATTTTCCAAAAATACGGTGAGCTAAGCCCTAACTTATCGCGAAAGCTCAGCCTTAAAATTATACAAGCTAGACCAATTAAAGATACTGCTTCTCTAGCAGATGTCGTGACAACGGTCTTGCCACGTCGTGGCCGGATACATCCTGCAACCAGGGTTTTCCAGGCGGTTCGTATTGCCGTCAACGACGAGTTAGGTATAATAGAACGCACTCTGCCGCTCATTCCAGATTTATTAAATCCCGGCGGCCGCGTCGCTATCATCACTTTCCATAGTCTAGAAGACAGGCTAGTCAAAAATTATTTCAAAGAAGTTTCTTCCTACGGTGAAGAATCGAAACTAGAGATAATCACTAAAAGCCCAATCACTGCAGAGAGTTTGGAGTTAGGTATCAACCCTCGCGCCCGCTCTGCGAAACTTCGCGCGGCCAAGCGAGTTTAGATACAAATAAAAATCATAAAAACAAAAAAAGGAGGCACCTATGCCACGTCAAATCATTGTCGCGAACAAATCTCGCGCTCAAAAAATCAAAGTAAACTTCCGCTAGTTTAACTTTGTCATAAAAAATTGTACCTTTAAATCTAGTCTAATTGGCCAACCTGCTCAATACGACTGAGCAGGCTGACCAACTTACTAGAAAACATAAATTATGGGGCTAATTTCGCTAAACGAAACTAGCTCCACCAGAGAGTTTAGAGTTATCTTTGGAGTGTGAAAAAAATATGACCTTCCCGAAGGAGTGGAGATAAGTGCCGGTGGCGACACCCTCCATCCTTCGGTCTATGTGGGACCGCCTACCGAACAGGTAAAACGTCCATACCAATCAAATATAAAAACATAACGAGTGGAGTAACAAAACAAAAATGCGATCAGGGGAATATACAACAAGACGAGGTTACGCCGGCCAAATGAGCTGGACACGCAACCGCAATACTGTTAAGCACGAAGGCAGAAGCCTCGGCCCAATTAGTCTTATTGGTATGTTCCTGATGCTCATCACTGTTATGGGTATGATTTACCTCACCCAAGGCACCAAAGCCACTTCGTATGATTATCAGCTAAACGAGCTAGACACAGAAATTGCCGAGCTTACCGCCGAAAAAGAAGATCTCGCCGTAGAAAAAGCTCGCCTTACTTCCATCGCTGCCGCTAACGATTCTGCCGTTGCCGCCGCCATGCCGACCGCTTCCGTCTCCGGCTATGTAGGCGAATAATTATCTTATCCTCTTGGTGGCTCGCCCTCTGAATCTTCTAGCAACTTCTTAGATTTAATCTCGTATCTCTTCCCGTTTACCGGCGAGACATAGTAATCTTCATTAATTAAGTTTACTAGCATCGACAAATCTTTGTCATCCATAATAATGATAGAGCCATCATCATCTGTCATCAGCTCGAGATGCATCTCGTCTGCATAATCAATCACCTGCTCTTGGCTCATTTCCTCCTCAATGTCCATCGCCTGGACTTTTTTGAGGATTGGTTTCTTATCTGCCAGTAAGGCATCCAGCGTCAAACCCTCCGCAAAGGATAGTTTATACTTCTCGGATAGCTCCTTGGCCTTCTCCTCGGCTAAAACTTGCGCCTTATAATCATATTGAAAGAGCGCCTCAAACTTCGTTTGGTTAAAGATAATCACATCATCGCCGATAATTGCCACTTGGTTGTCATCCGGCATCTTCAACGCCACCTCCGCCGAGAACGGCTCAAAACTCTCACCGTTTAGTTCCCAGCTCGTGCCCGCCTTCAGCGCCGCCGAGGCAGAAATCGCCTTGGCAATATAAAAACTCTTAGTCTCGCCGCTTTCTGCATCCGGGTAAGAAAACTTCGCGATAATCCCCTTAACTTTCTTAAACCCATATTCATTGTCTGAAAAGAAATCAATATCCCGGTATTCTTGCTCAATCAGGTGCAAAAGCGTCTCCGCCCGCCCCACTTTGGCGAGTTTCGTGCGATAAATCACCTTATCTTCCCCGTCGCTCCGCTCATACTCGCGGCATTCTAGCCCCTTGTCAGCCTCCTCAATAATGTATCTCACCGCCTCGTTCATAAAAAGCTCTTTCACCGAACTCGTCAGAGCATCTGAGTATCTCACTTTGTATGGGGTATAATTTTTGTTAAATAAGAACAGTTCCACCGACACATTGTTTTTAATCTCGTCAATCTCGTTTGCCCAGTGAAATACGTCAAAACTCTCTTCCATCTTTTTCTCCAGTTAGATTTATGGTATAATTATATCACATATGATTACGATGTGGACAGACGGAAGTGCGAGTCCTAATCCCGGTCCGGGCGGCTTTGCCGTGCTATCTAGCACGGGTGAGCCTCTTGCCTTGGGTTCCGCTAGACAGACTTCTAACATCAAGATGGAAGCCTCTGCTCTTATCGCCGCGATGGAATATGCCAGCGGCCAGCCTTGTGAGATTTACACCGATTCAGAGTTTTGGATTAATGTTCTCACCAAATGGGCGCCCAAATGGGAAAAAAACGGCTGGCACAAAAAGCCTTTGCCGAAAAACCGCGATGGTTCTTTGAATATTTCGCCAGAAGAAGCCGAGAGTATCCCCAGCGATATTAAAAATCTCGACCTCGTTAAAAAAGCCTATTCCCTCTACCAAGCTGGCAATACCGCCCTTATCTTCACTCGTGGTCATGTTGGTACCAAACTGAATGAAGCTGCAGATAAATGGGCGAACAAAGCCCGCAATGAGCACATCAACGAGATAAAGGAAGGAGTTTCATTATGAAAACCGCCGTTGTAAAAGTTAAAATTAAAAGCCGCGAAGCGCTAGAAAACAAGATGAACGAGATAGATTTAGAGTTCGAGCCAATGGTTTGGCAGCACGACCGCGTCTATCTCCCACGCGGCTTTAAATCCGGCAATAATATGCCACGTATGATTATGCGTACCGAGATGAAGGCCGTAGACCGCCCGCCCAAGTACGAGCTGATCCTAAAACGTCACATAGAAGATTCTGGCATAGACGTCGTTAATCGTGTTATCGTTAGCGATTACGTCGCCGCCGTCAACATCATTCACCAGCTTGGCTTTGAGCTAAAGTCGGAGGTCTCGCGCCGCCGCCAAATCTTACCCATCGGCGAGGATACTCGCATGTGCCTAGATAAGGTAGACCGCGTCGCCGGCTATTATCTAAAATTAGAAACCAAACTAAAAGATGAGGACAAAATCTCAGAGGTTATGGACGATTTAGCCCGCACCCTTATGGTCTTTGGTCAAGATCCTCGTTCCCAAGTAGAGCAGCCTTATTTCGCGCTCATGTAAAACACTTATAGTCTAGCTGTGCTCACAGCCTAACTAGCCGTTCCACTTCTTGCTTAGCTGTTGCCTCAGCTTTTGTCGTGCGTGGCTTGTAAAGATTTTATCAAACCACGATTCTTTCGCAGTTTGCTTTTTAGAAGTCAAAATCTCTACCACGTCGCCGTGTTCTAATTTTTTATTCAAGTTACTCATCTTACCGTTTATCTTTACGCCACTCACGTGCTCCCCAATCTCCGAGTGTAGCCGGTAAGCAAAATCTAGCGGCAATGCGCCTTTTGGCAAATCAATAATGTCGCCCTTTGGTGTATAGACAAAAATCTTATCCGCAAATAGGTTCAGTTTTAGCTTCCGCATATCCACCTTTTTCCCTGTGCGCAGCTTCGCCGCCGTATTCTGAAGCTCTGTTATCCAAAGAAGTGAAGTTGGCAAATGCTGGATTTTACCCGTCCGGTAATTCTCTGTCAGCTTTTGTTCATTATAATAAAAGCTGGCCGCTAAGCCTCGCTCGGCATATTCGTGCATCTCTTTCGTTCTAATTTGGAATTCAATAATCCGCTTGTCTTTTGTAATCACCGTAGTGTGGATAGATTGGTAGCCATTCTGCTTTGGCACCGCAATATAATCTTTAATCCGCCCAGACATCGGCGTATAAAGCGAGTGTATCACCCCCAGCGCCAAATAACAATCCGTAATATCATTTACAATCACACGTAAAGCCGTAAGGTCATATATCTCGCCCATATTCTGGTTGTGTTTTGCCAGTTTTTTATGTAGTGAGTATACAGATTTTACCCGCCCGTCAATCGTGAATTTAATTTTCTCGCGCCCCAGCGCCTCGGCCACTTCTTTTCGCACCTTTTTAAGCGCCGTCGCCGCGGATTTATTGTATTCTTCGATTAGCTCTTGTAACTTTCTAAATCTCGCCGGGTTCACATAAGAAAAAGCGATATCCGCCATCTCCACTCGCAGCCGCCCCATATTCAATCTGTCCGCCAGCGGCGCAAACACCTCTAGCGATTCTTTGGCAATCTTCCGCTGCTTTTCTGGCGGCAAAGCCGAGAGCGTGCGCAAGTTATGTAGCCTATCCGCCAGTTTAATAATCAAAACTCTAATATCTGCGCCCATCGCGATTAAAAGCCTCAGCAAGTTATCTTTAGTCTCTGGTAGATATGTATCAATATCTCGCATCCCAGACCGCGCGTTGCTCAACTTTGTTACCCCGTCCACCAAAAACGCCACTTGCTCGCCAAACTCTTTCTTAATGTCATCAAGTGTCACATCCGTATCTTCTACCGTATCATGTAAAACCGCCGCGATAATCGTGTCTTCATCCATTCCCCAATCTTCCACGATTTTCATCACCGCCAAAGGATGGGAAATATACGCATCCCCGCTCTTGCGGTACTGCCCCTCGTGGGCATCTGTTGCCATTTTGATGGCCTTTTCTACCCGTCTCTTATCTGCCATCTGAAGTCTTTCTATTTTAGCTTGTTTAGTAGCTCTTTTAGCTCTTTCTCATCTTTCACCGAAAATGTCACCGAGCGCGATGCCACTCTAACCTTCGCCCCATATTTTTCGGACAGAGCCATCTCTTGTTTTAGCTGCGCATCCGTCTTCACCGCGATCACCGAGCTTTTTTTGCGGTTCGCCGCGATGTATTGCTCTACCCGCCGGGCGCTCCAACCTTCTGCCACAATCAGCGGCACCGCCTTTTCTACCACCTCTGGCTCCGCCGTAATCAATGGCCGCATTACTCCCTCTGATAAGTTATGTTCCATCATCGCCTTCTTCGCGGTATCAGGTAGATTTAAAAGCCGCATCGTATTCATCACCGCCGACTCGCTCTTACCTACTCTATCAGCAATGTCTTTTGCGCTCATATTAAATTGCGTTTTTAACTTGGCGTAAGCCGTAGCTAGTTCTATCGGGTTTAAATCTTCTCGCTGTGCATTCTCGATAATAGAAAGCTCCAACCGGTTTTGCGAATCTATCGTCCGCACAATCGCCGGAAGTTTTTTAAGCCCCGCCATCTTGGCCGCCCGCCATCTACGCTCGCCCGCTACAATCACGTATTTCCCACCTTCTTCTACTACCACCAGCGGTTGTAATACCCCGTGTTCTTTAATTGATGCCGCCAGCTCTGCCAGCGCTGTCTCATCAAAGGTCTTACGCGGCTGCCCCTCGTCCCGCACGATTTTAGAAATCTCAATCTCTAAAAGCCGCGAAACTTTTGCGTCCGTCTCCGCCGTAATATCAAATCCTTCGTCTACTAAATCCGTGGGGATTAAACTAGAAAACCCGCGCCCCAAACCTCTTGCCATTATTTCTGCTCCTTCTTCCCTGTCCGTTCCTCTACCTCGCGGGCAAACTCTTTGTAGGCCCTAGAACCGCGTGAGAAAGCATCGTAGCTCCCCACCGGCGCGCCGTGGCTCGGCGCCTCCGCCACACGTACATTGCGTGGTATCGTCGTATTAAAGGCCAAGTCCTTAAAATATTTCTTAATCTCCTCAAATACTTGCTGCGACAGAGAGGTACGTTTGTCATACATTGTAGCCACCACGCCAAGCAGCCTCAGGCTTGGGTTACCCGCCTTCTTTACGAGCTTCATCGTCTCTAGTAGCTGCGCCACCCCCTCTAGGGCATAAAACTCTGTCTGTACCGGCAGCAAAAGATAATCCGCCGCAATCATTGCGTTTACAGTTAAAAGCGAAAGGCTCGGCGGGCAATCTATGATGATGTAATCATATTTTTCTTCTACCGCCATAATCGCCTGTTTTAAGCACACGAATTTTTGCTTTAGCCCAGCCATCTCCACCTCCGCATTGGCAAGGTCTGTAGATGTTGGCGCTAAGGAAAGATTTTTGTATTTAGTCTCTATCACTACCTCATCTAGCCCTGCCTCCCCCATCGCGATGTCTGTCATGGTTTTCTTCAGCGTCTCTTTGTCTACCCCCAGCCCAGATGTAGCGTTCCCCTGCGGATCAAAATCAATCAAGAGCGTGCGGAATTTATCTTTCCCCAGATAATACGCAAGGTTGACCGCCGTAGTGGTCTTACCTACACCTCCCTTTTGATTAGAAACACAAATCACCGTCGCCATATATATAACTATTATAACACGAAAGCTCCCAAACGGGAGCTTTTTCAAGTATTTAATTCTGTTTTATTTAATTGAAGTAATCTCAATCTCGGAGTACTTCTGGCGATGGCCATTTTCCTTGTGCACGCGCTTTTTAGAGTGATAGCGTATCACGCGTACTTTATCGCCCTTTACCATTTCTTCTTTTACTTTGGCCGAGACTTTTACGCCCTTAACCTCTGGCGCACCAACGGTGGTTTTATCGCCATCAATCACGAGAAGGGCTGGCAGCTCAAGCTCTTTAGTTCCTGCCGGGAGGAGGTCCACCCGTAGGGTCTCTTTCTCTGCAGCGAGATATTGTTTCCCGCCTACGAGAATCACTGCTTTCTTCATATCGTTCCTTAAATTATTAACTCCCCCTATTCTACCACACTCTCTGGAAAAAGTAAATAGCACCAGCCCAGCTATGTTATTAACTTATGATAATGTCACCATATATATTAACTTATTAAAATGTCACCCTCCACTAGTTAAAATATTATTTAGAACATTAACTAATAATTAGCAGAAAGGTGACATGGAGACATTATACACCATGAATGAATTAA